>JASHOX010000062.1 GCA_030038415.1 Xanthobacteraceae bacterium
GAATGACGCCGACGATTTTGCAACGGCCGCCGGCGCACTTGCTCAGCGCAGCCGCGCGGGCGTCCGCCACTTTGCTGTAATCGAAACCGTAGCCGTAGGCGCCGCAGACGCCGACGGCAAGCGCGCCCGCCGCATCGGCGGCACCGATTGTGGCAGTCAGGAAACCGAAGCCCGCCGCCGCGAGCGCAAGCTTTCGCGCAATTGCGACCATGGAAAGCCCCTCCCCCGAGGATGCGCGAAGGCTAGCGGGGAAGGGTTGCGAGTTGGTAAACGGGGCCGAAGCACCCGGCCGCGGGGCTCCGCGCGACGGCCGGAACCGACGTTACTGCGCCGCTTCGATGTTATCGGTGGAAACCTTGGGCGGCTCGGCCATCACCTTGGTGATGACCTCTTGCGACTGCGGCAACAGATCGGCCGCCTTGGCGCCGATCGCGCTGACGATCTTGGCCTCCACGCCACGCCAATAGGCGAAGCTGTTGAAGCGTGTGCCCTCGACGGTGGCGAGAATGACCGCGGCCAGGAACGGCAGGCTCTGCACCAACAGAACGCCGGCGAAGATATTGATCTCGTGGACCTGCTTGTAATTGGTGATCAGCAGCGTGGCCGCGCCGACCAGGAGCAGCGCGGCGATCACCGCCTCCCAGAATGCCGGGAAATCGGGGCCCTTGCGCGAGACGCCACCCTTGGCGGTGCGTAGAAACGGCATGCGCTCGTGGATGACGCCAAGCCCGACCGAGCGCGCCACGGTCCATTGCAATGACATCGCGGCGCAGACCGCGCCCAGCATCTGGCCGGCGGTCGCGCGCACCCGCAGCCGGTAGAGCGCGACGAAATGGGCGACCGAGACGGTAAAGGCGGCAATGATCGGAATGGTGAGGATGCGATCCGGCACCGCGATATTGGCAAAGGCGACGAACGGCACCCACAGGATGTTGAGAAGCGCGACCACGACGCCGATGGCGTCGGAGCCGAGCCAGTTGAGCCAGCCGATACCGTATTCGCGCTTCTGCTCGCGGGTGAGCCCGACAGCCCACGGCAACAGCCGCCGCCAGTGCTTACGCACCAGCTGGAAGCCGCCGAATGCCCAGCGGTGGCGCTGCCGCTTATAGGCTTCGAACGTGTCGGGCAGCAGTCCGTGCCCGTAACGGCGGTTGGTGTAATGCGCGATCCAGCCGCGTTCGAGGATGCTCAAACCCAGATCGGTGTCCTCGACAATGGTTTCCGACGACCAGCCGCCGGCGTTGTCGATCGCGGCGCGGCGGATGAGGCACATCGTGCCGTGCATGACGACGCCATTGAATTCGTTCCGCTGCACCATGCCGATATCGAAGAAGCCGGCATATTCGGCGTTCATGGCGGCGTGCATCAAAGAGCGGGCGCCATCGCGATGATCCTGCGGCGATTGCACGAAGCCGACGCGCGGATCGGCGAATAGCGGCGCCAAATCCTTCAGCCAGTCGGGATCGAGCACGTAATCGGCATCGATGGTGCCGATGATCTCGGCGTCCGCCGCGCTATGCGAAAGCGCAACCCGCAGCGCGCCGGCTTTATAACCTTCGAGGTTCTCCACCCGGACGAACTTGAAGCGTTCGCCGAGCGTTCGGCAATGTTCTTCGACTGGCCGCCACAACGCCGGATCCGGTGTGTTGTTGATCACCACCACGCACTCGAAATTCGGGTAATCGAGGCGCGCGACCGCATCGAGCGTCGTGTTGAGCATGTCGGGCGGTTCGCAGCACGCCGGCACATGGATCGACACTTTGGGCGTGGCGGCATCGGGCACCAGCGACGGCGCATTGGCAAGGCGCCGCGGCGGTCGGCCGAACGCAATCGCCGCGATTTCTTCCAGACGCGCTAGCGCGATGGCGACGAGCGGCACCAGAAGCACGATGCCGAGACCGAGCGCAAAGGCGGCGCCCGGCACGAAATAATGGCCCTTCCAGAAGGCAACGATGGCCGAGAACCAAGCGCCGACCGCGTTGGCGGAAACCGCCAGCATCAAGGCCTGGGTGAAGCTCACCCCCGCCATGGCCAGGATCGGCAAGGACAGCAACAGCCCGAACAGCACCGCTAGCCCGGCGCGCTTGCCGTAATCGGGATCAGTGATCGGGCCGGTCCAGGAGAATTTCGGCTGCCGCGCGGCATCGAAAACGCCCCAATAGGGTCCGACGCCGCCCTCCATCGTCTTCCACGGCTGATCGATGGCTTCGACGATGTTGTAGTCGATGCCGTAGGCTTCGGCCCGGGTGACGAAATCGCGCAAGACCTCGGCCTGCTCCATGCGCCCGGGATTGGCATTATGGAAATTATAGCCCGCGCTCGGCCAGCCGAATTCGGCGATCACGATGCGCTTGCCGGGGTGCATCTGGCGGAGCTTGTCGTAGAACTCGATGGTGTGGTCGACGGCGGTCGAGGCGCTAAAGCCCTCCCAGTAGGGCAGGATATGCGCGGCGATGAAGTCGACGGCCGAGGCCAGTTCCGGATGGTCCATCCAGACAGTCCAGATTTCACCGGTCGTGACAGGCACCGGGCTCGACCGCTTCACGCTTTGGATGAGCTTGATCAGGTCGGGCACGGTCATTTCGGCGCGCAGCGTCGTTTCGTTGCCGACTACGATGGCGTCGACATTGCCGTAATGCCTGGCGAGATTGAGGGCCGAGGCGATTTCGCGCTCGTTGCGCGCCTGATCCTTGTCGATCCAGGCGCCGACGGTGACCTTCAGCCCGAACTCAGCCGCGATCGGCGGGACGAGTTCCGCGCCACCGGTCGCCGAATAGGTGCGGATCGCCCGGGTATAGGGCGCAATGGCCGCGAGATCAGCGCGGATTTGCTCAGGCGTAGGGCGCGGGCCCGAATCCGGATGCGAGGAATCCTTGAACGGCGAATATGAGACGCTGGCAAGCTGACCGGTATAATTCGGAGCCGTTCCTTGGGGCCTCAGCAACGCCCAGATGCCGGCATGCACGCACGCTACGAGCGCGAGCACGGCAACGACGGTGCGCATGGACTCTTACCAAGCGGGGCGGACGACACGGGCCCGAACCTGCCCCCAGGTTCGACGATGGTCGTAAGGGTGAGGCTACCTTGCGAGCGGCATGGCTAAGCTAGCGTTGGGTAATGGCAAATTCAAGACAGCAAAGCGCGAGCAACAACACTTCGGAGCAAAAATAGTGGGTTCACCTGATAACGAGCGTCAGCGTGTCGTGGTCGGGGCTGGCGCCGCGGCGGAAGGCGCCGCCGCAGTGGGTGCTGGCATGACTTCGAGCGAGGGATTGATCCAGCAGGCCAGCACCCGGCCATTCAAGCTGTCGGGGGTCTTCGGATCGATGGTGTTGGAATGCAGAACCAGGCAGCGGAACGCCGCCTGGATATGACCGCTCGGGCAGCCGAAACGATCGTAAAGATCGAGATGGCGGAAAGCGGTATCGAGATCGTCGCGCCAGAGCAGGCTGACCACGCGCCGGCCCAGCCACACGCACTCCGGATTGCCGGCCGGCCCGTTGATCGCATGTTGGGCCTCGGCATATTCGTCGATCTTCTGGGTTTCCTTGGACTCCTTGGCGACGTCCTGGCCGGCCGGAGCCTGCTGCGAGGCCGGGTTCGGGTTGCTGCTTTGCGCCAAAGTAGGATGGACAAGGGGGCTTATGGGAACGACGAGCAAGGCGGCAAGACATATTCCGCCAACGACACTGAATACGCGTTGCGACATGGTTCCCTTGGATTTTTGGGCCACACTAAGCCGATAGACGGACGTTCCCCTTAACCAATTCGGCCGTTTGCTCGGCACTTCTTCGACGCCGGTGAGACGCCTTTAGACGCCTTCTTGGCCACCGGATTGAGCCGCTATTGCGGCGGCCGCTCCGAATAGCCTCTCCGACACCACCCACCAAGAGAACACCCTAACTGGGTTCGTTTGTCCAGCGTGCTTGGCGGCAAGCGGCGGCGAGCGGCGGGAATGCGGCCGCGCGCTTGGCATCGCGCTTGCGCAAGGCTAATGCGAAACCGTGGACCGCCCTCTCGACGGCAATTTTACCGGTGCAGCGCTGGCGCATTTCGCGCTCACGGCGCTGGCGATCGGCGCGGCATGGTGGTGGCTCGGCGCGCCGATCCTTCTGCCGCCCTCCCCGCTGGCCAATGGCGGCAAGCTTTATTGCGTTTCGTATGGACCGTTTCGCAGCGGGCAGGATCCGCTGGGCGAGAATGTCCACGTCGAGGCGAAACAGATCGACGAGGATTTGACGCTGTTGTCGCGCTACACCGACTGCGTCCGCACTTATTCTGTCGAATACGGCCAGGATCAAATTGCCGGCATTGCGCAGCGTCACGGCATGAAAGTGCTGCAGGGATTATGGCTGTCCAACAAAGCTGCTAAAAACCAGCAGCAGATTGCCACCGTCATTGCGCTCGCCAAGAAATATCCGGACGTCATCCGCGCCATCGTTGTTGGCAATGAAGTGCTGTTGCGCGGCGATTTATCGGTCGCGGACCTTGAGTCCGCGATCCGCCAGGTCAAGACACAGGTTTCGCAGCCGGTCACTTACGCCGATGTCTGGGAATTTTGGCTGCGCTACAGCGACCTGCAAAGCCTCGTTGATTTCGTCACCATTCATATCCTGCCGTACTGGGAGGATTTTCCGCTGCCGGCGTCGCTCGCCGCCGCCCACGTCGACGATATCCGCAAGAAGGTTGCCGCGGCCATTCCCAACAAGGAGATCATGATCGGCGAAGTCGGCTGGCCGAGCGAGGGCCGAATGCGCGAGGGCGCCCTGCCGTCGCCGGCAAACCAGGCGCGCGTTATCGAAGAAACCGTAGCGCTGGCGCAGCGCGAAAATTTTCGCGTCAACGTCATCGAAGCCTTCAACCAGTCCTGGAAGCGCCAGCTCGAAGGCGCGACCGGCGGTTACTGGGGGCTTTTCGACCGGACGACACAGGGGCCGAAGTTCAGCTTCGACGGCGGCGTATCGGATCATCCCTATTGGTTCATGCAGGCGCTCGCCGGCATTCTGCTTGCCGCCCTTGGTTTTGCCGGCGCCGCCGTCGCCGGCCGCGGCAAGACTGCGCCGGCCTGGCTATGGCCGCGGATTGTGGCGACGACCTTTGTGCCCGCCGTGCTGTTTGGCTGGACCCTTGAAAGACTACCGATCGACAGTTTCACGGCCGGCGGCTGCCTGCGCTCGATCGCCTTTGCCGTAACGGCTGCGGCAGCGCCGATAGCCTGCGCCGCGGCCTGCGCAGCGGGTCAAGCAGCACCAACATTCGCCGCGGTGCTGTCGCGTGCCGGTGGTCCACGCGGTAAATTGAGCCTTGCCGTCGGCTTGAGCCTTATCGTGCTCACTCTGCTTTCGCTACAATCGACGCTCGGCCTCGTCTTCGACCCGCGCTATCGCGACATTCCATTTGCGCCGCAAAGCGGCGCTGCGCTGCCCTTTCTGGTGCTGATGCTGTCGACGCCGCGGCTTACGGGACAGCGTGCGATGGCGGAGACCGTCGCCGCCGTCATGTTGGCATTGTCGGCTGGCTACATCGCGTTCAACGAGACCTTCGCCAACTGGCAGGCGATCTGGCTCTGCGCCGGACTTCTCGGCCTTGCCGTCATTCTGCTGCGGGCGCGGGACGCGCCAGGCTGAGGATCAAGAGGCCCGCGGCGAGCGCCGAAAGGTCGGCATTGTGCAGGACGATGCCGAATCCCGCCGCCGCAAGCGCAACCGACAGCAGCACGATGGATGGCCGGACGAGGTTGAGAAGCGCGGCAATCAACGCCACGCCGCCGAACACATCGTGGTTGAAGAACTCGATAGACAGCCGAAACGCGGTGCACAGCCAGGTATTCAGGCCGGCCTGACAGGCAAGCTCGACGTTGACATTCTCGATCGCCATGTAGCGGATGTAGAGCGCCTCGCCGACCGACAGGAAGGCGACGATCAGGAGCCAATTGGTCTGGCGCGCGGTCGGCAGAAACAGCGGGCGGCGCATTCAGAGCGTGATCCCGAAAAGTGGAAACCGGTTTTCGGATAAGATCATGCTCAAATCAACAACTACGTCCTTTCCAGCTCCGCTTTCACGGCGGCAAGCGCTTCTGGCGTATCGACGTCGGTCAGCGCGGCGCGGCCGGTCAGCGGCACTTCGACGACGGCCTCGGGATAGCGGCCGATCAGATAGCGCGCGCCGACGTCGCCCTCGACCGTCATGAGGTCGGAGAAGAACCGGCGCGACCACGCCACCGGGTTGCCGCGCTTGCCGTCGATGGTCGGCACCACGACGAGCGCGCCCTTGTCGGGATCGAGCGCGCCGATCAGGCGGTCGATCAGGCCCGCATCGACCTGCGGCATATCGCCGAGACAGACGATGGCGCCGTCGACGTCCGCCGGCAGCGCGGCGATGCCGGTCTTGAGCGAGGTGCCGAGACCATCGGCAAAATGCGGATTGTGCGCAAAGGTCACCGGCAGGCCGGCAAGCGCCGCCTCGACCTGCTCGCGCTGATGTCCGGTCACGACGATGACGGGCCGCGCGCGCGAGGCGAGCGCTGCTTCGGCGACGATGCGCACCAGCGGCCGGCCGCCGATCTCGGCGAGGAGCTTGTTCGGGCCGCCCATACGGCTTGAGCGGCCGGCGCCGAGCACGATCGCGGCGATCGGGCGCCCGCTCCGCACCGGCTCCTCGCGCGGCTGCGGCCGGGTGACGATTTCCATGAGCAAGCCGCCGACGCCAAGCCCGGTAATATCTTCCCGCGGCACTGGCAGACCGGCCAGTAGCCGCATGAGCACCCAATCGAACCCGTTCTCCTTGGGGCTTCTGGCGCAGCCCGGCGCGCCGATCACCGGGCGGGAACCGGCGGCGCCGATCAAGAGCAGATTGCCGGGATCGACCGGCATGCCGAAATGCTCGATGCGACCGCCGATCTCTTCCAGGGCGGCCGGGATGACATCGCGGCGGTCGGCAATCGCCGAGGCACCGAACACGATCACAAGCTCAGATCCCGCTTTAAGGACTTCATCCAATGCACGAGCCAGCGCCGCACTGTCATGCGGCACACGGCGCTCGGCGACGATCGTGGCGCCCGCGGGAGCGAGCCGCTCGGCGGTGATCTTCAGCGTCTTTTCGATGACCTTGGTCGCGAGCCCCGGCAGCACAGTCGACACCACGCCCACCTTGCGGATGCGATAGGGTGCGATGCGCAGCAGCGGCTTCCTGACGCCAGCGAGCGCGGCATCGCGGGCTGCACCGGCCACCGCGAAGGGAATGATTTTCACCGTCGCGATCATCTCGCCGGCGACCACCGGCTTATAGGCCGGCAACGTCGCAAACGTGATCGCCTCGTCGACGCGGTTGAGCCCATCGATGGCGTCCTTGTCGACCACCAGAACGCCCGAGGCTTGCGCGAACAGGTTGGCGCGGCCAGTGAAAGCGCGATCGACATGCACGCCCTCCCCCGCCACAGCCTTGGCGATCTCGGCTGCCGCGACATCCTCCGAGACATCGCCCGGCTCGAGCCGCGCCACGACGAGGTCGTCGATGCCGGCCGCTTGCAGCGCCGTGACTTCAGCAGGCCCGATCAGCGTGCCCTTCTTGAGCACCAAGGTGCCCTGGCGAATGGTATGGACGGCGGTCGCGCCGAGCGCGTCCTTGGGCGCCACCGCACCGAATTTCATGACGCGGCTTTGATCGGCGCAGGCTCGGCGTCGACCTCCTCACGGAGCCGCTCGGTAATCTGCGCCATGATGGCGACGGCGATCTCGGCCGGCGATACCGCGCCGATATCGAGCCCGATCGGCGCGGCAATGCGGGCGATAGCGGCGTCGCTGACGCCCTGCGCCTTGAGCCGCTCGACGCGGCGCGCGTGGGTTTTCCGCGAGCCGAGCGCGCCGATGTAGAAACAATCGCGGGCAAGCGCGTGCAAGAGCGCCGGATCGTCGATTTTCGGATCGTGGGTGAGCGCGACGAAAGCGGTGTAGCGGTCGACATTGAGCGGCGGCAACGCCTGGTCTGGCCACTGCGCGATCACTTTGACGTCCGGGAAGCGCTCGGGCGAGGCAAAGGCGGTGCGCGGATCGACGATGGTCACGTCGTAGCCGACGAGCTTGCCGATCGGCGCCAGCGCCTGGCTGATGTGGACGGCGCCGATGATGACGAGCTGCGGCGCCGGCACATAGACGGTGAGAAAGACCTTGCCTTCCGCCGTCGCTTCCATGCCGCTCTTGCTGGTGCGCAAATGCTCGGCGAGCTGCGGCCGCAGCGGGTCCTTGGCGATGTCGGCCGATTTGACCAGACGCTGCCGACCGCTCTCGACATCGGTGACGACGATGGCGGCGCGGCGCGCCTCGCGCTCGGCATTAAGCGCAGCGAGGATGTCGAGTTTCATGGCGCGACGATCTTACTCCACCTTCTCGACGAATACTCTGATCGTGCCGCCGCAGGACAGCCCGACCTTCCAGGCGGTTTCGTCGGCGACGCCGAACTCCAGCATCTTCGGCTTGCCGCTTTCGATCACGTCGAGCGCTTCGGTGACGACGGCGCCTTCGACGCAGCCGCCGGACACCGAGCCTAAGAAGTTGCCGTCCTGGTCGATCACGAGGTTCGAACCGACCGGACGCGGCGCCGAGCCCCAGGTCTCGACCACGGTGGCGAGCGCGACCGCGCGGCCGTTTTTGCGCCAGTCTTCTGCGGCTTTGAGAATATCGTTGTCAGTTGAGAGCATGCGTCTCTCCATTCCAGCGCTATATCCGATAGAATATAGCGTATCCATCAGATATTATATAGGTCTTAGGCCACGCTTTGCATCCACGCTTTCGGGTCAGCCGAGCCGCCGCCTTTGCTCAGCGCCGCAACCAGTTCGCCCATCGATTCGAGATTATGGATTGGCCGGAACTCATCGACATGCGGCAGCATAGCCCTGACGCCGCGGGCGCGCGCCTCGAAGCCTTCGAACCGCAGCAGCGGATTGAGCCAAATCAGCCGGCGGCAGGAGCGGTGCAGCCGGTCGATTTCAAAACCGAGCGTATCGTCGGCGTCGCGCTCCAGTCCGTCGGTGATGAGGAGCACGATCGCGCCTTGGGTGAGCACGCGGCGCGCCCACAGCTTGTTGAAGGCGCGCAGCGACGAGGCGATCCGGGTGCCGCCCGACCAGTCGGGCACCGCCGCCGAACAAGCGGCCAGCGCATCGTCTGGATCACGCTCGCGCAGGCTGCGCGTGACATTGGAGAGCCGCGTGCCGAACAAAAACGTGGAAACGCGCTTTCGCGCATCGGTGAGCGCGTGCAGGAAATGCAGGAAGATGCGGCTGTACTGGCTCATCGAACCGGAGATGTCGAGGAGCGCCACGATCGGCGGCGGCTTGGTCTTCGGCCCGATGAAGCGCAGATCGATGAAATCGCCGCCGCCTTTCATGCTGGCGCGCAGCGTGCGGCGGATATCGATGAGGTGACCGTGGATGTGCGGGGCTAGCCGCCGCGTGCGTACTTCGGCCAGCGGCATGACCAGCCGCTTCATCGCATCCTTCGCCGCCGCAATCTCGGCGCTGGTCATTTGCGCGAAATCTTTTTGCTGCAGCACTTCGCGGTCGGATACCGTCATGCGGGCGTCGAGCTCGATCTCGCGCTCTTTTTTCAGCTTGTCGTCGAGCCCGGAATAAAACGCCTCATGCACGCGCGTTGCGCCGGCCTGCGGTGCTTGCGGCACCGCCGCCGGCGCCTGCGGCATCATCATCGCCATCAACTGATCGATATAGCCGCGGCGGCGAAAGAAAATGCGGAACGCCTGATCGAACAGGATGGTATGCTCGTGGCGCTTGACGAACACCGCATGCAGCGTCCAGTAAAAATCCTCGCGCGTGCCGACGCCGGCGGTCTTTAAGGCTTCGAGCGCATCGAGCACCGCGCCCGGCCCGACCGGGATGCCGGCTGCCCGTAGCGCGCGGGCGAAGTAGAGGATGTTTTCGGCGAGGCGGCCGGCGTGCTGTTCATCGATCATGATGAAGCGCCCGTTACGCTTGCAGCGCGAGGGCTGTTGCGGTATTGAAAGCTGCCGCGTGCCATATCGGCATGCCGTAAGCGTTTCACGTCAGACAACGCGCTGGTTCGGAGACCGCCGCTAAAAAGCGGCGGCTTCCGAAGATTTGCGCGGAGCATTGGCGTGATCAAGACTTTGTCCTCGACATTTCGTCCATTCCGGAGCCTGCCACGGCCGGCCGGCGTCGGACTCTGCATCTTTTTCGTCGCCGGCCTGGCCGACGGCGTGTTGATGCCGTTCTTCGCGCTTTGGGCGCAGCAGGATGCCGGCATCCCCATTCAATATATCGGTTTGCTGCTCGGTTGCTATGCCGGCGGCGAATTGCTGGCCACACCGTTTGTCGGCGGTATCGCCGATCGGATCGGCCGCCGTCCAGTCTTGCTGGTTTCGAGCGCGGGCGTCGGGCTCGGCTTTATCCTGCTTTATCTGACGCGCGGTGCCGTTGCGGCGGCATTCTCGCTTCTGGTCATCGGCATGTTCGAAAGCGTGCTGCACCCGACCGCGGCGACTGTGATTGCCGATGTGATTCCTGCGAACGCAAGGCGCGAGCATTTTGCGCTGACCCGCGTGATGTCCAATATCGGCCACACTGTCGGTCCAGCGGTCGGCGCCCTGCTCGCACTATGGTCGCTGGGGCTGGTGTTTTGCGGCTCAGGCGTTGCGCTTTTGATCGGGACGCTGGTCGTCGGGCTGTTTCTGTCCGAGACGCGACCCGAGCGGCATAACGACGAGGACGACGACGAGGACGACGAGGGCCTTGGCGCCTTGGGCGCCGCATTTCGCGACCGGCGCCTCGCTGCGCTGCTCGTGCCGATCGCGATCCTGGAAATCGGGGCCAGTTGGATCGAAGCCGTCACACCTCTCTATGCCCACAATTCAGGCGTGTTGACTGCATCGCAGATCGGGCTGCTGTTCACCTATGCCGGGGCGCTGAGCGCGCTGTTTCAGCTGCCGCTGACGCAGGCTTCGGCGCGAATGACCGGCTTCGCCATCATTCTGGTCGGCGGCTTCGCATTGGCACTCGCCTTTGGCTTCCTCGCCGTTTCGCCGGTCCTGCCATTGCTGATCGGAGCGGTAAGCTTGGTGGCCGTGTCCGAGATGTTGTTCGGGCCGCTGACCCAAGCCATCGCGTCGGAATTGGCGCCGCGCAATGCGCGAGCGACCTATATGGCGGCCTTTGGCGTCGTCGGCGATCTCAAAGACGCGGCGGGGCCGGCTATTGGCACCTGGCTGTTCGCGATCGCCGCGCGGCTGCCGTGGCTCATCGGAATGCCGATCGCGCTTGCCGCCGCAGCGGCGCTGGCGATTGCGGCGCGGCGGCATGAAACGAAAGTCTGACTACTCCGCCGCCCTGAGCTCCGACTTCACCTCGTCGAGCAGCTCCTTGACCTTGGAGCCTTCGAGCTTGGCGATGTCATCCTGATATTTGAGCAGCACGCCGAGCGTGTCCGAGACGGTGGCCGGGTCGAGCGCGACGACGTCGAGCTCGGACAAGGCCGCGGCCCAGTCCAGCGTCTCGGCGACGCCGGGCGATTTGAACAGATCCTGCTGGCGCAAGCGCTGCACGAAACCGACCACCTGCTCCGAAAGCTTCTTGCCGACGCCCGGAACTTTGGTCCGCACGATGGCGAGCTCGCGTTCGGCCGACGGATAGCCGACCCAATGATAGAGGCAGCGGCGCTTGAGCGCGTCGTGCACTTCACGGGTGCGGTTCGAGGTGATGACCACGACCGGAGGGTGCTCGGCCTTCACCGTGCCCATTTCCGGAATGGTGATCTGAAAGTCGGCCAGCACTTCGAGCAGATAAGCCTCGAAGGCCTCGTCGGTGCGATCGATCTCGTCGATCAGGAGCACCGGCGGGCCGGCGGTGTCGGGCTCGAGCGCCTGCAACAGCGGCCGCTTGATCAAAAAGCGCTCGGAGAACACGTCGTGCTCCAGACGGGCGCGGTCGTGCTCGCCCTCGGCCTCGGCGACGCGGATGGCGATCATCTGCGCGGCGTAATTCCACTCATAGACCGCGGCTGCAACATCGAGGCCCTCGTAGCATTGCAGCCGGATGAGATGGCGGCCAAGCGTCGATGCCAGCACCTTGGCGATCTCGGTCTTGCCGACGCCGGCCTCGCCTTCGAGAAAGATCGGCCGGCCCATTTTCAGCGCCAGATAAAGCACAGTGCCGAGCGAGCGGTCGGCGAGATAGTCAGCCTCGGCAAGCAAATCGACGGTGGCGTCGATCGAAGCGGGCAATGGACGCGGCGAGGCTTTGGTCATGACGCCAATCTAATCATCGCCGCAGGTTTTGTCCCGCAGTCCGGGTGCTTTCCGGCGAGCATGGCAAACGGGCCGATGGTCGGCCCTTATGCCGCCGGCTTGCCGATCGCCTCGGCGACCGCGCGCCGCGCCAGTACGCCGACGAGGTGCGCGCGATATTCGGCGCTGCCGTGGATGTCGGAATTCATGCCGTCGGCCGGGATGGTCATGCCTTCGAGCGATTTCGGCGAGAAGCGCTTCTTCAGCGCTTCCTCGAACGATTTCACCCGGAACACGCCGTTCGATCCGGCGCCGGTGACGGCGACGCGGATTTCGCTGCCGCGCTTAGACACAAACACGCCGACGAGCGCAAACCGCGAGGCCTGATTGCGGAATTTCTGGTAGGCCGCCTTCTTCGGCAGCGGGAAAATCACCTTGGTGATGATCTCGGCCGGCTCCAGCACGGTCGAGAACATGCCGGTGAAAAACTCGTCGGCCTTGATGCGGCGCTTGTTGGTGACGATGGTGGCGCCGAGCCCGAGACAGGCGGCCGGATAATCGGCGTTCGGATCATTGTTGGCGATCGAACCGCCGATGGTGCCGCGATGACGCACCGCGGGATCGCCGATCATGCCGGCGAGCTTGGCTAAGACCGGCGCCGCCTGCTGCACCACCGGCGAGGTGTTGACCTCGTTGTGTGTCGTCATGGCGCCGATGGTCAGAGTGCGGCCGCTCTGCTCGATGCCGGACATGCCCTCGATCAGCGTCATGTCGATGATTTGCGGCGGACCGGCGAGCCGCAGCTTCATGGTCGGCAACAGCGTCTGGCCGCCAGCCAGCAATTTGGCGTCGCCATTTTTGGTCAAAAGGCCCGCGGCCTGCCGCACGGTTTGCGGACGATGAAAAGTGAAGGCGTACATCGAAAGTCCTCCATTATGCCGCGCGCGGCATGCCTGTTTTCTGAAGCGCCGCCCACACCGTCGCTGGCGTGGCGGGCATCGCGAGGTTCTCGGTGCCGATGGCATCGGTGATGGCGTTGATGACAGCGGCCGGCGCGGCGATGGCGCCGGCCTCGCCGCAGCCCTTGATGCCGAGCGGATTGGACGGGCACTTGGTCATAGTGGTGTCGACCGTCAGCGTCGGCAGATGATTGGCCCGCGGCATGGCGTAGTCCATGAACGAGCCGGTGACGAGCTGACCGTCTTTGTCGTAGATCGCGCCTTCGCATAAAGCCTGGCCGACGCCTTGCGCGATGCCGCCGTGCACCTGACCCTCGACGATCATCGGATTGACCACCACGCCGAAATCGTCGACAGCGGTCCAGGCGACGATCTCGGTATTGCCGGTTTCGGTGTCGACCTCGACCTCGCAGATATGACAGCCGGCCGGGAAGGTGAAATTGGTCGGATCGTAGAAGGCGCCTTCCTTCAAGCCGGGCTCGAGCTCGGCGCCGGAGAATTTGTGGGCGATATAGGCGTTGAGCGAAACGTCGCCCCAGGCCGCCGACTTGTCGGTGCCGGCGACGGAGAATTTTCCGTCCTTGAACTCGATGTCGCCTTCGGCGGCTTCAAGGAGATGGGCGGCGACTTTCTTGGCCTTGGCTTCAACCTTGTCGAGCGCCTTGACCAAAGCCGACATGCCGACCGCGCCGGAGCGCGAGCCGTAGGTGCCCATGCCGAACTGCACCTTGTCGGTATCGCCATGCACGACCAAGACGTTCTCGATCGGAATGCCAAGCCGCTCGGACACGACTTGCGCAAACGTCGTCTCGTGGCCCTGGCCGTGGGCGTGAGTGCCGGTGAGAATCTCGACCGAGCCGGTCGGGTTGACCCGCACCTCGGCGGACTCCCATAAGCCTACGCCACAGCCGAGCGAGCCGACGGCTTGTGACGGCGCAATGCCGCAGGCTTCGATATAAGTGGAGAGGCCGATGCCGCGCAGCTTGCCGTGGCGGGCTGACTCGCGCTTGCGCTTGGCAAAGCTTTTGTAGTCGGCAAGCTCCATCGCTTTCTTCAGCGACGCATTATAGTCGCCGGCGTCGTAAGTCATGATCACCGGCGTCTGGTGGGGGAAGTTCTTGATGAAATTCTTGCGCCGCAGCTCGGCCGGATCCTGGCCCATTTCGCGCGCGCCGACTTCGACCAGCCGCTCGACGACGAAGGTTGCCTCGGGGCGGCCGGCGCCGCGATAGGCATCGACCGGAACGGTATTGGTGTAGACCGCATCGACCTCGCAATAGATGTGCGGGATCTCGTACTGGCCAGACAGCAGCGTGGCGTACAGATAGGTCGGCACCGACGATGAAAAGGTCGACATATAGGCGCCGAGATTGGCGACGGTCTTGGCGCGCAAACCCGTGATCTTGCCGTCGGCATCGAACGCCATCTCGGCATGGGTGACGTGATCGCGGCCGTGCGCGTCGGCGAGGAAGGCTTCCGAGCGCTCGGCGACCCACTTCACCGGCCGGCCGACGCGCCTCGACGCCCAAAGCGCTACGACCTCTTCGGGATAGATGAAAATCTTCGAGCCAAAGCCGCCGCCGACGTCTGGCGCGATGACGCGCAGCTTGTGTTCCGGCGCCATGCCGACGAAGGCGGCGATGACGAGCCGGGCCACGTGCGGATTTTGCGTGGTGTTCCACAGCGTAAATGTGCCGGCGCCGGAATCGTAATCGCCGATCGCGGCGCGCGGCTCGATGGCGTTCGGCACCAACCGATTGTTGACGATGTCGAGCTTGGTGACGTGCTTGGCCGATTTGAATGCGGCATCGACCGCTTTGGCGTCGCCGAGATGCCACTGATAGATCGTGTTGTTGGGTGCGATATCGTGAATTTGCGGCGCGCCCGATTTTTGCGCCGCTGCGGGATCGGCGACCGCGGGCAGCGCCGCGTAATCCACTTTGACTTTTTCCGCCGCGTCGCGCGCCTGCGGCAGCGTTTCCGCGATCACGACCGCGATCGGATCGCCGACATGACAGGCTTTGCCGCTGGCGAGCGCCGGATGCGCCGCCATTTTCATCGGCGAGCCGTCCTTGGAATGGATCATCCAACCGCAGATCAGATTGCCGATCTTGTCAGTGGCGAGCTCGGCGCCGGTGAGCACAGCGACGACGCCCGGCATGGCGGACGCCGCTTTGGCGTCGATCGATTTTATCGTGGCATGCGCGTGCGGGGAGCGAATGAAATAGGCAAAAGCCTGGCCGGGCCGGTTGATGTCGTCGGTGTAGTGGCCTTTGCCAGTGATGAAGCGTTGATCTTCCTTGCGGCGCACCGCGGCGCCGATACCGGTTCCGCTCATGGTATTGCCCTCCGGCAACTTACTCCTCGGACAGGAAATCGCCCGCCGGCAATTTCCCCCTCGGTTCTCTCCCTATTCGGCGGCTTTCGACGTCGCGCCGCTGCCGCGCATGGCGCGCGCACCAGCGGCGATCGCTTTCACGATGTTATGATAGCCGGTGCAGCGGCAGATATTGCCCTCGAGTTCCTCGCGGATGGTGCGGTCGTCGAGTTCGTTGCCCTTGCGCCGCACCATATCGACCGCGGTCATGATCATTCCCGGGGTGCAATAGCCGCATTGCAGGCCGTGGTTCTCGCGAAACGCCTCCTGCATCGGATGCAGCGGTCCGTCCGCCGGCGCCAAGCCTTCGATGGTCAGCACGTCGGCGCCTTCGAGCTGCAGCGCCAGCACGGTGCAGGATTTGATCGCCTTGCCGTTGACGTGGACGACGCAGGCGCCGCATTGCGAAGTGTCGCAGCCGACATGGGTGCCGGTAAGCCGCAGATTTTCACGCAATAATTGCACCAGCAGCGTCCGGGGGTCGACGTTGGCGCTGATGGGTTTGCCGTTCACCGTCATCGAGACGGGTGCCGTGTCGCTAGCGGCCATTGGGACTCCTCCCCTGCAAAATTCCGGTCAAACGTGACGATTTGCCGGCCGTTCTGGCCCGCCGACCAGGTTCCAGTCCGAATTGTAGGCGATTTTGCCAGTTTTTCGTACTCTAGAACAACAGTCACTCTGAACCGTGGCCCCGGCAGCGGTCAAGTGAGTTTCGCGTTAAGGCCGGCGCGAGTTTGGCGCGGGCCTGGGTTGCGACGACGGCAGGGAACAAGAGGCCGGGGCTGCGGATTTCGCCGGTCGAGGAAGCGCGGAACCGGCATTGACAGCCATCGGCCGCGCGGCGGCGCCACCCTGTCATTCACGGAGACAAGACATGCGCTTAACAACCATCATAGCCCTGACCGCACTTGCGAGCGCGGTGAGTGCGTTTCCCGTGGTCGCGCAGCAATATCCTACCGGCCGCAACGTTGACGATGGCGGAATACCCGCCTTGCCGAGCGGCGCGGCGGAATATACCGGCAGCGGCCAAGTGGTGCCGGCGTCGGGAAACAACGAAGTCGGTTCCAATGATTGCGCGGCGCGGTTCCGTTCCTACGACCCCACAACGGGAACTTATCTCGGCTTCGACGGACGGCGACATCCGTGTTCGTGATTTGAGCAAAGCAGCCGAAGTGATGGTCCGCCGACTCGTCCGGCGGACCATCGCCTAGCCGGCCTTCGGATTCACGGCCGTCGCGAAGTTCGAAAAAAAATCGTCGGCCACTTTCTTGGCGGCGCCGTTGACCAGCCGCTGGCCGAGTTGCGCGAGCTTGCCGCCGATTTGCGCATCGACGTCGTAAGACAACAATGTGCCGCCGTCTTTCGGCGTGAGCTTGACCGTGGCGCCGCCTTTGGCAAAGCCGGCGACCCCGCCGTCGCCTTGCCCGGAAATCTTGTAGCCGTGCGGCGGGTCGAGATCGGACAGCGTCACCTTGCCTTTGAACCTGGCTTTCACCGGGCCGATTTTGACCGTGGCGACGGCTTGCATTTCGGTGTCGGAAAGCTTGTCGAGCTGCTCGCAGCCGGGAATACAGGCCTTGAGGGTTTCGACGTCGTTGAGCTTCTCCCAGACCGTTTGCGGTGGGGCGGCAAGTTGAACCTCGCCGTTCATTGTCATCGCCATCGGCGTCACTCCTGGTGTGGCGGTTCAGAAGTCCGCATCATAATTTCGGCTAGGCTCGGCTGCGGACTTCTGAACCAAAGCCACACTAGAGCAATATATTGCCACGCGCACTATCGCTTACCGCCTCGCGCGGCGGCTGAAAAGGGTGCTAATAGGCGCGCGAACGCACGGGAGGATAACTGATGCCGGATATCAAAGTCGATGCGAGCCTCGCGGTGTTCGATGCGGCGCATGTCGCCAATCTGGAGCAGCCGTAGGTCTATGCCGACACGGTGCTGAAGTTTTTGTTGAACTAGAGGTGTTCTCGTAAAATCCGATACTGGCCGAGCCGGTACCCAAGCAAGAGGCTATATCACCCACCCCGCTGATCGCGAAACTCGTGCGGCGCCGTTCCGGTCTGCTTGCGAAAGAAGCGGGCGAAGTGCGACGCGTCGGCGAAGGCGAGCTCTTCGGCAATGTCGTGGATCGGCTGGGTGGTGAAGACGAGCTGGCGCTTGGCTTCGGTCAGCACGCGCTGGCGGATGAGATGGCCGGCGGTCACGCCGGTGGCGCGCTTGACGTGGTCATTGAGCCGATCGACCGTCATGCCAAGCCTCTCGGCATAGAATCCCAGCAAGCGCTCCTTGCGGAAGAACTCGTCGACCAGCGCGCGCAATCGCGCGACGGTGGCGTCGGCCGGATACAAAGTCACGCTGCCGCTGCGCGCCCGGCTCGCCGCCAGCCTCGCCACGCCGACGGCGATGAGCACGAGGAGGCCGCGCATCGCCAGCCGATAGCCTTCGCGCGCCAGGCCGTGCTCCTCGAATAACTCCTTGCACAGCGCCGACAGTCGGGCGAGCTCCGCCGCATCGCCAATTGGAACAATGGGATTCGTGGCGAGCATGCGCAAACGCTGCAATGCTTCGCCGGCGCGCTCACGGATCGCGCCGGCGGCGTCTTCGGTGAAGCTGACCACCCAGCCATCGGTCATGTTCGGCTCAAAATGAAAGCCATGCGCAATCGCGGCCGGAATGAGGATCGCGGCAGGCGCGGCAAACGACAGCTTCGCCAGATCGAACGTCATCTCGCCGCCACCGCGCTCGATCAGCAGGATCTGAAATAGGTTGCGATGACGGTGCGCGCGAATGTTCCAATCGTGGATCGACGAGCGCGACGCGATAGTTTCGACGTGAATGAAGTCGAACGCGGAATCGTCCGGCGGATCGCCGTAAAGATGAAACAGCGGCAGCGCACCGGCCGTGCTCGGGCTGACCATGGCGCAAGCATAGGCCGATCAGGCGGCAGAAGAAGCCGCCGTCACAGCCTGCTCGACCCTTTGCACAAAAAAAACGGCGGCCCGGACCGAACCGAGCCGCCGCTGTCGTGAAGGATGACGGTTAGCGGTTGAAGCCGCCGTGCTGGCTGCCATGTTGGCCGCCCTGCTGGCCGCCTTGTTGGCCGCCTTGGCCGGGCTTGTTCTGACCGCCCTGCTGCTGGCCGGGCTTGTTCCGGCCGCCCTGTTGCGGGTTGCTCTGGTTCTGCTGGTCGCGCCGCGGATTATTTTGCTCGTTCGCCATCGGGACGTTCTCCGTCATTTTGAGGGGTTTGGGACCGCGTGTGAACCCCCGCCCAGTGCGACAACCGGCGAATAGGGCGAAGGTTCCTGGCTTGCGCCAAGCGCCATGACCAACGGATTGAGATTTCAGAAATAATTGTCGGGATTGCTACAAAATGTCAGGTTGCCGACGCACGCCGGACTCAGACCGGTTTATAGGCTCGGTCGTGATAAACCAAAGCTGGACTCGCCGGCCCGAGCCGAACCGCTTCAACAGCGCCGAACACGACGTTGTGCGAGGCCATGACTTTGGTCTCGATGGTGCGGCAATCGAATGCAACCACGGCGGAGGCCAGCACCGGGCAGCCGGTTTTCAGTGTGATCCATTCGCCTTGGACAAAGCGCTCGTGCAGATGCACGCCGCTGCGCCCCGCAAACAGATCGGCGAGCTTCTCTTCGCTGGCGGGAAGCGTGTTGACGCAGAACACGCCGTTTTGCGCCAGCACCGGTGCCGAATTGCTGCGGCGATTGAGACAGACGAGAAGCATCGCCGGAGTATCTGAGACCGAGCATACCGCGGTTGCGGTGAAGCCGCTTTTGCCGCCGGCACCTGCGGTGGTGACGACATGCACGGCGGCGCCGAGCCGCGCCATCGCCTCACGGAATACCAACGGCTCGACGCTCGCGATCGGCCCGGGCGCGACCGCCGTGAAAGCGCCGTCCATCGCATCGTCAGGCCGTTGGTCGATCCAGCTCATGGTTTGCACAATACCAAAATAAAGGTCGTCGTCTTAAGCGCCAAGTCGCGTGCAGCCATGCATTTGATGACAAGCAGGTCGCGCTGCAGTTTTGTTCTCAGCCGCAATTGTCACGTCACTCCGCCGCGCGCCGCTCTTCCGGCAAGCCCGGATAGGCGACGTCGTCCGGATTGAGCCACGTCGAGCCGGTCCAGCCGTTCTCGTCGTATTCGGCCATGCATTGCTCGGCGAGCGCCGTCATCTGCGCCATCGTCCCGGATGCGCGCGCATTCCACAACGCTTGGATGCGGATGTCCTCGTGATTGCCGGCGTAATTACGCTCGTAAAGCTCGTGGCGGCCGCCGAACTCGGTGCCGATGGCATCCCACAACAGCTTCATGATCTTGATGCGCTCCTTGTAATCGATGCCGTAGGAACCGCGCACGTAGCGCGCCAGGTAGCGGTCGATTGCCGGATTTTTAAAATCCTTGGCCGAGGACGGCAGATAAATCAGCGACGAGGCGACGATCTTGTCGACGATCTCCTTGACGCGCCCATAGGCGTCGCCAGCGAACACGCGATAGCTCGAGCCCGATTGCAAGTTAGGCAGCACCGCACCGTTGACCCATGGCGTCGGATCCATCGCCATGGCGTCGGTCAAGGCCCAGAACAGATTGCGCCAGGCGACGACCTCGCCGAGCATGGCCTGATTGCCACGAAACTCGTCGGAGCCGGCGGCGTGCAAAGCCTTGGCCAGAATGCCGGCAAGGAAGTCGAGCTTCACCGCAAGCCGGGTGCAGCCCTGGAACTGATAGCCGGCCAGAAATCCCGACTGTGGAAAGAAGATTTTCAATTTTTCCAGGTCGCGGTGCAGCAGCACATCTTCCCACGGCACGAAAACATTGTCGAAGACGAAGATCGCATCGTTCTCGTCGAAGCGCGACGACAACGGGTAGTCGAACGGTGTGCCCATCACGCTCGCCGTCATCTCATAGGACGTGCGACAGAACAGCTTCACGCCCGGCGCATTCATCGGCGCGATGAACATCACAGCGAGATCGGTGTCGTGCAGCGGCACCGCGGCGTTCTGGCCGAGAAAATTATAATGCGTCAGCGCCGACGCTGTCGCCACCACTTTGGCGCCCGAGATATAGATGCCGGCGTCGGTGTCCTTCTGGATGGTGATGAAAACGTCCTTGACCTGATCCACCGGCTTCGAACGGTCCACCGGCGGATTGACGATGGCGTGGTTCATGAACAGCACGTTCTCTTGGGCGCGGCGGTACCATCGTTTCGCGTTGTCGGCGAACTTACCGTAAAAATCATGATTGGCGCCGAGCGTGTTCATCAGCGACGCCTTGTAATCCGGCGAACGTCCCATCCAGCCGTAGGACATGCGCGCCCACAGCGCGATAGCGTCGCGCTGCGCGACCAAATCCTCGCGCGAGCGCGCGGCGCGGAAGAATTTGTGGGTGAAGCCGGCCGAGCCGGTATCGGTCGGACAAGTCAGTGCGCTCTTGGTCTTGTCGTCGTGCAGCGCGTCGTAAAGCCGGGCGATCGAGCGCGCGGCGTTGCGGAACGCCGGATGCGTGGTGACGTCCTTGACGCGCTCGCCATAGACGTAGACTTCGCGGCCGTCGCGCAGGCTTTCGAGATACTCCGCCCCGGTGAATGGCCGGCCCTTGTCAGCGATGGCGTCCTCGGACTTGACCCGATCCATCGGGGTCTCCTGCTCTGGTTGCCAAATCTCACTGCCTTGGCGTAGCCCGCGCGCGAGGTGACGGCAATACGGACCTGGCCGCTATTTCCCCATGCGCCGCTGCGGCACAGAGCGCGTGGCGTTGCCGCGCCGGGGCACCCCTGTTAAGCCTTAAGCCGGTTGTCGGCCGGGCAGCCATGCGGAGGTGCACAGGACGCATGGACGTCTTTCTCCAGCAGCTCATCAACGGCATCACGCTCGGCTCGATCTACGGGCTGATCGCGATCGGCTATACGATGGTGTTCGGCATCATCGGCATGGTGAACTTCGCCCATGGCGACGTGTTCATGGTGTCCGCCTTCATCGCGCTGATCGCCTTCCTGATTTTGACCACGTGGCTCGGCATTTCCTCAATCGTCCTGGCTTTGCTGATCGTCTTGATCGTGGCGATGCTGTTCACCTCGCTGGTCAATTGGGTGATCGAGCGCGTCGCCTACCGGCCGCTGCGCGGCTCGTTTCGGCTGGCGCCGCTGATCTCGGCGATCGGCATGTCGATCTTTCTTTCGAATTTCGTTCAGGTCACGCAGGGACCGCGCAATAAATCGATCCCGCCGATGATCAGCGGCGAATTCGTGCTGTTCACCCACAACAATTATCCGGTCACGCTGTCGTACAAGCAGCTCATCATCTGGGGCGTCACCGCGGTGCTGCTGCTGGCGTTCTGGTATCTGGTGGCCAAAACCAAGCTCGGCCGCGCGCAGCGCGCCTGCGAACAGGACCAGAAGATGGCGGCTCTGGTCGGCGTCAATGTCGACCGCACCATCGCAACGACTTTCGTCATTGCCGCAGCGCTCGCCGCGGTCGCCGGCACCATGTACCTGATGTATTACGGCGTCGTCACCTTCTCCGACGGTTTTGTGCCGGGCGTTAAGGCCTTCACCGCGGCCGTGCTCGGCGGCATCGGCTCATTGCCGGGCGCGGTGATCGGCGGCCTGTTGATCGGGCTGATCGAGACCATGTGGTCGGCCTATTTTTCCATAGACTATAAGGACGTCGCCGCCTTTTCCATTTTGGCGATCACGCTGATCTTCCTGCCGCAGGGGCTGTTCGGCCGTCCGGACGTCGAGAAGGTGTGAGGTGACGGCGCTCGCCAATTCTGCCGGAGAGAATCCGCGCCCGCACCAAGCGCTGGCGCACGGCCGGGTTGACGCGATGGCGGCGCTGCGCGACGCCGGCATCACCGCAGCGATCGCGTTCGGTTTGTTCCTGCCGCTGATCGGTTTTCAGACCACGGTCAACGGCGAGAATGCGCTGATCCTGATCACCCGTTGGCCGCTATTGCTCGCCGTGGTCGCTGCCGTCGGCATCGGCCGCCTCGGCTACTCGGTCTTGCTCGAACCGCGGCTTCGCCAGCGCGCCATGCGGCCAATCGCGACGACACCGTCGGCCTTGCGCACATTCGTCGGCCAATGGTTCGTTCCCTTCGGCATCGCCTTTGTCGCCGCCTATCCGGCACTGGTGCTCGCCACTGTTGGTTTTTCCCGCAGCGTGAAATGGATCGACAATTTCGGCATCCAGATCCTGATCTATGTGATGCTCGGCTGGGGATTGAACATCGTGGTCGGCCTCGCCGGTCTGCTCGACCTCGGCTATGTGGCGTTCTACGCGGTGGGTGCCTATTCCTATGCGCTGCTTGCCAAGACGCTCGACCTCTCGTTCTGGGTATTGCTGCCGATCTCTGGCATCCTCGCCTCGTTCTGGGGAATTTTGCTTGGTTTCCCAGTCTTGCGCTTGCGCGGCGACTACCTCGCGATCGTCACGCTCGCCTTCGGCGAGATTATTCGCCTGGTGATCATTAATTTCACTGCGCTCACCAACGGCTATGCCGGTATCGGCGGCATTCCGCGGCCGTCGTTCTTCGGCATTCCGTTCAATGCCGACGACAACGGCTTTGCCGCTGTGTTCGGACTGCCGTTCAGCCCGGTCTATCGCGTCATCTTCCTTTATTACGTCATCCTGGCCCTGGCGCTATTGACCGCCTTCGTCACCGTGCGGCTGCGGCGGCTGCCGGTCGGCCGCGCCTGGGAGGCCTTGCGCGAGGATGAAATCGCCTGCCGCTCGCTCGGCATCAACACCACCAATACCAAGCTCACCGCCTTTGCCATGGGCGCGATGTTTGCCGGCTTTGCCGGCTCGTTTTTCGCCACCCGGCAGGGCTTCATCTCGCCGGAATCCTTCACCTTCCTGGAATCCGCGACAATCCTGTCGATCGTGGTGCTGGGCGGCATGGGCAGCCAGGTCGGCGTCGCCATCGCCGCCATCGTCATGATCGGCGGCACCGAGATCATGCGCGATCTCGACTTCCTTAAGAAGATTTTCGGTCAGACTTTCGATCCGACCCAGTACCGCATGCTCATCTTCGGCTTCGCCATGGTGCTGATCATGGTCTGGCGGCCGCGCGGGCTGATCTCGACCCGCGCGCCTTCGGTGGTCCTCAAAGAACGCAAGAGCATCTCCGCCGACTTGGTCAAGGAAGGCCACGGTTAGGCCATGACTGAGAAAAATGAATCGAGCGCGGCCGAGACATTGCTCCGTGTCGAGCATTTGACCATGCGTTTCGGCGGCCTCCTCGCGATCGACGATCTCAGCTTCGACGTCGGAGAAGGCGCCATCACCGCGCTGATCGGGCCGAACGGCGCTGGCAAGACCACCGTGTTCAACTGCATCACCGGCTTCTACAAGCCGAGCAGCGGTCGGCTGGCGCTGCGTCACGGCGACGGTACGGTGTGGAACGAGCTCGCAATGCTGACCGATTCCGGCGCCAGAAGCGTCACGACCGGCAACGGCGCGCTTTTTCTGCTAGAGCGCATGCCGGATTATTTGGTGGCGCAGCGCGCACGCGTCGCCCGCACCTTCCAGAATATCCGCCTATTTCCCGGCATGACGGTTTTGGAGAATCTTCTGGTCGCGCAGCACAACCGACTGATGCTCGCCTCCGGCTATACACTCCTCGGCGTGCTCGGCTTTCCGTCCTACGCGCATGCCGAGCGGTCAGCGATCGACAAGGCGCGCGACTGGCTTGATCGCATCGGGCTTGCTGCGCGTGCCGACGACCCGGCCGGGGACCTGCCCTATGGCGCGCAGCGGCGGCTCGAAATCGCCCGCGCCATGTGCACCGATCCGGTACTGCTTTGCCTCGACGAGCCGGCCGCCGGGCTCAATCCACGCGAGAGCGCCGAACTCAACGCCCTGCTGCTCGCCATCCGCGACGAGTTCCGCATCGCCGTGCTGTTGATCGAGCACGACATGACCGTGGTGATGGAGATTTCCGATCATATCGTGGTGCTGGATTACGGCGTGAAGATCGCCGACGGCGTGCCGGATGCCGTGCGCAACGACGACAAAGTCATCGCCGCCTATCTCGGCGTCGCCGAAGATCAGGTCGGCGAAGCCGAGGCCGAGGTCGGACTATGAGCGCGCTGCTATCCGTTCGCGGCGTCAAGACGTTCTACGGCCGGGTCATGGCGCTCAAAGGCGTCGATCTCGACGTCAACGACGGCGAGATCGTCACCCTGATCGGCGCCAATGGCGCCGGCAAGTCGACCTTGATGATGACGATCTGCGGCAATCCGCGCGCACGCGAAGGCTCAATTCGTTTTGCCGACCACAACATCACCGCGCTGCCGACGCACGAGATCGCCAAGCTGCGCATCGCCCAAGCGCCCGAAGGCCGACGCATTTTTCCACGCATGACGGTGCTGGAAAATCTGCAAATGGGAGCGACTACCGCCGAGCCCGCCACGTTTGATCGGGACCTTGAACGCGTCGTCGCGCTGTTTCCGCGATTGAAGCAGCGCCTCGCCCAGCGCGGCGGCACGCTCTCCGGCGGCGAACAGCAGATGCTGGCAATCGCGCGGGCGCTGATGAGCCGGCCGCGGCTCCTTCTGCTTGACGAGCCGTCGCTCGGGCTGGCGCCGCTGATCGTGCGGCAAATATTCGATGCTATCAAAGCGCTCAACCGCGATGAGGGGTTGACCGTTTTCCTGGTCGAGCAGAACGCCTTCCATGCGCTCCGCCTAGCCCACCGCGGCTATGTCATGGTCAACGGGCTGATCACGCTGTCCGGCTCCGGCCGCGAGCTGCTGGAACGGCCGGAAATCAAATCCGCTTATCTCGAAGGCGGGCGATAGGCCGGGATAAGCAATCATGGACGACGCGGCCGCCTCCTTCGCCAATTTATTTTACGAAGAAAACGCCTTCGGCATCTTCCTCTTGGTCACGATCATTCTCGGCGGCGGCGCGGCGTGGCTCGCCGGCCGGGCCGTCGCCGCGACCTGGCGGCCGTGGTGGCAGGTGATGTCCTATGCGCTGATCCTGGGGCTTGCCGTCCGCTTCATCCACTTCAGCCTGTTCAACGGCACGCTATTGTCGCTGCATTATTATCTGGTCGACAGCGCGCTCTGCATGGCGTTCGGTTTTCTCGGCTTCCGCGCCGCCCGCGTCGGCCAAATGATCGCGCAGTATCATTGGCTCAACGCGCCGGCCGGCCCGTTGCGCTGGCGCCGCAAGCCGCGCTGACGTAATGTTGCGCTTACGGTACGACCGCCGCCTCCATCCGAAGGAGAACGAGCCATGAAAAAGATCGTCACGCTGAGTCTCGGTCTGAGCTTTGCGATTGCCGTTGCGGGACTGACGGCGGGAACCGCCGCGGCACAGGTCAAGATTGGGGTCGCCGGCCCAATCACCGGCCCAAACGCCGCCACCGGCGCGCAGATGAAGAACGGCGTCGATCAGGCCGCCGCCGACATCAACAAAGCGGGCGGCATTCTCGGCCAGAAGATCACCGTGGAATACGGCGACGACGTTTCCGATCCCAAGCAAGGAGTGTCGGTGGCCAACGATTTCGCCGCCGACGGCGTGAAATTCGTCGTCGGCAATTACAATTCCGGGGTCACCATCCCGTCTTCGGAAGTCTATCAGGAAAATGGCATCCTCGAGATCACGCCGGCTTCGACCAATCCGACGGTCACCGAGCGAGGCATGTGGAACATTTTCCGCGTCTGCGGCCGCGACGACCAGCAGGGCCGCGTCGCCGGCGATTACATTCTCAAACATTTCAAAGGAAAGCGTATCGCCTTCGTCAACGACAAGACCACATACGGCAAAGGGCTTGCCGACGAGACGCTCAAGACGATCAAGGCCGCCGGCATGGATGCCGTCCTCTATGAGGGCATCAATACCGGCGAGAAGGATTATTCGGCGCTGGTGTCCAAGATCAAGCAATCGCGCGCCGACCTCGTTTATTTTGGCGGCCTTTACACCGAAGCCGGGCTGATCGTGCGGCAGATGCGCGACCAGGGCGTCACCGCACCCCTGATGGGCGGCGACGGCATCACGTCCGACGAGTTCGCTTCAGTCGGCGGCCCAGGCGTCGTCGGCTCGCTGATGACCTATGGGCCCGACCCGCGCAACCGGCCGGAGGCCAAGGCCGTGGTGGCGGAATTCCGCGCCAAGAATTTCGAGCCGGAGGCCTATACGCTCTACAGCTATGCCGCCGTACAAATCATCCAGCAGGCGGCGACCGCAGCCAATTCGCTCGATCCGAAAAAGGTCGCCGACAAAATGCACTCCGGCATGACTTTCAAAACCGTGATCGGCAATATCTCCTACGACAAGAAGGGCGATATCACGCGGCTCGACTACGTCGTCTATCGCTGGGTGAAGCAGCCCGACGGCAAGATCACCTATGTCGAACTGCCCGGCGCGCAGACCAACTGATCAGCCGATCTTGCCGAGCGACGGGAACGTCTGCAGCAGCCAGTAGCTCATTTCGCTGACGAACCCGGTGAGAAAGGCGATGCCGGTCAGCACCAGAAGACCGCCCATAGCCTTCTCGACCAGGCCAAGATGGGCGCGAAAGCGCGCAAGGAATGCCGCGAACGGCTCGACCGCGAGCGCTGCGATCAAAAACGGCACGCCAAGGCCGAGCGAATAGACGGCGAGCAGACCGGCGCCCTTGGCCAGCGTGTTCTCCGAGGCGGCCACAGCGAGGATCGCGGCGAGAATGGGTCCAATGCACGGCGTCCAGCCCAGCGCAAACGCGAAACCCATCAGATAGGCGCCCCACAAGCCGACCGGCTTGGCCATTTCGAGGCGCTTCTCGCGCATCAACCAAGCGATCGGCGTCAGTCCGAGAAAATGCAGCCCCATGATGATGATGGCGACGCCGGCTAGTATTGAGAGCAGTCCCGCATAGACCCGCAACAAGCCGCCGATCGCGCTGGCGCTGGCGCCGAGTGCGACGAATACGGTGGAAAAGCCGAGCACGAACAGGATCGCGGCGGCGATCGTCTCGCGCCGCACTTGCGGCTCGGTCTCCGCATCGGCGAACCGTTCGAGCGAGGTGCCGGTGAGATAGACGAGGTAAGGCGGCACCAGCGGCAAGACGCAGGGTGACAGGAAGCTCAGCATGCCGGCTACGAGCGCGGCGGCGATGGTGACATTCATGGCGCACCAATGCACCGACCCGAGCGGCGATTGCAAGGCATTGCCCCCTCCTCCCGGCCCGCATGGGAGAGGTTATGATGCGCCATGCGCAACCTGATCACCGACGTGCCCGGGCTTCGGGTCGGCCATGCCGAGGACGCCCGTCTCGGCTCCGGCTCGACCGTGGTTGTATTCGACGAGCCGGCGGTGGCCTCGATCGATGTGCGCGGCGGCGGCCCAGGGACGCGCGAGACCGCGCTCCTTGACCCGGCGCAGACGGTGGAAGGCATCGACGCCATTACCTTGTCCGGCGGCTCGGCTTTCGGCCTCGACGCCGCATCCGGCGCACAGGCTTGGTTGCGCGAACAGGGGCGCGGCTTCGCGGTGCGCACCGCGCGGGTGCCGATCGTTCCTGCGGCCATTCTGTTCGATCTCTTAAGTGGCGGCGACAAGGATTGGGGACGTTATCCGCCCTATCGCGAATTTGGTTATGCGGCGGCGGCCTGCGCCGGCTTGGACTTTGCGTTGGGCAGTGTCGGCGCCGGCGCCGGCGCAACCACGGCGAATTGCAAGGGCGGCATCGGCTCCGCGTCGGCGCAAAGCGCAGACGGAGTTTTCGTCGGCGCACTCGCAGCGGTGAACGCCGCTGGTAGGGTTACCGTCGGCGACGGTCCATGGTTCTGGGCCGCACCGTTCGAAGTAAACGGCGAATACGGCGGCCGCGGCCTGCCCGATCAGTTTCCGCCGCAGGCGCTTGATCCGCTCACCAAAGGCGGCGCGCGGCAAAGCACAACGCTTGTCGTCGTCGCGACCGATGCCGCTCTAACCAAGGCGCAAGCCAAGCGGCTTGCGGTGATGGCGCAATCTGGCCTGTCGCGCGCCATTTATCCGGTCCATAGCCCACTCGATGGCGACATCGTGTTCGCGGCCTCGACCGGACGCCGGCCGCCTCCGGATACCGTCGTGGGGTTGACTGTGCTGGGGGCGATCGCTGCCAATGTCGTCGCCCGTGCCATCAGCCGAGGGGTCTATGCCGCCCGGGCATTGCCCGGTTCCATTGCCAGCTGGCAGGACCAATTCGGTCGTTAACGCAGCGGCTTTCGCAGCCGCGCCACCGCTAACCCGCCGCGGAAACCACAACCCAGATTCTCCACCGCCGCCGGCTTTGTTTTCATTGACTCGCTCGCCAATTGCGCCTTCACTTTGCGGTGAAGTGGTCCGTAGATCTGTGGCGGAGGGTACGATGCGCGTCGTGGTAGTGGTCTTTGCGGCGTTGCTCACACTGGGTCTCGCGGCGTTCGGCGTTGTTGCCGCGCAGAAATCCTCAGGGACAGGCTCGCTCATCGCCCTCGCCGAGCACATTCTGTCGCCCGCGCAGGCGACCAGTGCACTGGCAGCCGCCACACCAGCCAGTCAAAGGCAAACTGCCCAGGCTTCGGCGGTCCAGGGTCCAGTCATCAAAGTTTCGGAAACGACCAGCGCGGCGCGACCCGCTACGCCATCCGCTCCGCCTGCCAAGTCCGTCGTGGCCCAAAATTCCGCGGCGGCCGCTCCCGCCCCGCCGGCGCCGGCTCCCGCCGCCGCGAGCGCCGGCACTTCGCCTTGGCCCACGACCCTTCCTCAGTGCAACAATCCCGACGCGCTCGGCATGTCGCGGATCGTCCAGATCGACACCACCGGCGGCCCGGCATTCGGCACCGAGCATTTCAAGCAATATGACTTCCTGCACGAGAAGGAAGTCGTGTTGACCTTCGACGATGGCCCATGGCCGGAAAACACCGAGATGGTGCTCAAGGCGCTGCAGGACAATTGCGTCCGCGCCACCTTCTTCGAGATCGGCGAGCATGCCACGTGGAATCCGCAATTGACCAAGGAATTGGTCGATGCCGGCATGACGGTCGGCAGCCACACCTGGTCGCACAAGGACTTGGCGAGAAACCCCTACGCCAAAGATATCGAACAGGCCAAGCAAGAGATCGAAATGGGCGTGAGCGCCGTGCATATGGCGGCGGCAGGCGGCCCGGTGGCACCGTTCTTCCGCTTCCCGGACCTGCAAATGCCGCCCGACCTGATCGCCTATCTCGGCACGCGCAACATCGCGACCTTCTCGACTGACATCGACACCTTCGACTTCAAGATTCGCAAGCCGGAGGAAGTCGTCAAATCGGTGATGACCAAGCTTGCCAAGAACGGCAAGGGCATCCTGCTGATGCATGATTTCCAGCATGCCACGGCGGAAGCCATGCCGGAGATCCTGCACCAGCTCCACCTCGCCGGCTACAAGGTCGTCGGCTTGGTGCCGAAATTCCCGGTGACGACGATTCCGAAATACGACGACATGGTGCGGGCCAACGACAAATACTCGTCGAGCAACAACACCCGGCCCGAGAACAGCGTCATCAAGACGATCAGCGAATAAAGCGTTCCGCCGCGTAAGGCTGCGGATCGCAGAACGGCGTTGCGCCGGTCATCAGTTCGGCAAGGAGCCGGCCGGTCGCCGGGCCGAGCGTCAATCCCCAATGGGCATGGCCGCAGGCGAGCCATAATCCGGCGTTGCCTGGCGCACGTCCGATTACCGGACGGGAATCGGCAAAGCACGGCCGCGCGCCGAACCAGGGTTGCGGCTCGACCGGTTCGCCGAGCGGGAACAGTTCACGCGCCGCCGGCATCAGGCGCTCCAACTGCACCGGCGTTGGCGGCGCATCGCGCGGCGCGAATTCGACACCGCTGGTGATCCGGACGCCCTGCTCCATGGGCGCCAGCACGTAGCCATTGTCGGCGTCGAGGACCGGGCGGGCGAGCGCGGCATTGCCTTGCGGCCGGAAATGGCGGTGATAGCCGCGCTTGACCGCGAGCGGCAGTCTTACGCCGAGCGGATCGAGCACGTCCCGCAGCCATGGCCCGAGCGCGATCACGACCTCGCCAGCGTCGAGCGGCCCCGATGCGGTTTCGACGCGCCAGTTCGGTCCGTTGCGATGCAAACTGCGCGCGTCGCCGGTAAACGACAGGCCGCCGAGCGCTGCAAAGCGCGCGATATAGGCGCGGGTCACAGCGAGCGGATTGCTTACGCTCACCGCGCCGGTCCAATGCACAGCATGACGAAACACCGGATTGAGCGAGGGCTCGAGCGCTCGCGCCGCCTCGACGTCCATGGTCACATTGGCGATGCCGAGGCTTGCGGCAAGATCGAGCTCGCGTTTGACGCCGGCGAAGGCGCGATCGCTGCGATAGAGTTTCAGCCAGCCGTTGCGGCGCAAATATTTCTCCGCCGCGGCCTCGGCGGCCAGTACCTCGTGCTCCGCCACCGCGCGCGCAAATAACGGCCGCATGACCTGCGAAGTCTCAACAAGCTTTGTCGGCTGTGAATAAGCGCGAAAAGCGGCGAGCCAGGGCGCGATTTTCGGCAAAAACGCAAGGTGATAATTGGCGAGCGGCGAGCGCTTGAACGCGATGCGAAGAAGCGTCGCCCAATCCGACGGGAACGCCGCCGGAAAGATGGTATTGCCCTCGATGATGCCGGCATTGCCGTAGGAGGTCGCCTCGCCCGCTCCGCCGCGGTCGACCAGCGCCACCGACAGCCCGCGCTTGACCAGATGCAGCGCGACCGAGGTGCCGACGATCCCCGCTCCCAGAACGATGACATCGGTGCGCGCCACGAAACCTCCGTTACGGCGAGAAATGCGAATGTGGCGAGCCCGGCGTAGCCGGACAAGTGCTGGCCCGGCGCACCGATCTCGCGCTGGTTTTGGTGCGTTGCTCCGCGGGATATGGCGTGTTAGGCGAACCCGTAGCCCTGGAGATTCCAGTGTCCCGGCCGCTCATCATCGCCCCGTCGATCCTCGCCGCCGATTTCGCAAAATTGGGCGAGGAGGTGCGCGCGGTCGATGCCGCCGGCGCCGATTGGATCCATGTCGACGTCATGGACGGTCATTTCGTGCCCAACATCTCGATCGGACCGGATATGGTCAAAGCGATCCGGCCCTACACCAAAAAGCCGCTCGATGTGCACCTGATGATCGCGCCCTGCGATCCTTATCTCGAAGCCTTCGCCAAGGCCGGCGCCGATCACATTACCGTGCATGTCGAAGCCGGGCCCCATATTCACCGCTCGCTGCAGGCGATCCGCGCGCTCGGCAAGAAAGCCGGCGTGACGATGAATCCGGGAACACCGGAAAGCGCAGTCGAGCGCGTGCTCGACGTGGCTGATCTGATCCTGGTCATGTCGGTCAATCCCGGTTTCGGTGGACAGAAATTCATCGCCGAGGCGATCGACAAGGTGCGCAACCTGCGCGGCATGGCCGGCGCCCGGCCGATCGACATCGAGATCGACGGCGGCATCACGCCGGAGATCGCGCCGGAAGCAGCGCGCGCCGGGGCCAACGCTTTCGTCGCCGGCTCGGCGGTGTTCAAAGACAAGACGCCGGAGAGCTATCGCGCCAATATCGCGGCGATCCGCCAAGCGGCGGCGCTGGTCCGCGGGGAGGCTGCGTGATGGGAATACTGGTCGACGGTCAATGGCGCGACGAGGATTTGTCGGCGGAGACCGGCAAGGCGGGTGACTTCCAACGCATCGACAGCGTGTTTCGCGGCCGCCTCACCGCGGACGGTTCGTCGGGTTTCAAAGCGGAAGCCGGGCGCTACCATCTCTACGTCGCCTATACCTGCCCGTGGGCGCATCGCACGCAGATTTATCTGGCGCTGAAAAAACTCACCGGCGCGATCAGCGTGTCGATCGCGGTTCCGGGGCTGCGGACGCAAGGCTGGACCTTCGAGGATAATCCTGCCTTCCCGGACTGTCCGCCCGACCGCGTCAATGGCTTCCGCTATCTGCATCAGGCCTATGCCGCGAGCGATTCGCACTATACCGGCAAAGTGACGGTGCCGACGCTGTGGGACAAGAAAACCAAGCGGATCGTGAACAACGAGTCGTCCGAAATCATTCGCATGCTCAATTCGGAATTCTCCGGCGTCGGCGCCGATCCGACGGATTTTTATCCGGCGCCATTGCGCGCCGAGATCGATCGCATCAATGCGCAGGTCTATGCCAACGTGAACAACGGCGTTTACCGCTGCGGCTTTGCAAAATCGCAAGCCGCCTATGAAGAGGCCTATGACGCGCTGTTCGCCACGCTCGACGACATCGAGGCGCGGCTCGGCCGTCAGCGTTACCTGGTCGGCAACCGCATTACCGAAGCGGATTGGCGACTGTTCCCGACTTTGGTGCGTTTCGACGTTGCCTATTTCTCGCTGTTCAAGTGCAACAGGAACCGCATCGCCGACTTTCCGAATCTCCTCAACTACATGCGCGAGCTTTATGCGGTGCCGGGCGTCGCCGAAACCGTCAAGCCGCGCTATTACGTGATCGGCTATTATTCGATCGCGCGCGTCAATCCGACCGGCATCATCCCCAAGGGCACGCCGGTCGATTATCGGCAACCGCACGACCGCGCGCGGTTTGCGGCGTAAACATGAAGCGCAACCGATGATCCCACGCTACACCCGCCCGCAAATGGCGGCGATCTGGACGCCGGAGACGCGGTTTCGCATCTGGTTCGAGATCGAGGCGCATGCCGCCAGCGCCATGGCCGAGCTTGGCATGATCCCAAAGCCGGCGGCGAAGACCATCTGGGAGAAAGGCCAAGCGGCGCAATTCGACACCGCGCGCATCGACGAGATCGAGCGTGAGGTCAAACACGACGTCGTCGCCTTCCTCACCCATCTCGGCGAAATTGTCGGCCCCGATGCGCGCTTCGTGCATCTCGGCATGACCTCATCCGACGTACTCGACACCTGCCTGAACGTGCAGCTCGTTCGCGCCGCCGATATTCTCATTGCCGATGTCGACGCGCTCCTGGTGGCGTTGGAGCGGCGCGCGCGGGAATACAAGTTCACGCCGACCATCGGCCGCTCGCACGGCATCCATGCCGAACCGACCACGTTCGGGCTCAAGCTCGCCGTGGCCTTTGCCGAATTCTCGCGCGCGCGTCAGCGTTTGGAACAGGCGCGGAGCGAGGTCGCGACCTGCGCCATTTCCGGCGCGGTCGGCACCTTCGCGCAAGTCGACCCGCGCGTCGAAGCTTACGTGGCGGAGAAAATGGGGCTCAAGGTCGAACCGATCTCGACCCAAATCATTCCGCGTGACCGCCACGCCATGTATTTCTCAACGCTCGGTGTCGTCGCCGCGTCGATCGAGCGGCTCGCCACCGAAATCCGCCACTTGCAGCGCACGGAGGTGCTGGAGGCTGAGGAGTTTTTCTCAGAAGGCCAGAAAGGCTCCTCGGCCATGCCGCACAAGCGCAACCCGGTGCTGTCGGAGAACCTGGTCGGCCTCGGCCGCATGGTGCGCGCTTATGTCGTGCCGGCGCTGGAGGATGTCGCGCTGTGGCATGAGCGGGATATCTCGCACTCCTCGGTCGAACGCATGATCGGCCCGGACGCGACGGTAACGCTCGATTTCGCGCTGGCCCGCATGGCCAGTATCGTCGATAAGCTCATCGT
>JASHOX010000008.1 GCA_030038415.1 Xanthobacteraceae bacterium
GCCGGCGGCGCGGCCGTGGCCGGCGCACCCGCAACGTCGTTGCCGAGAATGATCGGCAGTCCGTCTTTGCCGGAGCCGATGATCACGATCTTGGTGTTGGGCGACTGCGCCAATGCCAGCGTCGCCTCGATGCCGCGCCAGCGCAGATATGAGTCGGATATCCCTTGACTCACTGTCTTCTGGAACGCCGCGATGCCGTCCGCTTCGATCTGCTTGCGTTTCGATTCTTCGGCCTCGCGCTGCACCCGGAATTTGTACTCATTGATCATGTAATATTGTTCGGTCTGCCGATTGATCGCCGCCACGATCTCCGGCGGCAATTCGATCGACAGCACCAGCGTATCGAGGATTTGGATCGCATCCTGGAGAAAGTCGTTATAGTGCCTCGGGTCGGGCTGCTCCATCGCCTCCGGCTGCACCAGCTTATTGAGATTGGCGGCGAGGCTCTTTTGCGCGGTGTCGCGGACCTGCTTCTGGATCTCCTCGCGCGAGGTATAAACTTCTTCCGCGGTGTACTGCGAAATCACTTGGCGCGCCTGACTGCCGATTTCGGGCGCGATGACCGAATTCAGGTAATCCGGGCCGATGAATTTGTGCAGCACGGCGACGGAGTTGTGCAACAGCTGATAGCGCACGCTGATTTCCGCGCCGACGCTGACGCCGTCCTTGGAGATGGCATTGTAGGTCTGGGTGTTGGACTGCAGACGTAGGTCGTAGAGGTAGAGCTTGTCCCACGGCCAGATGATGTGCAGGCCTTCTTCCCGAAGCTCGCGGGGATCGAGCACCGTACCGCGGCCGACCCAACACCAGCAATAAAGGTCGAGGCCGTTGAAGCGCTTCCACAGCACGCCCACTTTGCCGCTCGGCACCGTGATTACGACATAGGGCCACAGCACGACGACGATGAGCAGGCACATCATCACGATGACGGAGAGGCCCGGCAGGTGCCGCCAGACCCGACGCCACCATCCCCGCCGTCGCGGCGGGGGTGGCAGGTCATCAAGCGACTGCGGGTAGCTCGCCATCCCGTTCTCTCCAGTCGACCTTATCATCAGCCCATTGTACGTTCTTCGACAATACGGCCTTCGTCCATGCGAATCCGCCGCGCCGGCAAGTGCAGTTCGTCGAGATAGCGGTCGTCGTGGGTGATGACCACGATGGTGGCGCCCGCCCGCATCATGTCCGGCAGCAGCTCGTCATAGAATTTGCGGCGAAATTCGGGGTCCTGCTCGGCGGTCCATTCGTCGAGAATCATGATCGGACGCTTCTCCAGCATGCTGACGATCAGCGCCAGGCGGCGGCGCTGGCCGCCGGACAGATCAAGCGTACGGAACTCGCCGTTGGTGAGCGAGGTCTTGTCGGAGAGGCGAAACTGCGCCAGCAGGCGTTCGATGTCGTCAGCGGTGGCGTCGGGCAGGCCGTAAAGCCGCTGGAACAGATGGTAGTCGAAGAATATCGCCGACATCAGCCCGCGATACTCGTCGCGCGTGGCGTTGGTGACCGGTCGGCCGTCGAGCAGAACCTCGCCGGAATCGGGCGGGTAGAGCCCGGACAGCACCCGCAGAAACGTCGATTTTCCCGAGCCGTTGCCGCCGGTGATGAAAACCAGTTCGCCTGCGCGCATGGTGAAATCGATCGGGCCGATCTTGAACACCGTGTCGGAGAACTTGTCGACGTAGCGGAAGGTGATGTTGTGCATCTCGATCCGCTCGAAATGCTTCGGCGCGGTGACCGTGACCCGCCCGGTGGGAATGACGGTGGCGTGCAACGCCGCTTCCAGGCGTTCGATGCGGTCGGCCGCCGCATTGGCATTGAGCAGGATCGGAATCGATTGCACCAGCCCGAAGCAGGCGCCGACGATGAACAGCAGCGCCGTCGTGGTCTTGGCGATCGATGAGCCGCCGAGCGTGTCGCTCAGATTGGGCGCCACGAAGACGACGGCGCCGAGCAGAATGTACATCGAAATCTGCGATGTCACGATCATCTTGAAGGTTTCGGCCTGGGTGCGGATCTTGATGTTGGCCGCGGTCTTGGAGACTTCCAGCGCGTCGTCGAACAGATCCTCGCTGCGCGCCGCGTTGAGCCTAACTTCCTTGAAGCCGTCGAGGAAGTCGACCAGCCGGTCGAACAGCCGGCGCTCCCAGGCCGCCGATTCGCCTTTCTGCGCGGCGAGCCGTTTGTTCTTATGGTGGAAAATAAAGCCCGCGCCGCTGACGATGACGACGGTCAAGGCAAAAGCGGTGAGCGACAGATAGGCGACGTAAAGCCCGACGAAGAAGATCAGCACCGCGCCCTGCACCGTAAAGCACAGCATATTGCTCGCTTGGGTGAGTACCGCGGTATCGCTGGTCACCGCGGCGACGATGCGCGAGCGGCCGATCCGCTCCAATTCGAGAAGCTCCGAATGCCTGATCATGTCCATCAGCCGCACGCGCAGCTTATGGATGATGGCCTCGATCTCGGCGGTGGCGGTGATCGTGACGAATTGCTGCGACTTGTAGAACAGGAACAAGGCGACCAGAAAAAGCGAGGCGGCCCACAGCCCGGGCTTTTGCCCGGCGCCGGCGTCCTGCACGCCGGCATTGATGGCGGCAAGGATCGACGCGTTGCTGACGCCGCCGACGCCGGACATGAAGACCAGCTTCGGCAGCGAGCCGTGCATTTCGCGGCGAACGAGCTGTAAAAAGGACATAAGCGCGCAGTCGTCCGTCTACATTCAACACGCGCCGCCGATGGCCTAGAGACGGATGCGCTTGCCGACAGTTAATCCACGTTGCGGCGACGCCATTCGACTCGCCGCGATGGGCCGGTGATGAACAACACGGGCAGCACCACCAGCGGAGTGATGAAGAGGGCGAGGAAGAACGTGCCCCAGAATCCCATGCGACGGTGGGTGCCAGCGAATCCCGTGAGCAGGCACACGGTTATGTAGGCCAGGATGGCTGCGGCCATGGGACTCGGATCCGGACTCGGTCGCGTCGCTCAATGGTAGTCGCGTTTGAGAAGGACCTGCTCCTCATCGGCTGGCGGAACGTGTCACGGGGTCGTCGTCGCCGCCCCGCTGGTGCCGGAGCGCTTGGCGCGTCGGGATTCCCACATCTCCTTCTGCGCCTTGACGAACTCGCGATAGTCCGGGGGATTGAAATCGAGCAGCGTGCCGCCCGATTCAAAATGCTGGATGAATGCTTTGCCGATGGCGAAGGTGGCGCCGGCGGACAGCACTGGCATGACAAAGCCGGCGGCAAGGATGTTGACAACCGGGATGGCCTTCATGGCGCTCGCCGCGCCCATGCCACTGGTCGCCGGGATCATGGTCCCGGCCAGCGCCGCGATCAGCGCCTTGCCGCGGTTCTCGGAAAACTGCACGTCATAGATCTGCGACAGCCGGCGCAGCATCTGGATTTGCAGTCCGCCGACGGTCAGCACATCGACCACCGGAATCGGGATAAGTCCGGCAACGCCGGACCAGATGGCGAAACGATCGACCAGTTTGTCGGCTACCTCGCGCCGCTCCGTCGGTGCCATCGCTTCGCTATGCTCAGGGCTCGCGGAAGCACTCGTTGTCTCGGCCATGGCGTATCCTTTCTCGGCATCCCTTGGAGGTGGTTTGATAGGCGATCAAACCGGTTTGAGCTTCTTCGTGGGCTCAATCCGCATGAGCTTTAAAAAGGCTATCATGGTGGGTAGCCGGTGCCAAGCGCCGGCGCCCCCGCCGACCGATGTCTCCGCTGCGTAACTTTCATTGGGATGTCATGCGATTAGAATGGCAATCGCGAGCGCGGGAAATCTTGTCGGCCCGTGCCGGCGCGGTGCCGATGCGTCAGACCGATCCGGCGGACGACGCCATAAGCCAAGCGACGTGGCCCGCGGGCAACAATCGAAGCCAACACGCTGCGGACGCGCGCGTGCGCGACTTGTTCGACGCCTTCGCCGACGCCGGCGGCGGCCCGGCGCTGGAGATCGCGCAGACGGAAGCGTCGGCGTAAGACCGGTGATCAATGAAAGATATTGGAAATTTGGCGCGCCCGAAGAGATTCGAACTCCTGACCCCCAGATTCGTAGTCTGGTGCTCTATCCAGCTGAGCTACGGGCGCAATGCCGGGGTAGCTATAGCCTCCGGCGGCTGATGGCAAGGTCGCGCCGGTCATTCCGGGGCGCGGGCGAAGCCCGCGAGCCCGGAATCCATAATCGCTGACCTGTGGTTAGCGCGCGCGCTGGATTCCGGATTGCCGCGCGCGGCAATCCGGAACGACAAATAAGCCATTAACCGCTCGCCCGCGCGCCGCGATGGGCGGCGAGCTCCACGGCGCGGTCGGGAATGGTCAGCCGCAGCGTGGCGCCGATAGTGCCCTCGACCAGGCGGATGTCGCCGCCATGGGCGCGAATGAGCTCGGCGGCGATGGCGAGGCCCAAACCGGTGCCGCCGGTGCGGGTCGAGCCCTGGAATGCCTCGAACAGATGGGCGCGCGCCTTCTCGGAAAAGCCCGGGCCGGTGTCGGAGACTTCGATCACCACCACCGCGCCCTCGCGCCGCCCGGTGATGCGGATCTGGTCGCGGCCGGGATCGCGGTTTTCGCGGCTCTCCATGGCGCCGACGGCGTTGCGCGACAGATTGAGCAGGATGCGGAACAGCTGGTCGTAATCGGCCTCGACCACGAGGCCGCGCTCGACCGCGCTGATCCAGCGGATCGGCGCATCGGGACCGAGCCCCAGCGTTTCGTGGACCTCCTCGACAAGAGGCTCGAGAAGGATCGGCCGGCGCTCCGGCGGCGGCTCCTGCAGCCGGCCATAGGACAGCGTCGACTGGCAGAAGGCGATGGCGCGCTCCAGCGCATGCATCAGCTTCGGCGCGAAGCGCTGCACGCCGGGATCCGGGAGCTTGGCGAGCCGGTCGGAGAACAGCTGCGCCGAGGCCAACAGATTGCGCAGGTCGTGATTGATCTTGGCCACCGCGAGCCCAAGGCTCGCCAGCCGGTTCTTCTGATGCAGCATCGAGGCAAGCTCGATCTGCATGGTGGCAAGCTCGCGTTCGGCGGTGCCGATCTCGTCGTTGCGCGCCGACGGCGCGATGACGCGGTCGCTGTTTTCCGGATCGGCGCGGAACGCGATCATATTGGCGGTGACGCGCCGCATCGGCCGCACGAACAGATAAAGCAAAGCGAGATAAACCAGCGCCGCGGTGATGCCGGAAATGACCAGCGACAGAAACAGAATGTCGGCGGAATAGCGCAGCATCGCCTTGCGCAGCGGCTCTTCGTTCATCACCAGGTCGATATATTCGCCGCCCATCGGCGCCGGACCGACCACGCGGATGACGTCGTTCTTGGCGTCGAGCATGGTGGTGAAAGCATCGACGATGGCGTCGAACACATAGACGGTGCGCATGTCATAGGTGGCGGCGACGGTGGGCGGCATGTCGTCGACCGCCAGCATGCGCCGGCTGTTGCCCATTTTCATGGCCACCGCCCGGGCGCCGATCGAATCGAGAATCTTCTTCGCCAGCGCGTCGGACACCACGCCGTTCGGCGCGGCGTCGAGCACGAGCGCCGCGGTATAGGCGGTGGCGAGGCGGTCCTTGAGCCAGACCACGCGGAAATTGGCGACCGACGGCACATAGATCAGCACTTCCGCGATCATCACGAACAGGATCGTGAGGACGAGGAGCTTGCCGGAAAGGCCGAAGCGCGGCGTCCGGACCGGTTCCGGCCGCGCGGCGGTTCCATCAGTCATGGTCGAGCCTGCTGCGGCTAATCAGCCAAATCGACGCAGCCACCCTATGATGCGACGCACCAATGGGCTCGTCAAACCTCGAGTGAAATAGGTCATCGCCGCGCGTTTGCCCACCTCGGAAAAAGTCGGATACGGCAGGATAACACCGGCAAAGGCCTCGATATTCAGCTTCTGGTTTATGGCGAGCGTCCAGGCCGCGATATTTTCCGCCGCTCCCGCCCCGACGATCGTCGCGCCCAGAATATCGCCCTTGCGGTCGGTCACGATCTTGATGTGGCCGTTGGTCGCCCCGGTGGCGCGCGCCCGGTCGTTTTCGCGGTAAGGCGCGCGCAACACGCGGATCACGCCGGCCTGTGCCCGCGCTTCGTCCTCGGTCAGGCCGACCTGAGCCAGTTCCGGGTCGGTATAGGTCACCACCGGCACCGCATAGCGGCCGGCGTCGACCGGAGTGCGGAACAGGGCGTTGCGGATCACGAGTCCGGCTTGATGATGCGCCAGATGGCTCAATTGCGGCGCGCCGGTGACGTCGCCGATGGCATAGACGTGCTTGTTGGTGGTGCGCAGGCCCCTATCGACCACGATGCCGCTCGGCTGGTAGCGGATGCCGGCGGCGTCGAGATCGAGATTTTCCAGATTCGGCCGCCGCCCTACGGCGACCAGGAGATGACTGCCCTCGATGGTCTGCAGTTTTTGCTCGCCGTCGCCGCCGGCAACGATATCCACCTGCACGCGGGCGAGCGACCGGCGCACCTGACGGATTTCGATGCCGGGGCACAGCACGACGCCCTCGCGGGCGAGCGCGTCGATGACGACGGTGGCGCATTCCGGATCGGCGCCGGCAAGCGGCGCCGCCGGCTCAAGCACGGTGACGTCGGCGCCGAAGCGGCGAAACGCCTGCGCCAGCTCGAGCCCGATCGAATCGGCGCCGATAACGATGAGATGGCGCGGGCATTCGGCGAGATCGAAGATGGTCTCGTTGGTCAGGTGCGGCGTCTCGGCAAGCCCCGGAATGGCGGGCAGCGCCGGCGAGGAGCCGGTGGCGATGACGAAGCGGCGCGCTTTGACGTCGTAGCCGTCGACCGCGACGGTCTCGGCGTCGGTGAAGCGGCCCTCGCCGGCGAAGACGCGCACGCCAAGCCCGTTGAAGCGTTCGCGCGAATCCTGCGGCTCGACCGCGGCGACGACGGCGCGCACGCGGTCGCGGACCGCGGCAAAATCGACGCCGAAGCGCGGGCTCTTGATGCCGAAGCGCGCGGCGTCGCGGCACGCTTTGGCGCGCGCGGCCGCCGCCAGCAGCGCCTTCGACGGCAAGGCGCCGTTGTTGAGAGCTTCGCCGCCCATCCTGGCTTTTTCAATGAGCACGACATTGACGCCGAAGGCCGCGGCTGCGGAAGCCGCCGCAAGCCCGCCGGCGCCGGCGCCGATGACGCAGATGTCCGGTTTGATCTGTTGGCGCTGTTCCACTGTCATTTTTTGCCGTTTCGGCTCGCCGCAAAGGCCGCTGCCGGTCGTCTAAGCCCCGTCACACCTATTCTATAGTAAGCGGCGCCTGACAATGCCGCCTCGGATAGCGATTGAGGCGCGCGGCGAAAGGCCCCGAACTGCCGGAATCGCCGGAAAATCGCGGGGAAGTCACGTTGACGAGCCGGGGGCGCTTGCGTATAAGCCGCGCCAATCGCGGCGTTTAGGGCCGCATCGAGCCCCGCAGCGGAGATTTTCCGGTGAAACGGACCTACCAGCCGAGCAAATTGGTGCGCAAGCGCCGTCACGGCTTTCGCGCCCGCATGGCGACCAAGGGCGGCCGCAGGGTGTTGTCGTTGCGGCGCGCGCAAGGGCGCAAGAAGCTGAGTGCCTAGAGCATGATTCCGAAAATTGGAAACCGGTTTTCCGATAAGATCATGCTTAAATCAGCAATCTAGCGTCCGCTGAGCGCGAGTTCTCGTTCCGCACGCCGATTTCGAGGTCGAGCCCGCAGTGGTCGCGCCCAAAATCGCATTCAAAGCCGAACCGATGGAACGATTAAAGCGCCGCACGGATTTCAAGGCTGCCGCGAAAGGCGCAAGAGCGCCCGCCGCCGCCTTCGTCCTGCAGGCGCGGCGCCGTGCCGACGGTGGCCAAAACGGTGGCCAGCCAAACCCCCGCGTCGGCTTCACCGTGTCGCGCCAGGTCGGCAATGCTGTCGAGCGCAATCGGGTGCGCCGGCGCTTGCGCGAAATGGTGCGGCTGGCGCCGGCGGCGGCGCTGCAGCCCGGCCATGATTACGTGCTGATCGGCCGCCGCGCCGCGCTCGCCGCCGATTTCGCCGACATGACCCGGCAATTCGATGCGGCGATAAGGCGAATTCATGCCGACCCGCGAAGCGGGCAAGGAAGCGGGCGAGGAAGCGGGCAAGGAAGTGGACAAGAGAATGCCCCGGCCACCGGCGGCGGCCATGGTCGCGGCCATGGTCGCGGCCATGGTGGCGGCCATGGTGGCGGCCAAGTCGCACCCCCACATAGTGCGGGTTCGCCCCGCAACGGGCGCGATGGGCGCCGCGCCGACCGGCGCCTTAAATCCGGGCCCCGCAGCGATGAGCACAAGAGCAGGTAATGGGCGAGTATAAGAACACCATCCTTGCCATCCTGCTGTCGCTGATCGTCGTCGTCGGCTGGCAATATTTCGTCGGCTACCCGCAGATGCAGCGCCAGCAAGAGCAGGCGCAGCTCAAGAAGCAGGAGCAGAGCCAAACCCAGCCCGGCCAAACCCAGTCGGGCGCCATGCAGCCCAATGCGGCGCAGCCGAGCCCGTCCGCCAGCGCTCCGCCGGTGCCGAATGCGCCGTCAACCGCGCCGCCGGCCGCCAACCGCGAAACGGTGATCGCCGCCACTCCGCA
>JASHOX010000063.1 GCA_030038415.1 Xanthobacteraceae bacterium
TGCGCAGCCGCGCCAAGCAGCAGGAAGCGCTCGCGCAGCTCGGCGAACGCGCGCTCGTCGAGCCGGATCTGGAACGGTTGCTCAACGACGCGGTGAGCACGGTGGCGCTGACACTGTCGGCCGACTTCGTCAAAATCCTCGAACTGCTGCCAGGCGGCGGCGAGCTGATGCTGCGCGCCGGCTTTGGCTGGAAGAACGATCTCGTCGGCACGATTTTGACAAGGAGCGAGCCGAACAGCTACGCGCGCTTTACCTTGGATTCCGCCGCCCCGCTCGTCATCGACGAATTTGCCGGGGAGAGCCGGTTCGAGGTGCCGCGCTATGTGAAGGACCACGCTTGTAGCAGCGGCATGAACGTGACTATCGCCGGCCGCGACGGCCGCGCCTATGGCGTCCTTGGCGTGTGCACCATGAAAAAGCGGCATTTCGCCGCGCAGGAGACCGCGTTTCTCGCCGCGGTCGGAAACCTGCTCGCCGGCGCCATTCAGCGCCGCCAGCTCGAGCAGCGCCACGAGCTGATGATCCGCGATATGCGCCATCGCTCCGGCAATCTGTTCTCGCAGCTATTGGCCTTGTTCTCGCAGACGGCGCGGACCTCGAAAAGCATCGCCGATCTCGCCAGCAAATATCAGGCGCGTGTGCTGGCCATGGCCAACGCCCACCGGCTGATCGCCGAGGGCGGCTGGCAATCGATCCCGATCAACGAACTGATTTATGTCGTGCTCGGCCCCTACGTCGACCGGGCGACGCTTCACGGGCCGAACATCGATCTCGAACCGGACCCGGTCTTCAATCTCAGCGCGGCGCTGCACGAGCTTGCCGCCAACGCCATCAAGCATGGCAGTCTGTCGCGCTCCAAGGGCCAGCTCGATCTGCGCTGGACGGTGAGCCGCACCCAGCGCGGCATGACCCTGATGCTGGATTGGCTGGAGAAGAACGGCCCGCCGGCGCGGCGGCCGCGCAAGACCGGCTTCGGCTCGCGGCTCATCGACCTCGTCATCGAGCGTCAGCTCAACGGCGAAGTGACCCGCGTCTTTTCGCGCAAGGGGCTTGCGGTGAGGTTCGTTGTGCCGCTCACACATGAGCGCTGGCCGACCCTGGCAGCGGCGGACCGCGGCGACGCGGTCTGAGCACGCCTCCCCTTCCGTCACGCGGCTAAATCGGTACATTGGCGCCCGCTAGTCGTAGCAGAGCTTTGGATTTGACAATTCGCTGCACGAGTTTGCCGCTGGGCGGGTGGCGAAGGTCAAATCCGCTCCGCGAGGGCGAGGAGGGAGCGCGTGAAGGAGCAAGCAGTAAGTTTTCAATCGGCGGGCTTACGCCTGCATGGCGTGTTGGGCATGCCCGAGGGCTTGCGGCCGTCGGAGCGGCGCGCCGCGTTTCTGGTGCTGCACGGTTTCGGTTCGAACAGCGAAGGTCCGAACGTGCTGGCGCCGACACGGGTGCTGAGCGAGTTCGGCTACGTGACGTTGCGCTTCGACATGCGCGGTTGCGGCAAGAGCGAGGGCGAGTTCGGCCGCGTCATCTGCCTTGAACAGGTCGAGGACCTCGGCAACGCGCTCGACTTCCTCAGCCGTCACCCCGCCGTCGATTCCGATCGCATCGGCGTCATTGGTTCGAGCTTCGGCGGCGCGGTCGCGGTCTACGCCGGCGGCACCAATCCGCGCGTCGCCGCTGTGATCTCCAATGGCGGCTGGGGCCACGGCGAGCGCAAATTCCGCGGTCAGCATCCGACGCCGGAGGCTTGGGCGAAATTCACCAAGATGCTCGAGGAGGGCCGCACCTATCGCGCGCGCACCGGCAAATCGCTGATGGTGCCGCGCTACGACATCGTGCCGATCCCCAATCACGTGCGCGAAAGCCTGGAGCGGCAGAAGGTCGGCATGCTGGCGCCGAATTCGGTCGAGATGTTTCCGGCCGAGACCGCGCAGAGCATGTTCGATTTCCGCGCCGAGGACGTGGTGCGCAAGATCGCGCCGCGGCCGCTGTTGCTCATTCATGCCGCCAACGATTCGGTGACGCCGACCGAGCAGTCGATCGAACTGTTCAAACGTGCCGGTCAGCCCGCGGAACTGCATCTGTTCAGCGGGCTCGATCACTTCCTGTTTGCGGAAAATTCGACGCGGGTGTGGTCGCTGCTGCGCCAATGGCTCGACCTCTATTTCCCGGCGGTAAAATGAGCCGATCAGCAAGCATAATCCGTTCGTCCCCGCGAAAGCGCGGACCCAGAGCTGGATTCCCGCTTGCGCGGGAATGAGTGGAATGTTGCGTCGTCTCGTCAGGATTCTCTCGAACAGGAGAAGCGTTTGACTCGCGAAAGCATCAAGGTCGGCCACGATGAGCTCGGCCGCTTCATTCGCGACGTGCTGGTCGCCAAGGGCGCGCGGGAGCGCGACGCCGCCATCGTCGCCGAAGGCCTGGTCTGGGCCAATCTGCGCGGCGGCGACGGCCACGGCGTGTCGCGGCTGCCGCGTTATCTGAAACTCATCGAGCGCGGCGAGATCGACATGAAGATCGAGCCGCGGCTCACGCACGATCGCGGCGCGAGTTTCGTGCTCGACTGCGGCCACGGTTTCGGTCCGGTGGCGGTGATGCAGGCCGCCGCGCTCGCGGTGGAGCGGGCTAAAACCACCGGCATCTGCTTCGGGCTCATTCGCGAAACCACGCATACCGGCGCCATCGGCCGCTATGCGCAATGGATCGCCGAGCGCGGCTGCGCTGCCGTCCTGATGGGCGCCGGGCCCGCCTTGATGGCCTATCACGGCGCGCGCGTCGCCAGCATGGGAACAAGCCCGATCGCCATCGCGGTGCCAAGCGGCAACGGTCCGATCGTTCTCGACATGGCGACCTCGACCATCTCCAACGGCAAGATCCTGCAGGCGCGCTCGACCGGCACGCCGCTGCCGCCGAATACGGTGCTCAGTGCCGACGGCGAGCCGACCACCGATCCCGCCAAAGCCGAGATTCTGCTGCCGCTCGGCGGCCCGAAGGGCGCGGGGCTGGCGCTGATGTTCGAGCTTTTGGCCAGCGTGCTTGCCGCCGCGCCGATCCAGGCCCGCGCGCTCGGCCCCGAAAAGCGCGACCGCAACACCGGCAATACCGCGATGTTTGTCATCGACATCGCAAGCTTCCGGCCGCTCGCCGATTACACCCACGACGTCGACGCGCTCGCCGCCATCCTCAAAAGCCTGCCGCGGCAAACCGGCTTCGACGAAATCATGCTTCCTGGCGAGCGCTCCGCGCGCACCGAGGTTTTGCGCCGCAAAAGCGGGATCCCGATCCCGGCGAAGCTTTGGGCGGAGCTTGAAGCGATTGCCAAGACCGCCCGGGTCGCATTGCCGGAACAATCATCTGTTCCTGCCAAATGAGACGGAGCGGGAAAGGAAACCGAGCTAGCTGCGGGGCTTGTGCGATGACGGATTTTGCCGCCGGCGCAACGTTTCGGCCGAGCGGCAAACCACTTCGGAAATTTGCAGGAGCTGCTCCTTGAGCGGACTCGTTTTGCGCCAGATCATGCCAATGGTGCGCGAGGGTTGCGGCTTCTTGAAGCGGGCGACGGACACCGAGGCCGAACGTGTCTCCACCGGCACGGCCATTTCCGGAATGAGCGTAACGCCCAGGCCGGCGCTGACCATTTGCACGAGCGTCGACAGCGAGCTGGCGTCCAGCACCTCCCGCGGCAAGGCCGACTGCGTATTGCAGAACGACAGCGCCTGATCGCGGAAACAGTGCCCCTCTTCCAAAAGAAGAAGCCGCATTTCGCGCAGGTCCTTACTGCTCGGCACCGGCGTTCCCTCACGCTCCCCCGGCCGGACCAGCAAGAAATTCTCCGCAAACAGCGCGACCTCGGTCAGCGACGGTTCGGAGACCGGCAAAGCGACGATAGCCGTATCGAGCCGGCCTTCGGCGAGCTCCTGGATCAGCTTCGAGGTCAGAGCCTCGCGCACGTGAATGTCGAGTTCGGGATGCTTTCGCGCGAGGTTATCGATGACCGTCGGCAACAGATAGGGTGCAATCGTCGGGATCATGCCGATGCGGAGCCGGCCGGCAAGCTGGTCCCGCGATGCGCGCGCGAAGTCGCCGAGCTCGTCGACCGAGCGCAGGATGTGACGGATGCGCAGCGCCGCCTCTTCGCCGAACTTGGTCAGCCGGATTTGCCGTCCGCCGCGCTCGATCAGCACGGCGCCCAGCGCCTCCTCCAGTTCCTTGATCTGCATCGACAACGCCGGCTGCGAGACCGCGCAAGCCGCGGCCGCGCGTCCGAAGTGGCTGTGTCGGGCCAGCGCATCGAAGTAACCGAGCTGCCGCAGCGTCACCTGTTCCATCAGAATAACTTATCGCAGCGATCATTAAAGTCAACTTTACCTGATGGAATGCATGGGCTAAGGAATTGAGCGGGATACGCTGGGTCGCAAAGCCGGTGCCGGGACTTCGGAAAAACCGGCAATAGCACTGGAGAGAAACATGGACGCCAAGACCGAGAACAAATGCCCATTCACGCACGGCTTCAAGAACCGCGACTGGTGGCCGGACTCGCTGGACATCGAGACGCTCCATCGCAACTCGTCGCTGTCCGATCCGATGGGCAAGGAGTTCGACTACGCCAAGGAATTCAAAAGCCTCGACCTCAACGCCGTGATCAAGGACCTGCAGGCGCTGATGACGAATTCGCAGGACTGGTGGCCCGCCGACTTCGGCCACTACGGCGGCCTGATGATCCGCATGGCCTGGCATAGCGCGGGGACTTACCGCATCACCGACGGCCGCGGCGGCGCCGGCGCCGGACAGCAGCGCTTCGCGCCGCTCAACTCGTGGCCGGACAACGCCAACCTCGACAAGGCGCGCCGGCTTCTCTGGCCGATCAAGCAAAAATATGGCCGCAAACTTTCCTGGGCCGACCTGATGGTGCTCGCCGGCAACGTCGCGCTGGAATCGATGGGCTTTAAGACGTTCGGGTTCGGCGGCGGCCGCAAGGACGTCTGGGAGCCGGAAGAGCTTTACTGGGGTCCCGAAGGCACCTGGCTGGGCGACGAGCGCTACAGTGGCGAACGCCAGCTTGCCGAGCCGCTCGGCGCCGTGCAGATGGGCCTGATCTACGTCAATCCGGAAGGGCCGAACGGCAAGCCGGATCCGGTCGCGGCAGCCAAAGACATCCGCGAAACCTTCTTCCGCATGGCGATGAACGACGAGGAGACCGTCGCGCTGATTGCCGGTGGCCACACTTTCGGCAAGACCCACGGTGCCGGCGATCCCTCGCTGCTCGGTCCGGCCCCGGAAGGCGGCGCGCTGGAGGATCAAGGCCTCGGCTGGAAGAGCAAACACGGCACCGGCTATGGCGGCGACGCCATCACTGGCGGCCCGGAAGTCACTTGGTCGCAGACGCCGACGAAGTGGAGCAACCACTTCTTCGACAACCTGTTCAAATACGAATGGGAGCTGGAGAAGAGCCCGGCCGGCGCCTATCAGTGGAAAGCCAAAAATGCGCCTTCCGACGTCCCGGACGCCTTCGACAAGTCGAAAAAGCATCTGCCGACTATGCTGACGACGGACCTCTCGCTGCGCTTCGATCCGGCCTACGAGAAAATCTCGCGGCGCTTCTACGAGCATCCGGAAGAGTTCGCCGACGCCTTCGCCCGCGCCTGGTTCAAGCTCACGCACCGCGACATGGGCCCGATCGCGCGCTATCTCGGGCCGCTAGTGCCGAAGGAGACGCTAATCTGGCAGGACCCGATTCCCGCGGTCAATCATCCGCTGATCGGCGAGCAGGACATCGCCGCGTTGAAGGCGAAGATCCTCACCTCCGGTCTGTCGGTGTCTCTGCTCGTCTCGACCGCCTGGGCGTCGGCGTCCACGTTCCGTGGCTCCGACAAGCGTGGCGGTGCCAATGGCGCGCGCATTCGCTTAAGCCCGCAAAAGGACTGGGACGTCAACCAGCCAGCGGAGCTCAAGACGGTGCTCGGCAAGCTCGAAGCGATCCAGAAGGAGTTCAACGCTTCGGCCAGTGGCGGCAAGAAGGTGTCGCTCGCCGACCTGATCGTTCTCGGCGGCAATGCGGGAATCGAAAAGGCGGCGAAGGACGGCGGCACCGACCTGAAGGTGCCGTTCGCGCCGGGACGCATGGACGCGACGCAGGAGCAGACCGATGCGGAGTCATTTGCTCCGCTTGAGCCGCGCGCCGACGCGTTCCGCAACTTCATTGGCAGCAAGCGGCAGTTCATGCAGCCCGAGGAGGCTATGGTGGACCGGGCGCAGCTCTTGACGCTGACCGGGCCGGAAATGACCGTGCTGATTGGCGGCCTGCGCGTCCTTGGCGCCAATGCCAAGGGATCGAAGCACGGCGTCTTCACGAGTAAGCCCGGCACGCTGACCAACGACTTCTTCCTCAACCTGCTCGACATGGGCACGGAGTGGACGCCGGCCGGCGACGGTGCCTACGAGGGTCGCGACCGCAAGACCAAGGCGCTCAAGTGGACCGCCACACGCGTCGACCTGATCTTCGGCTCGCACTCGCAACTTCGCGCTTTTGCGGAAGTCTATGGCTCTTCCGACGCAAAGGAGAAGTTCGTTAAGGACTTCGCGGCGGCTTGGGCCAAGGTGATGAACGCCGACCGCTTCGACCTCAACCCGAGCTACGCCAAAGCGGCGTAGCGCTGTAGGGTGGGCACTGCGGCGTGAGCGCAAAGCCGCGTGGGCAAAATCGTTTGGACGCGGTGCCCACGCGGCTCCATGAGCGACGATGATTTTGCCCACCCTACCGAGCTGACCAAGACCTTCCAGCGGCTTTTTTCAGCCCTCTGCTGCGACGTTGGTCTCAAGCGCCGCGAGACGATGTTGTATTCTCACCAGCTCGTCTTTCGGCAGGTACTCTGCGCATCCGACTGCTAGGCGCCGCGCGCGTTCGACAAGTCTCGTGCGAAGATCAGCATGCTGGGTGGCGCTCGCGATGTCGCTGAAGGCGCGCATTAACCTCAAGCTCACCGCAACGTCGGCTATGGCATAGTGCCTGATCTGCTCGAACGCCGTATCGAGCAAATTGTCGAAGCTCATCCACGGCACCACGAGCCGCAGTACGTGCGGCGGCGCGTAATAGTGAGACGGCGGCGGTATGCGGCTAACCCAGAGGATCACGATTCGGCTGAGCTGATCCACGCAGCTGATTGCCGTGCTGGGATCGTTGACCGCGGGCGACATCGCGCGTAGCGCGATGTCGACGATCTGGATGATGCCGAACTCAACATCCTGCTGCATGGTGCGCGTCGGACCAATATCGAAGGCGGCAATGAAATGGAGCGCGTGGTCGACTGGCACGCGCTCCCCCTTCGACACGCGCGCGAGCGGAACGCCGGCTGGCACGAACTGGCCGACGCGCCGCTCCAAATGCACAGAAACGTGGTAAGCCTTTGCGAGTGCGATGAGGCGTTTGATATCGACATAACGGATATAGCCGGACTGCCGATTGATGATGGGAGCCCCGTCCTTGGCCGGAGACGACTCGCTCCGATCTGCTAATGGGAACTGACCGCGCGGATAGGGCATGAATTGGCCGATGACCAGTTCGGTTTCGCGCGCAATTCGATCTACGATGTGGTTGACGCTAATTGACTGAGAAATGTGGTTGATGAAGAAAATCAGCCAACCCACGCAGACCAGTGCCAGCACCATCGCTCCCGTGACGGTCGCAACGGGGACGAACGGGTGTGGCAATGCGCGGGCAGCGGGCAATGCCGCCATGCAGTAGGAGAACGTTCCCAGGAAGACACCGAGCGTCCACTGCGTGGTGCGGTCCCGGACGAAGCTGATCAGGATGCGCGGCGAGAACTGCGTCGATGCAAGGGTGAGCGTCATTAGCAGAATTGCAAATACAATCGACACGACTGTCATAATTGAGGTCGCGATGCTGCTGAGGATTACTTGTGCCACTGCCGGGTCGTCGTGCGAAGGAAAAAGGATGTTCGGGATCCAGGCGCTGATCTTGGGCGTCGATTCTTCCAGGGACGAGAACGCGGCGCCAATTGCCCCTAGGATCACAGCTATGACCAACGGCCGAATGAGAAAGCCGCCGCGAAGCGCGTAGATCGCAGAACGAAGCAGGACAGGCAGGCGCTCAAACATTCCGGATGCCCAGGGCCGTCTCAAAGGACATTTAGGGTCTCACCCGGTCGAGACAAATTCAACCAAAACCGGTCGCTAGCCCCCAACTGCGATGATGCACTTCCCTAGTTCGGCATTTCGGAGCAATTTCCTACGGCGTAATGGCCGCTTTGGGTCCATCAGCGAAAGCTACGCCCTTGCGGGATTGTGCCGGGTTCACCTTTGTGAGTTCAACCGATCAGTGCAACAGCGCTTGCAGTTTATCGGCTGGCGTTTCGAAGCCCAAGGTCTTTCGCGGACGTTGATTGAGCCGCAGAGCAATCGCGTTCAGATAACTCTGAGAGAAGCGCGAGAAGTCGGTTCCTCTTGGGAAGTACTGACGCAGCAGGCCGTTGGTGTT
>JASHOX010000064.1 GCA_030038415.1 Xanthobacteraceae bacterium
CGGCGGTGGCGAATTGCGCGCCGGTGCGGATGACCTTGCCATGCGCCACGAGATCGCCGGGCATTGCCGGACGGTGATAGTCGACGCGCAGGTCGATGGTCGGCACGCCGCGCCCGGTCTGTTTCACCATCGCCCAGTCGGCGGCAAGGTCGATCAGCGCCGCGAGAATGCCGCCATGGGTGATGCCGCGTTCTTTGTTGACCACCCATTCCTCGCGCCACTTGGCCCGGATCTCGATGCCGTCGTCCTCGACCGCGACGACGGTGAGGCCGAGCCATTGATGAAACGGCGCGCGGGTGACCAGCGCCTGCACTTGGTCGAGGGTGAGATTTTCAGACATTGGCCTTGCTCCTCCTTCTCCCCGCGCGCGGGGAGAAGGTTGGGATGAGGGGGCGTCTCCGCTGCCTGAGCTGTCGAGCCTTAAACTCACGGCTCAGAATCGTGGAGAAGCCCCCTCACCCTCGCTCCGCTCGACCTCTCCCCGCGCGGCGGGGAGAGGTTTAATTATTCACGGCGTCACCACCACTTTGCCGATCACCTCGCGGTCGGCGATCAGGCGCAGGCCTTCGCGCGCGCCGTCGAGCGGCAACACTTTGTCGATCACCGGCTTGATCTTGCCGGCGGCGATCAGCGCCATCAGCGCCGCGAGATCGTCGTCGTAAAAGCTGTTGGAGCCGATGATCTGCAATTCGAAGCTCCACACATAGCGCAAGTCTTCCTTCGGATCGTAGCCGGCGGTGGCGCCGCAAACCAGAAGCTTGCCGCCGCGCTTGAGGCAGCGCAGCGACGGCAGCCAGGTGTCGCCGCCGGTGAAATTGATCACCACGTCGACGCCGCCGTCGTAAGAGCGCCGCTGCGGCTTGCCGTATTTCTCCACCGCCCATTTCGACCAGTCGGTCTTGGTGTAATCGATGGCCTCGTCGGCGCCGAGCGCCTTGAGCCGGGCGAGCTTCTCCGCGCTCGAGGCGCAGGCGATCACCTCGGCGCCGAGCATCTTGGCAAGGAGCACGCAGCCGGTGCCGACGCCGCCCGAGGCGCCGAGCACCAGCACCCGCTCGCCGGCTGCGACCGTCTTGTGCGTGATCAGCATGCGGTGCGCGGTGCCGTAGGCGACCGGCAGCGCCGCGGCGTCCTCGAAGCTCACGCCGGCCGGCATGGCGACGAGCTGGTCGGCGGCGAGGCGGCAATATTCCGCCATGCCGCCGTCGAGCATCTCGCCCATCAGGCCGCGCTTTTTGTTCACCGGGTTGACCAGCACGCGGTCGCCGATCTTCCAGCCCGCCACGCCGGCGCCCACTTCGGCGATCTCGCCCGCCATGTCGAGCCCGATGACCACCGGCAGCGGCACCTTGATGCCCGGCATGCCGCGCATGGTGAACACGTCGTGATAGTTGAACGCGGCCGCGCGCACGCGGATCGTCACCTCGCCGTCGCCCGGCTGCGGCGTCGGATAATCTTTGACGACCTCCAGATCGTCGAGGCCGCCGTGGCGGCGGAGGACTAAGGCTTTCATTACTGACTAACTCCTCACGGGCATGCGATGCCCACATTGATCTCCTAGCACGGCTTTGCCACAATTCACCGATGCGATTTGAGATTCTAGACACAATTTCTGAAGTCGAAACCTTCGCTTCAGGGTCTGGAATCCGCGAGATCGCCCGCTTGCGGCGAATCTACGGACGCGGCCGCTGGCGCAAACGCAAGGGTATCGCCGTATTCGTTTGACGGATGGCTCTATTCATCTTGCTGAAATTCACTGGTATGAAGCTTCGGGGATCGGACGTAGGGAACTCAAGATCAAGCGGCTGCTCGCGAGCTAACGCCATGGCAAAATCGCAATCAAAACAGCTTGTGGTCTGTATCAACAATGAAGGCTATCGAGCATCGCTTGAGAAGCGGAAGATTTACCTCGCGCTTCGCGACTTAGCGGCCGAGAGGCACGGTCTTCTTCGAATCATCGACGAATCCGGCGAAGATTATCTGTATCCCAAGATGTTTTTTCGTTCGATTGCATTGCCTCAGGCGGTCAAGAAGGCCGTCTTGGCGGCTTGAGATTTATGCAGGAAAACTTCCGTCAATTCCTCGACCGGCTGCGGCAGACCGGCGAGCTCATTGACCTGCACCAGCCGGTCGACATCCGCCATATCGCCACGCTGGTCGATCAGGCGCAGACCGCGCTCTACTTCCACAACGTCATCGGTTACGCCATTCCGGTGGTCTCCGGCATCATCCGCACCCGCGAACGCGCCACCGCGGCGCTGGGCTGCGAAAATTTCGCCGAGATCGAGCAGAAGCTTGCCGCCGCGATCGCCAAGCCGATCCCGCCGCAACACGTCAAAACCTCGCCGACCCGCGAGGTGACGCTCACCGGCGGCGACGTCGATCTGTTCAAGCTGCCGATCCCGATGTCGTCGATCTATGACGGCGGGCCGATGATCACCGCCGGCGTCGTCATCGCCCGGGATCCCGAGCTTGGCTTTAATTCCGGCATCTACCGCTTCATCGTCAAGGAAAAGGCGCTGACCGGCATCGATCTGGTCACGCCCAACAATATGCGGCTGTTCGTGCAGCGCGCGCTCGAACGAAAAGAGCCGCTGCCGATCTCGATTTCCATCGGCACCCATCCGATCGAGATCACCGGCTCCGGCTATCGCGCGCCGCTCGGCGTCGACGAGATGGCGATAGCCGGCGGCTTGCGCGGCGAAGCGGTGGCGCTCGCGCCCTGCGCCACCATCGATCTGCCCTACATCGCCGATGCCGAGATCGTGCTCGAGGCCGAGGTGCTGCCGACCGGCTGGACCTATCCCGAAGGAAGGTTCGGCGAATTCACCCGGCTGATGGGCGGGCTGCACTGGAATCCGCTGGTGCGCGTCAAAGCGATATCGATGCGCAAGGACGCCATCTATTACAATCTGCACATGCCGTGGGAGAACACCTGGCTCGCGGCGCCGACCCGCTATGCCGCGATCCGCGCCGCGCTGCGCACCGCCGGCGTGCAGGTCAAAGACATCAATGTCACGCTCGGCGGCTGCGCCTTCTGGCACGCGGTGATCTCGATCAAGAAGCAGCCCGGCGAGGGCAAGAACGCGCTCCTTGCCGCGCTCTCGGTGATGGACCTCAAGCACGTCGTCGTGGTCGACGACGACATCGACGTCAACGATCCGGCCGAGGTGGAATGGGCCATCGCCACCCGCGTGCAGGGCGACCGCGACGTTTTGATTGTTTCCAACGCGCGGGCAAAACCGCTCGATCCGAGCCT
>JASHOX010000065.1 GCA_030038415.1 Xanthobacteraceae bacterium
CGGCGGCGATTTTCGGCACCACGGGGTCAACGGCGCGCGAGAACAGCGTCGAGGCGAACACCACCAGGCTGACGACTCTGAGAACGGGCGGAATGACAGCGCTCCACCCGTAATCAGATGTGCTTGGCGAGGCGGTCGAACTCGATCAATCGCTCAAGAAGCGGCGATAAATCCTTGAGCGGGATCATATTGGGGCCATCGGAGGGCGCATGATCGGGATTCTGATGGGTCTCGATGAATACGCCGGCGACGCCGACCGCCGCCGCAGCCCGCGCCAGCACCGGGACATAATCCCGCTCGCCGCCTGACGAGGTGCCCTGCCTGCCCGGCTGCTGCACCGAATGGGTGGCATCGAAAATCACCGGTGCGCCGATTTTGGCGAGCACCGGCAGCGCGCGCATGTCGGAAACGAGCGTGTTGTAGCCAAACGATACGCCGCGCTCGGTCACCAGCACATTGGCGTTGCCCGTGGTGGTGATTTTGGCGACGACGTTGGCCATGTCCCACGGCGCCAGGAACTGACCCTTCTTGACGTTGATGGCCCGCCCGGTCTTGGCCGCGGCGACCAGAAGGTCGGTCTGCCGGCAGAGAAACGCCGGAATTTGCAACACATCGACCACTTCGGCGACGCGCGCGCATTGGTCCGGCTCATGCACGTCGGTGAGCACCGCCACGCCGAGCTCGTCGCGCAGATCGGTGAAAATCTCCAGCGCCTTGTCGAGCCCGACCCCGCGGGCGCTTTGGGCCGAAGTGCGGTTCGCTTTGTCGAACGAGGTTTTGTAGACGAAGCCAATCCCAAGCTTCGCCGTGATCTCTTTCAGTGCCGCCGCCATATCGAAGGCGTGCGCGCGGCTTTCTAGCGCGCACGGCCCTGCAATCAGCGCCAGCGGCAAATCATTGCCGAATTTGGCTCTGCCGACCTCGACAATGGGATTGGGCTTCGTGGTCATGGGCACCCTCGCGGGCGACCATGAAGCCCGCGAGTGGCCGGGTCAACCGCGTCCGTGGGGCCTATTTCACCGCGGAAAACGCGGTGGGTAGCAAAATTTGATTGGTGGCGTTGGCGAGGATCGGACCGTCCTTCTCGCTTTCGGCGCGCGCGGTGATCCAGGCCTGGTCGCTCATGAAGCCGTTCCATTTCCGCTCGCGATCGGCAAGCGATTCCCACTGCAGGAGATAGGTCAGCTCCTGATTGGACTCGCCAATCAGCGTGGTCCAAAAGCCGGCCTGCTTGATGCCGTGCTTGTCCCACAGCTTTAGCGTGGTGTTTTCGAAGCGTTTGAGCAAAGCCGGCAGCCGGCCAGGTACGGTGCGATAAACACGCATTTCGTAGAGCATTGGGTTCTCTCTCCCTGTGCATGTGCGGATTAGATTATCCCGTCGTGGCAGGGCCTGTCCCGGGCTGTCCACGTCCCATTCGATTATCGTGACGGGCGGGCTCAAAGATCAGCACGGCGCCCATGGCATCTTCCTCACTAACGACGACGGGGTTTCCGGCATAGAGGCCGGCGAGCCCAGCGAACTCAGGGATGCCTCGCAGCAGAGCCGCATCGGCAGCGGTGAAGCGGATCGCGGCGAGCCGCGCGCTGCGGCTCGTATCCGGCGCTTTGACGCCATAGCGACGAAGGAACGCGGCCGGGCTCACAACGTCGATCAAGCCGCGCAAGGTGTCGATGCGAAAACCGCCATCGATCACGCTTGCTTTGGCGCCGGCAAAAACCTGCATAAAGTCGCGGTGGACGTCAGGCCGTTCGGCGACAAAGACGACTCCGGCCACGCTGGCGACGCTGTTGGCATGTTTCTGAAACGCCGGATTCCAAAAATTCTCCGGGTACTGCTGCCGGCAGGTGAAGAACCCGACATCCGGCGCCGCGGCATCCCGCGCGAAGGCTAGCGAAAAAGCGATCTTCACCGGCCTTCCATCCGGGCGGCGGCCCCTGCGCTCGAAATCATAGGGCTCGAAGTCACCGATGCCGCACTTTCGAAACTCGTCCGCATCGGCAGCGCCGCGGCCTTTCAGCACCAACATCGACAGGCCCTCACCGGCGCTGAGAAAATCGCGGTTGAAGGCGCCGAAGGAGAAGTGCCGAGGTCCGTGTGGCGCGATGCCGTCGCGATCGGTGACCGCCAAGAGTTCGATAAACGTGTCCGGCGTTTGGATAATGTGATTTTCCGTGCCCCAGTCCGGCGGGTGGCGGTTGCGCGCGCCGACGGTAAAACCGAGGCCGCGATAAAGCTCCGCCGCGGCGTCGAGGTCGAGCACGGCATGAACGATATGATCGAGACCGCGGGGCATGCACGCCTCTCCCAAGGAAATCCCGCCAGACGAGCGGCGGTCATTTACACAATCGACGAAAAACCGCATTCTTATGAAGCGGCTGGGAAATCGACCATGTTGGATAAAATAATAGAATATCTCGGCAAATTGATTCCCTTCTTGGAGCCTTACCCCGTCTGGGTAAAGTCCTTGATTGCGGTTTGGGTGCTATTGTCGGCAATAATATTGGTTGCATTGCTTTTTTTGGACCAACAGATTCTACACGACAAGCGCGAAAGCAACCCCAAGCAATAGGAGTTTCAACCAATTCTATAATAACCGCACCCACGATTGAACAACTACGACAGAAAACAGGGGTTCGAGAATTGCTGCCGTTGGAGAACGACAAAAATCTGTCGCAACTGCCTAATGGCGTTTTTGGATACACCGTACCTTGGATAATAAATTCGAATTCAAGCGGTATCGTCGGCGGAACGGGAGTGGACAAGATTTCGCTCGAGCAGAAGAGCTTTGGCACACTCGTCATGGAGGTTCTTAAGGATTCTCACGGAAGAGTTTACGTCGTCGGCTTTGTTTCACAAGAGCAACTCGTGCGAATGCAAGATCCTTCCCGCACCACGGACGTCCAAGCGTTAGTGTTTTTTTGTCATATCAGGAATTTAATCAACTCGTTGCATTACCTCTCGAACGAATAATCTCTTCCGATAATCGCACAGTAGAAAACAAATACGTAAACGACGTAGTATTTCGCTAGTATGATAATTCTACCCGCGACCAGTTACACCAGCCGGCTCTGCTCCACGGCCGCCTCGATGAAGGAGGAGAACAAGGGGTGCGGCGCGAACGGGCGTGATTTCAGTTCGGGATGGAATTGCACGCCGATGAACCAGGGATGATCGTCGTATTCGATGATCTCTGGCAGTAAGCCGTCGGGCGACATGCCGGAAAAACGCATGCCGTGCTGCGCCAAGCGGTCCTTGTAGGCGGTGTTGACCTCGTAGCGGTGGCGGTGGCGCTCGGAAATCTCGGTGGCGTTGTAGATCGCGGCGACGCGCGAGCCGCGGGCCAGCACCGCCGGATAGGCGCCGAGCCGCATGGTGCCGCCGAGATCGCCATGGATGCCGCGCTTCTGCAGCTCGTTGCCCTTCATCCATTCCGTCATCAGACCGACCACCGGCTCCGGCGTCTGCACGAACTCCGTCGAGTTGGCCTGTTCGATGCCGCACAAATTGCGCGCCGCTTCGATCACCGCCATCTGCATGCCAAAGCAGATACCGAAATACGGTACCTTGCGCTCGCGGGCGAATTGCGCGGCGAGAATCTTGCCCTCGGCGCCGCGCTGGCCGAAGCCGCCCGGCACCAAAATGCCGTCGACGTGTTCGAGGAACGGCGCCGGATCCTCGTTCTCGAACACCTCGCTCTCGATCCAGTCGAGCTTGACCTTAACCTTGTTGGCGACGCCGCCATGCGAGAGCGCCTCGATCAGCGACTTATAGGCATCCTTCATGCCGGTATATTTGCCCACGATGGCAATCGTCACGTCGCCTTCCGGATTGCGGATACGCTCATTAATCAGATGCCAGGTGGCGAGATCGGGCGGCGGCGGATTTTCGATGCCGAAGGCGGCGAGCACCTCAGAGTCGAGGCCCGCGGCGTGATAGGCCTCGGGCACCGCGTAAATATTGTCGACGTCGCGCGCCTCGATCACCGCGCTTTCGCGCACATTGCAGAACAAAGCGAGCTTTCGCCGTTCGCTGTCGGGGATCGGCCGGTCGGTGCGGCACAGCAGAATGTCGGGCTGGATGCCGATGGCGCGCAATTCGCGCACCGAATGCTGGGTCGGCTTGGTTTTGAGTTCTCCGGCCGAGGGAATGAACGGCATCAGCGTCAAATGAATGTAAATCGCATGCCCGCGCGGCAGATCGTTGCCGAGCTGGCGAATGGCCTCGAAATACGGCAGGCCCTCGATATCGCCAACCGTGCCGCCGATCTCGCAAAGCACGAAATCGAACCCCTCGTTGCCGTCGCGAATGAAATCCTTGATCGCGTTAGTGACGTGGGGGATGACCTGGATGGTGGCGCCGAGATAGTCGCCGCGCCGCTCCTTGAGCAGGATTTCCTGATAGATGCGGCCGGTGGTGATGTTGTCCTGGCGGGTGGCCGGGCGGCCGGTGAAGCGCTCATAATGGCCGAGATCGAGGTCGGTCTCGGCGCCGTCATCGGTGACGAACACCTCGCCGTGCTGGTACGGCGACATCGTGCCGGGATCGACGTTGAGGTAAGGATCGAGCTTGCGCAGGCGCACCTTGTAGCCGCGTGCTTGAAGGAGCGCGCCGAGCGCTGCGGAAGCGAGACCCTTGCCAAGTGAGGAAACCACGCCGCCGGTGATGAATATGTACCGCGCCATGGGACCTACTGCTTAGCGCCCCTTCTACGATTCGACGAGCGATTTTCCGGAATATCTGCCGCGCCACGCACGGAGGTGCAAAGCGTGGGGAGAAATCATCTTATTTCCTTGTACTTATGTAGATACGCTCGCGTGATATTGTAACCCGCAGGCTGTGATTATCCCGGCCTTTGCAGGATGCGTCACGCCCCTGGCGTCCCGGCGTTTGCCGCTACTTCGACTGCGGCACCTGCGGGCCGCCACTCGGCTCCGGCGCGAAGGCGGGATTCGACCCCGACGGCAAGCTCGGGAACCCCTTTTGCATCTGGTTGAGCAGACCGCCAGCGCTGCCCGGACTTAACGGCGCCGCCGGCGGCGGACCACCAGCCGGGCCGGGCGGAGTCGGCGTAGCGGGCCCCGACGTATTGATGATCGCAACCGGCCGGTGCTCGTAGCTCGCCAGCCAGGACAGCGCCAAGCTGGTGACGAAGAAACCCGCAGCCAGAACAGCGGTAGTGCGCGATAGCGCATTGGCCGTACCCCGCCCGGTCAAAAAGCCGCTGGTCGAGCTGATCAAGCCACCGCCCTCGGACTTTTGCAGGAGCACGACGCCGATCAGGGCGATCACCAGCATAAGATGAATGACAATAACGACACTAAGCATTTGATATCCGCCTGCGGCCAAGCCGGGCTGAACCGTCGCCCTGCCATCCCAGCCCGATATAGGAAGTCGCGGGGCTCTTACACGATCCGAGGCGGCATTTCCATGGCTGCGGCAACCTTGCCGATCCCCTGGCCGATCCCGCCATGGGGGCGGTAACGAGCTTTATGCTCGACGCCTGCCTGCTCAGCCCGGCTCCATGCCCTTCGTCTTGAGCACGGTCGCCGCGGAGGGCGCTGTGAGGAACTTGATCAGTGCCTTGGCGGCGCCGGCATTCTTGCTGCCGGCGGCGACCGCGCCCGACAGGACCAGATAGGACTGGTAGTCGGCGGGCACTGGCCCCGCGAGTTGCGCGCCGGACACCGCGACGACTTCGCTGATGGGCGAAAGCGCCAGCTCGACGTCGCCTTTGGCGACGGCTTCCGGGGCGCTGGTCTGTAACAGCTTGATCTTCGGCTTCAGGTCGTTGGCGATGCCGAGCTTGGCGAACATTGCTTCGATGCCAGCCCGGCTGGCGCCTTGGCCGTTGAAGCCAATCGATTTTGCGTTCAGGAGCGTGTGCTTTAGGGCGTCGGCTGTCCCGACGTCCGGCTTCGACGCCCCGGCGTGAACGGAAATGCCCAGAGCGGAGCGCGCGATCACGGCGCGGGTCGTGGGGTCGACTTTGCCCGTCGCGGCGAGAGCCTCCAGCAACGGCGGAGTGACAATGGCGACGTCGAACGCCGCCCCTTGATCGATTTGCGACTTCATGGCGGCGGCGGGACCGATGGTGAAGGCAAGTTTGTTCCCGGTCGCTTTTTCAAATTGCGGACCAAGCTCATCGAGCACGGCTTTCAGGGCTGTCGAACTGAAGACATTGATATCGGCGGCCTGCGCCTGCGTCGCCGCGAACGCCAAGATCAAGCCGAAAAGCGCAGCGATCCCGCGATGGATGCTCATAGTCCCCTCCCATTCGCCGGTTTCGATGACCGACTACGGAGACGAAACTTAGCGATAAATGCCGGCTATTGCCAGGAATTCGGCCGCATCGAGGCTGGCGCCGCCGACCAGCGCGCCATCGACATTTTCGACTGCGAGCAGCGCCTTGGCGTTCGCAGGCTTGACCGATCCGCCATAGAGAATACGCACATCATGTCCTGTCTCACCGAAGCGCACGCACAAACGGGCGCGGATGAAATCGTGGACCTCGCCGATGTCGCCCGGCATTGGCGTCAGTCCACTCCCGATCGCCCATACCGGCTCATAGGCGACAACGATGTTTGCCGCCGCGTCCGGATCGGTTTCCGGCAGCGATCCGTCAAGCTGTCCGGCGACGACATGGCGAGTCTGACCGCCATCCCGCTCATCGCGCGTCTCCCCGATGCAGACGATCGCCATGAGGCCGGCGCGCCGCGCCGCCAGGGCTTTGGCCCGTATCAGCGCGTCGGTTTCTCCATGATCGCGGCGGCGTTCGGAATGGCCGACGATCACCGCCCGCGCTCCGGCGTCACGCAGCATTTCGGCGGCAACGTCACCAGTATGCGCGCCCGAGGCGAGCGGATGGCAATCCTGGCCGCCTATGGTGACTGCTGTTCCGCTCGCAGCTTTGGCGAAGCCTGCGATCAACGTCGCCGGCGGACACACCACGACATCGACCTTGGTCGCGCTTTGCGCAAGCGACCGCGCACCGGCGATGATTCTCTCTAATTCGCCGACCGAGGCGGTCAGCCCGTTCATTTTCCAATTGCCTGCGACCAGCGGACGGCGCGCCATCGTTTAGACTCAAGAGAATCGGGCCATTGTCGTGCGACAAAAAGGCGTTAGCAGACCGGTTGCAGTGGGAAAAGGGGCGTTTTAGCAGTAAAACCCGTCGGTTGCGGCGAGCGCCCACGCTCCTTATAGTGCGCCGCCTTCCGCCATTCCAACCGTTTGGACCCGCTTTCGACCAATGCTACGCGGCATCCGCAAAGTCTCCGAAAATTGGCTCGGCCGCACCGTGATGGCTGTCGTCATGAGCGCGCTCGCCGCCAGCTTTGCGATATGGGGCATCAACGACATTTTTCATGGCTTCGGCCAAGGAACCTTGGCGAGCATCGGCAAGACCGAAATCTCGACCGATCAGTTCCGGCAGACCTATAACGACCGCTTGCAGCAGATCGGCCGGCAGCTCGGTCATCCGGTGCCGGCGGACGAAGCCAGGGCGCGCGGCCTCGATCGGGAGGTGCTCGGTGAAATGATCGCGCAAGCAGGGCTCGACCAGCTTGCCCAAAAGATGGGGCTTGGCCTCTCCAACAGCGAAATATCCCGCGACATCACGTCCAATCCGCAGCTGCAGGACCAGCACGGTCAATTCGACCGCGCACGGTTCGAAATGCTGCTGCACGACATAGGCATGACCGAGCAGAGCTTTCTCGCGACACAGCGACAGAACGTGCTCCGCCGCCAGCTGGTCGACACCGTTTCCGGCGATATCACGCTGCCGCAGGCCTGGATCGAGGCCATCAATCAGTTCCAAAATCAAGAGCGCAGCATCCAATATGTGTCGCTCGGGCCGGCGCAGGCCGGCGACATCCCGCAACCGACCGACGAACAGCTGAGCAAGTATTTCGACGAGCGCAAAATCCTGTTCCGGGCGCCGGAATACCGCAAGATCGATACCGTGACGGTAACGCCCGCGGCGCTGGCGCAGTGGATGCAGATTTCGAACGACGATATCAAAAAGGCCTATGACGAGCAGCATGCGAGCTTCGTGGCGCCCGAAAGGCGCGACGTCGAGCAGATTGTGTTTCCGCAAATGGCCGACGCGCAAGCCGCCGCCGACCGCATTAAGAGCGGCACGAGCTTTGTCGACATCGCCAAGGAACGCGGCCTGAAACCGCAGGACATCGATCTCGGCACCGTCGCCAAGGCGAGCATGGTCGATCCAAAAGTGGCCGATGCAGCCTTCTCGCTCAAGGAGGGCGAGGTAGGCGCGCCGGTGCAGACCCAGTTCGGCGCGGTGCTGGTGACCGCGCTCAAGATCGAGCCGACGACGACGACATCGCTCGCCGAAGCAACGCCGCAGCTGCGCAGCCAGATTGCGCTCGATCGCGCCAAGAAAGAGATCCAGGACCTGCACGATAGGATAGAGGACGATCGCGCCGGCGGCAGCACGTTGGAAGAGGCGGCCCAGAAGGAGAAGCTGCCTGTCGTGGCTTTCGACGTGGACCGTTCCGGCCGCGATCCCGATGGCAAGCTCGCCGTCAACCTGCCGCACGGCCCGGAAATCGTCAGCGGCGCATTCGCCTCCGACGTCGGTGTCGACAATGACCCGATCGACATCGACGGCGGCTATATCTGGTATGACGTCGCCGCCATCACCCCGGCGCACGATCGTACGCTCGACGAGGTCAAAGGCGCGGTGACACAGCGCTGGCGCGACGACGAGATCGCCTCGCGTCTCAAGGCCAAAGCCGCCAATCTGCTCGACAAGCTCAAGAGCGGCAACCCGTTCGCTACGCTCGCCGCCGCCGAAAATCTCAAGATCGAAACCGCCAGCGATTTAAAACGCGGCGGATCGAGCGGCGACATTTCACCGAATATGACTCAAGCGATCTTCCACACCGCCAAGGACGCTTTCGACAGCAGCGTTGGCGCCAGTCCGACGCAATGGATCGTCTTTCAGGTGACCGACATCAAGACGCCGAAATTCGACGCCAATTCG
>JASHOX010000066.1 GCA_030038415.1 Xanthobacteraceae bacterium
ATCGCCTGCGGATTGATCGGCGAGCCGGTGCCGCCGGTGATGACGAGCGGCGGGCCGCAGAAGAAGAATTCGTAGATGCCGTCGTCGTCGCAATCTTGCGCAAGCTCCTTGAGGTAGAAGATCTCGCCCATGCACAGCCCCATGGCAGGGATCACCACCCAGTGCCAGGGCTGGTTCGCTTCGGTGGTTTCGTTCGGCCGCACTTCGACGCCCCAGGTATCGGTGCAGATCGCGGCGATCTCCTTGTCCTGGCACCAGTAACAGTTCTCGAATTTGACGCCGGGCGCATCGCCGCCGGCATAGCCACCCCACTCTTTCTCGGCGAGGCAGCGCTCCATCTGGCCGGTGCGGATGAGGACGAAATCGCCGCGGCCGATCGAGACGTTCTGCTCCTTGGCGCATTTGTCGAGCTCGTCGTTGGAAATGCTTTCGCCGTCCTTCATCCACGGCACGCCGCGAAAGCGCGCGATGTCGAGCAAGACGCCACGGCCGACCATCTTGTTCTTAGAGTGCTCGATGCCGAGCACGCTCAGCCCCTTGGAATCGATCAGCTTGGCATCGTGACCGTTATAGGCCTTGTCCTCGTAGAACACGTGGCCGAGCGCGTCCCAATGAGTGGCGCCCTGCACGCACAGCATCAGCGTGTCGTCGGCATAGCGGATCTTGTTCCAGTCCTGCTGGCCGGCGATCGCGTCGGTGCCGGTCGCCAGCATCTGGTGAATCGGATTGAAGCGGCCGCCGAACAGCCCGGTCTGCGGGCCGTTGCGGTCGAGCGGAATGCCGAGCGCGAAAACTTTGCCGGTGCGGATGAGGCTTGCCGCTTTGACGATATCCTCCGGCCGGACCTGGTTGAGCGTGCCGATATGATCGTCCTTGCCCCAGCGCCCCCAGTTTTTGAGCTTCTCCGTCGCTTCGGCGATCGCCTTCTTGCCGACCTTGATGTCCATGGCAATATTCCCGTTTCCTCTGGTGTTTATCTCCCGTCGCGGTCAGAGGGCCGCGTGGAGGGTACGGCGTCAGTTTGACACAATCCGTCGCGGCGTGCGTAGGATAATCTGCATCGACCGCGACTAAAGCGCGGAAGGAAAAGGCAATGGTAACCGGGCACGTCTTGGCGGCCTGCATCGCCATTAGCGCTGATCTTTGTTCTCGAATGTCACGACCTGCGGCGCCGGCACGATTTCGCCGCAGCATTGGCAGCGCCATTTGCGCACCAGGTAACCGAAGGTGTTGGCGTGCAGATCGGGACGGTCGGCGCGGCTGCGCTTCTTGTCGAGATCGGCGCCTTCGGCGAGAAGTTTGGGGCCGCCGGCGGCTTCCGCCAGCAATTGTAATTGGCAGGCTTTTTCCAGCTTGATCGCGGTCCACACCGCCTCTTCGATGCTGGCGCCGGCGGCGACAATGCCGTGATTGCGCAGGATCAGCGCGGGATGCGCGCCGAGACAGCGCGCCACCGCCCGGCCCCGCTCCTGGCTGATGATGAGATCGGTGGTTTCGGAAAAAATCGGCAGCCGGCCGTTGGTAAAATGCACGCTGGAATTGCCGACCGCGACGAGCGGCTTACCGAGCGAGGAAAACGCCACGGCATGCATCGGATGGCTGTGGATCACGCAAGCCACATCGCTCCGCACGCGTAAGACTTCGGAATGGATATAAACCTCGTTGTGGCGCGGCATCGTGCCGCCGACTTTGTTGCCCTCGATGTCGACGGTGATGATGTTGTCGGGCCGCATCTCCTCGATGCCGATGCCCGCCGGCTTCATCAGGAAGCGTCCGGGATCGCCGGGCAGCCGCACCGAGATATGGCCGGCGACATAATCGCCGTGGCCTTCCATCGCCAGCACGCGTCCGGCGTCGGCGAGCGTTTCGCGTAAGTGATCGGTCATTGCCCTCCCCGTTCGTCTTGCGGTCGATGGCGCGGACATTACACTGCGGCGGCCATGCAAAACAGGCGAGCGACCGTCGGACGCGAGGGGGAGTTCAATGAAGCTTTTGAGTTTTGTCGCCGGCGGCAGGCAGTGCTTCGGTGCGGTGAGCGGCAATGGCGTGGTCACGCTGCACGACAAAATCGGCCAACCCGATCTGCGCGCGGCGCTTGCGGCCGGCGCAATGGAGGCGATGCGCAAAGCGGCGCAGGACGCCAAGCCCGACCACAAGCTCGGCGACCTCACATTCCTGCCGGTGATTCCAAGCCCGAACAAGATTCTCTGCGCCGGCGTCAATTACCGCGCCCATGCCGCCGAAATCGGCCGCGAACTGCCGAAGCAGCCGAGTATGTTCATCCGCTTCGCCGATACGCTCATCGGCCATGATGGCGAGATGATCCGGCCCTCGATATCCGACAATTTCGATTTCGAGGGCGAGCTGGCGCTTGTCATCGGCAAGGGTGGCCGCCACATCAAACCAGAGCAAGCGCTCGATCACGTCGCCGGCTACACCTGCTTCGTCGACGGCAGCGTCCGCGACTACCAGAAGTTCTCCGTCACCTCGGGCAAGAATTTTCCCGGCACCGGACCACTCGGCCCATGGCTCGTCACCAGCGACGAGATTTCCGATCCGAGCCGGCTGACGCTGAGCACGCGGCTCAACGGCCAACAGGTGCAGCACGCCACCACCGATCAGTTGATCTATGCGATCCCTCAGATCGTCGCGTTTTGCTCCGACTTCACCGCGCTGTCGCCGGGCGACGTCATCGCCACCGGCACGCCAGAAGGCGTCGGTCACAGCCGCAAGCCGCCACTGTGGATGAAGCCGGGCGACGTGCTCGAAGTCGAGATCAGCGGCATCGGCACGTTGCGCGCGCACGTGGTCGAGGAGCGGGTGTGATCTCCCTCCCCCGTTTATGGGGAGAGGGTTGGGGCGAGGGGGGCCGTTGCTGCTTGGCTCAGAATCACGGTCAGGCCCCCTCACCCGCCGCGCTTCACGCGGCGAGAGGTGATTTAAGCCGCCAGCCCGAACAGCTTCACGGCATTGCCGAAGTAAATCTTCTCCCGCTCGGCGTTCGACAGCGGCAATGAGTTGAGCACCTTCAGCGTGTCGCGGATGTAGCCCGGTCCTTTTTCTTTATCAAACGGACAATCGGACGCGAACAACACGTGATCGGCGCCGAAGAAATCGAGGCCGCATACGGTCGCCGCGCGGGCGCCTTCGACCGCAGTGTCGCCGTAAAAATCCTTGAAATAATCGAACGGCCGCTTCTTCAGGGATTTCAGGATCGCGCCGTAGTCCTCGTCGGACGTGCGCACACCAAGCTGATCGAAGGAGTGGCCGACGCGACCTTCGAGATAAGGCACCACCCCGCCGAGATGATGCGCGATGACTTTCAAACCGGGAAAGCGATCCATGATGCCGGAGAAGATCAGCCGCGCCAGGGTCACGCCGGTCTCGTACGGCCAGCCGAGCACGCTGCAGATTTCGTACTTGGAATATTTCTCGGTCGGATAATCCGGCATATCGCGGGTGCGCGCGGGATGCAGCAGGATCGGCTTGCCGGATTTGGCGATCACTTCGAAGATCGGCAGGAATTGCGGCGCGTCGAGCGGCACGCCGTTGGCATTGGTGCCGAGTTGAATGGCATTGGCACCGTTGGCGAGCGCGCGCGCGGCTTCCTTTGCCGCGGCCTCCGGCGCATTCATTGGCAACAAGGCCGACCAGCCGACGAAATGCTTCGGATGCTTGGCCACGACCTCGGCGAGACCGTCGTTGCCGACCTTCGCCATGTCCGGCGATTTATCCGGACCCCACAGCCGCTCCATCGGCGGCAGGCCGTGGGAGAGCAATTGGGTATAATCGTCGAAGGACTCGACGATGGCGATCCGCAAATCGATATCGGACAAAGCCGGAATGCCGCGTACCCGCTTGCCGAGATCCTTGGCGCCGGCCGGCGTCTCCAACAGCGCGTCATAATAGCGTTTCGGGAAAAAATGATTGAAGGCGTCGATGGTGCGCATGGGTTTTCCTGGTTTTTGAATGCTCGCCGGCCTACCGCGGCATCGGCGATGACATCAACCACGACGCGATAGCAAACGCGTCGGCATCGCGATCAAAAAACCCGATCACCTGCAAGCCGAGCGGCATGGCGTTGACCTCGAACAGCGGCAGCGACAACGCCGGCACGCCAAGCAACGAGGCTGGCACGGCGAATTCCGGATTACCCGTCGAGCCGAGTCCCTCCGGCGCGTTGCTCGGCGCGGCCAGCGTGATGCAGGCGTCGCAATTGGCCGCGAGCTCGGCGTGGACCGCGCGCACCCTCGCGCGTTCTTTCAGATCGGCGCGGTGGTCGGCGAGCGTCAAATCCTCGTATTTCCGCGCCCGCTCCATGACGTTGCGGCTCAGCTTGGCAGCGTCGCGGTCGCGCATGGTGCGGAAGAACCAGCGCGTCTCCCAGCCGTTGCAGCGGTGTGACAATTCCGCGGCGTTGAGAAGGTGGTTTTCCAGTGCCGCGACCTTGTCGTCGTTCTGTCGCGTGCGGATTTCAACGCCCGCCGCGCGCAGCCGCATGATGGCCTCGTTGAGCTGCTGCTTGGCGGCGACGGAGGCGCTGTCCCAGCCAGCGGTTTCGAGCACCGCGAGGCGGCGCGGCTTTTGCGCCGGCGGCAGCGCAGCCGGCCCTTGCAGGCCCGGCGTTCCGGCATCGCCGCCGACGCGGGCGACGATTTCGTGCGCCACCTGCCACGTGTCCGCCAGCGAAGCGCCGAGCACGCCGGTGCAGCTCTGGCTCTGATAATCGTGGCTGCCCTCGCGATTGAGCGCATTGACGCTGGGCTTGAAGCCGACGCAGCCGCAGAAGCTCGCCGGCCGGATGGTCGAGCCGATCACCTGGGTGCCGAGTGCCGCGCTGACGATGCCAGCGCCGACGGCTGCCGCCGAACCGCTCGACGAGCCGCCCGGCGTATGCGCGGTGTTCCAGGGATTGCGCGTGCCGCGCGGTTCAGATGCGGCGAACTCTGTCGTCACCGTCTTGCCGAGGATCATCGCGCCGGCATCGCGCAAGGCGCGCACGCTGGCTGAGTCTTTCGCCGAGCTCCAGCCGGCGAACAGCGGCGATCCCATCTCGGTGGGCATATCGACCGTTTCGATGATGTCCTTGATGCCGACCGGCATGCCGTCAATCGGTGACAATGGCTTGCCGGCGCGCCAGCGTTCGCCCGATCGGTCCGCCGCGGTGCGCGCCGCCGGCAAATTGGTGGCGACGAAGGCGCCGATTTGCGGTTCCCAATAGTCGAACAATTCGAGCGAGCGCTCGAGAAATTGCCGCGGCGTCTGCCGACCCGATGCAAAATCCACAGCTGCGGCGAGATAGGATCGCAGCGCAGGTTTGGTTTGATCGGCTGCCTCGGTGGCCATCGTCCCTCCTCTGTCATGCTCCGCGAAGGCGGAGCATCCAGTAATCCCCGGCGTTCACTATTTCGGCCGGGCATTCACCTTAAACACGGTGTTTGCTGGATCATTCGCATGCGCGGATGATGACAACCATTACTTCCTGCTCTCGTCGTAATAGTGAATTTCGTAGAGCATGCAGCCGCGCTCCGACTTGAACGGGCCGTGATAGACGCCGGGCGGCCGGCAGGCATAGGTCGGCGCCTCGAACGGCTCGCCGCCTCGGCCCTTGTCGTCGTTGCCGACAACGAGATCGCCGGACAGCAGATAAACCTCCTCCCAGTGGTCGTGCACGAACGGTGCGGTGGTGTAGACGCCCGGCGCAAACCGCAACAGCCTCGTGCGGCTGCCCATCTTGCGCGTCTCGTCGAGATCGCTGGCCAGGATTTTCTGCTGGATGCCGGATGGGTAGCCGGGCGGCGTCGCCCAGCCCTGGTTCATGTCGACCTTGTGGAACTCAAGATGCGGCTTGTTCATCGGCATGGTTTCTGTTCCTTCATCCGAGCACCGGCAAAGTCTGCACCCGGTATTGCTGATGAATCTTTCGGTTGAGCACCGGGTCTTCCAGCTCGAACTCGAAAACTGCGGACGGCCGGATGCCGCCGCGCGCCGCGAGCGTGCCGCAGAACATCAGCGTGCCCTCTTCGAGCCCGCTTTTGCCGCCGAATTTGTCGATCAGCGCCTTTGGATCGAGCATCGCGGTCACCGGGCCTTCCTGATAGAGCACGCGCCCGCCATTTTCAGCAATATGCGCACGCAGCATGAGCTTATCCCAATGCGGCGCGATGTCTTCGTAATCCCAGAACTCAGGCGCGATCGGCTTATCGCACATCTCCTTGGATACTGAGACGCCGTATTTCTCCACCTCACGGTCGGTATGATCGGAGCCGGCGCCGACCCACAGCCGCTCGCCGTGGCGAAAGAGAACGAACTCCGCCTCCCCGCTGGAGGTTTCGCCGAGCACCTCGATGCTGTCGTCGGTGGTGAGCCGCGCCGTCGAGGCGCGGTAGAAGATCGGCACGCTCGCCGGGCGCTTGACGCCGATGGCTTCGAGTTCCGCGATATGCTTTTCCAGCGCCGCCCGGTCGCGGCCGGTCCAGCCGGCGATCACCAGGCGATCGACCTGGACGTTGCGCCGCGTCGGCCCGGATTTGCCATGCAAGACGAGCGACAGAACACGCGCCGGCACTTAAAACCTCCAACGGACGCAACGACTTGCAGCTAACTGCCGTCGCATTGCAATCGATCGGGGCGCATTGTACATGGGGTGAAAGCCTAGGCAATCGAAGCGATCCATCACGTCGCCGCAAGCGCAGACCCGCTGCGCCCTTGGCGCAGCCGATCGCCTCCGGAGGATGCCCATGCACGAAATCGCCGGCCAGGTTCATTGGCACGAGCCGACTGGTTTCAAGCGCGCCGGCTTCGGCAAGTTCGGACGGCCGAAGACACCGTACGACCTATTCATGGAATCGGACGATATCCCGATCTATCGCGATATCGGCGTCAGCAAGGTGCAGAATCTGCCGCTCGCGCCATGGCCGCGCCTGGGCGGCCGCGGCAGCTACATCCAGCTCCACGGCACCGAGGGCAAATGGGGCTCTTACGTCGTCGAAGTGCCGGGCGCTGGCGCGCTTCATCCCGAAAAACACCTCTATGAGGAAATCTATCTGGTCGTCGAAGGCCGCGGTTCCACCGAAGTCTGGCTCGACGGCGACAACAAGCGCCACGTCTTCGAGTGGCAGAAGGGTTCGCTGTTCTCGATCCCGGTCAACGCCATGCACCGCATCGTCAACGCCAGCTCGGCGCCGGCGCTTCTTCTCGCCGGTACCACGGCGCCAAACCTGATAAACCTCATCAACAATACCGAGATGATCTTCGATTGCCCTTATGCGTTCCGCGACCGCTTCTCCGGCGCCGACGATTTCTACAAATACAAGGACGACATCGAACCTGATCCGGTGCGCGGGCTCGCCATGCGCCGCACCAATTTCATTCCCGACATCGTCAATTGCGATCTGCCGCTTGACAATCGCCGCTCGCCGGGCTGGCGGCGCGTCGAGCCGTTCATGACCGGCAACACGTTTTATCTGTGGATCGGCCAGCACGAGAACGGCCATTACTCCAAGGCGCACGCGCACACCTCGGCCGCCGTGCTGATTTGTATCAAGGGCAAGGGCTACACTTATACGTGGCCGGAGAAGCTCGGGCTCACGCCGTGGAAGGACGGCAAGGCAAGCGAGGTCAAGCGCGTCGATTATGAGCCGGTCGGCATGGTGTCGGCGGCGCCCGGCGGTGCGCGCTGGTATCACCAGCACTTCGGCGCCTCGAAGGAGCCGTTCCGCCTCACCGCCTGGTTCGGCCCGCACAATCCCGGCCGCGAGCCCGGCCCGCCCGGCGAGAAGCACACCGACTACACCGCCATGGATATTCCCGAAGGCGGCACTGCGATCCCCTATTACATGGAGGATCCGTTCCTGCGCCAGGAATATGCCGAGCGCATGAAGCGCGAAGGCGCCGAGAACCGCATGCGCCCGGAATATTACGAGCGCGACTACCGCGGGCTACTGCCGAAAGAATGACGGCGTGACCGACGACGTCCAAGGCGGCCGCATCTTTTTCTCCAACTCCGGGCGCACGTTCGGCGAAGAGGACGAATTGTGCGTGCTCTCGGTCGGCGTCGATATCGGCTCATCGACCTCGCATCTCGTTTTCTCGCGCATCGTCCTGGAGCGGCTCGATGCCCGCTATGTCGTCACCGAGCGCGAGAGCTTTTATCAGTCCGACATTTTGCTCACGCCCTACGCGGCCGAAGACGAGATCGACGCCCACGCGCTCGGCACCTTTATCGACAAGCAATACAAGGACGCCAAAGTCGATCCCGACGAGATCGATACCGGCGCGCTGATCCTGACCGGGGTCGCGGTGCGGCGGAAAAACGCGCGCGCCATCGGCGAATTGTTCGCCCGCCAGGCTGGCCGCATGGTCGCGGTCTCGGCCGGCGACAGTCTCGAATCGGTGATGGCTGCCTATGGCTCGGGCGCGGTGGCACGCTCGATCCGCAACGGCGCCGCGGTGATGAACGTCGACGTCGGCGGCGGGACGGCGAAAATCGCGGTCTGCGCCGACGGCAAGGTGACCGACGTCACCGCGCTCGACATCGGCGCACGGCTCGTCGTGCTCGACCAGGGATGCCGCATCGCGCGGCTCGAAGAGGCCGGCCGCCGCTTCGGCGCCGAGCTCGGCCTGACGCTCGAAACCGGCGCGATCTTGACCGAAGACCAAGCGCGAGCGCTGGCCGCTTTGATGGCCGATAAATTATTCGAAGCAATGCGCGGCGGTTCGCCGCGCGCCGGCAGCGCCGATTTGCTGCGGCTCGACCCGCTCAATTTCCACGGCGATATCTCCGACGTTAGCTTTTCCGGCGGCGTCTCGGAATATATTTACGGCGGCGAGGCCAAAACGTTCGGCGATCTCGGGCCAGAGCTCGCCGCCGAATTGCGCGCGCGGCTCGCGGCGAGCGGCCTGCAGCTGGCGCGGCCTGACGCGCGTATCCGCGCCACCGTGATCGGCGCGTCGCAATACACCATGCAGGTGTCCGGCTCGACCATCTTCGTCTCGCCGCTCGATACGCTGCCGTTGCGCAACGTGCCGGTGATTGCGCCCGACCTGCCGCTCGGCGACGACATCGATCCCGCCGCGGTGTCGGTTGCCATCAAAGCCGCGCTTAAGCGGCTCGACCTCGGCGATGGCGCAAACCCGGTCGCGGTGTTCGTGCCCTGGCGCGGCTCGGCGACTTTCAAGCGGCTCGACGATTTCTGCAAAGGCGTCGCCGACGGCTTGCACGCCGTGCTGGCGAACGGCCACCCCATCGTGCTCGCCGGTGACGGCGACGTCGGCGGCCTGATCGGTATCCACTATTGCGAAGAGATGAAGTTCAAGAATCCCATCGTCTCGATCGACGGGCTTGAGTTGAAGGACTTCGACTATATCGACATCGGCGCCATCCTCGACACCTCGGGCGCGGTGCCGGTCGTCATCAAATCGCTGGTGTTCCCGACCGGCGCCGGCGTCGGCAAGGATTGGGAGGCGGAACGGACGGTGACCAGCATTGCCGCCAACGCAAAGTAACGTCATCCTGGGGTGCCCGCAGCAGCGGGCCTCGAAGGATGCTGCTCAAGTGCTGCGGCCGTCGCCCTTCGAGGCTCGCCATAGAGCGTCGAAAGACGCGCGTAAACGCGCTAATGGCTCGCACCTTAGGGTGACGGAACGTAAGCCAATGACTTTCGCCAATCAGCCATCACTAACTTGAGGGAATTGATGCGCACGGGGGCCGAATATCTTTCCTCGCTCGATGACGGCCGCCGCGTCTTTCTCGACGGCGAAGCGGTCGAGGACGTCAGCGCGCATCCGGCGTTTCGGGAAGCCGCGCGCTCGATCGCCAGGCTCTACGACATCGCCGCCGATCCGGCGCTCCGCGAGCGCATGACGTTTCCGTCGCCGAAGACCGGCGCGCCGGTGCATCGCGCCTGGCAGATTCCGAAGACCCATGCCGATTTACGTGCGCGCCGGCAGTTCTCGGAAACCTGGGCGGAGGCGACTTTCGGCCTGATGGGTCGCGCGCCCGATCATGTCGCCGGCTTCTTCACCGGTTATGCGGCGGTGCCAAATTTCTTCGCCAGCGCCGGCGAGCAGGAATTCGCCGACAATCTGGTCGCGTTCTACGAATTCATGCGCGACAACCACGTCTATTGCTCCTACGCCATCGTGCCGCCGCAGATCGACCGCAGCAAGCCGGCGCACCAGCAGAGCGATCCGACGCTCTATGCCGGCGTGGTCAAAGAGCGCGACGACGGCATCGTGATCAAGGGCGCGCAGCAACTCGCCACCGGCGGCGCGATCTCCGATTACATCCATCTAAGCTGCATCCAGCCGCTGCAAAAAGGCGACGAGAATTACGCCAATTGCCTCGCCGTCCCGGTTAACGCCGAAGGCGTCAAGCTCTATCCACGCAAGCCGTTCTCGCGCTCCGGCAGCGCCGCCGATTATCCGCTGTCGAGCCGCTTCGACGAGAGCGACAGTTACGTCGTCTTCGACAATGTCTTCGTGCCGTGGGAGCGCGTCTTTATCTATCGCAATGTCGAGCTCTCGCGCGACCAGTGGCGTAAAACGCCGTCGCATCTTTACGGCAATCATCAGGCGCAGACGCGCTACGTCACCAAATTGCGCTTCATGGCCGGCCTCGCCCAGCGCATGAACGAAACCACCGGCAATGCCGGCAACCCCGCCGTCGTCGGCCTGATGGGCGAATTGTGCTCGCTGGTCTCGGTCTACGAGGCCATGCTGCACGCCCACGAGGTCATGGGAACGATCGAGGACCGCGTGCTATGGCCGTCGCGCACCGCCTATTACGCGGCCTCCGCGCTGCAGTCCGAGCTCAACGGCCGCATGCTGGAGATTTTCCGCGAAATGGCGGGCTCGGCCTTCATCACGCTGCCTTCCTCCGATTCCGATTTCGCCAATCCCGAGATCGCCGCCGATCTTGAGCGCTACATGCGCTCGGGCACATCCGACGCCAGATCGCGCGTAAAACTGATGCGGCTGATTTGGGACTTCCTCGGCTC
>JASHOX010000009.1 GCA_030038415.1 Xanthobacteraceae bacterium
ACCGCCGATATTGAGGCCGCGATTACTGCATGTCTGGACTCGCCTTCAACATGCGCGGCCACCATAGCGAACTTGAACGCCGAGCTCGCGAATTTGGGGGTGCCTACAGTGTTCAACAGCGGCTTTGGCTCGTTCCAGGTATTGTCCACACCGGCGCAGATCACGACATCCTCATCCGGGTTTGAGGCAACTATAGCCCCTCCCGATAATACCCTGTCTTTTGCAGTGGGCTATTGGCAGCAGGAGGCCTCTAACGAGCCGTGACCCTAGGGTCCATCTCTTACATGCTCCCTTCATGCCGATCGGCCGCCGCGCGAGCGCGTCGGCCATCTTCTTCCGATCGTTACTCAGCGCGGCGGTCCGCAGTTCACCGGCAAGGATGCCGAATAAGCCGATAAGCTCATTTCGACCAAAAACCTGAACCTCGCGGACCGGCGTCCGACCAATGCTTGGAGGCTTCCATGACAGCGAGCTTGGCAAAGTGCATCCCTCCTGCCTTGCTGGCCGTATTAATTCCGGGCTTGGCCCACGCGATTGAAATCAAAACCCCCAACGTTCCAACGGTTCACGTTCAGATACCTCGCGTCGCCGTTCCTCGCTTTAATGGGCATGTGGTCACGCTACCGACGAACCATTCGCGGCACCTCACCGTTACGACGCCCTCCGGCAACGGACAGTCCGGCAATCAACAAAATGCGAATACCGCTAACAACGGCTTGGCCCCCTGGGAGGACGACAGCGGGTTGCATCCGGTGGGCGGCGATCACAAGACCTACCAGCCTCCGCCCGGCAATCAGCAAACTGGCCTCCAGGAGGTGACCGGCGATCACGAGACCTACCAGCCTCCGCCCGGCAATCAGCAAACCGGCCGCCAGGAGGTGACCGGCGATCACGAGACCTACCAGCCTCCGCCTGGCAATCAGCAAACTGGCCTCCAGGAGGTGACCGGCGATCACAAGACCTACCAGTCCGGTAGTCAGCAAACTGGAAATACGGCCAACAGTGCCGTCACCAATTCCCTCGCTCCCAATGTGGGCGGGCTCGGATCCAGTAATCAGCAAAGTGGAAATACGGCCAACAGCGCCATCACCAATTCCCTTGCCCCCAATGTGGGCGGGCTCGGACAAGGTAGTACGCAATAGTCGCCGACGGCCCAGTCGTATGTCGTGTCGATACTTTCTGGACCATGCTATCTCGCCGCATCACCACGCTTTGCGCAAATTGATGCCGGCCGATCCGCCGACAAGCGCTTGCCCGTAACGTACCTGACCAGACAGGCTCAAACTGTAATTATCAGGCAGATTGAAGGACAGCGTGGGATCGAGCTCCCCGCGTATCAATCCGGTATCGTTTGGCGAGAGCGGAGTATTGAACGAGGTTGTCGGATCCGTTGCGCCGGCGATACTCGTCCCTTGGGCGACTGCATCGCCATACACAAGCGCCTTCAGGCTGGCGTCGACGCTGATCCCTTGACCGAGGTCCCAGCTCGTGCCGATCCGGGCGCCGGCCTGTAGTTTGACAGTGTAACCATCTTGCAGATTGTGCGCGCCGGCGTCGGCGAAGCTGATATGCGTGAGCGTAAGGCCTACAGTCGGTTCGATGAAATTATTGTCTGATCCCAAAAGTCCGGTGATTTTATACTGCGCATTTCCGCTCACGGCCTCGTTGACGAGGTCGATCGACTGGTTCGGCGCAGCGCCGTCAAAATTCTCCTGCAGTTGAAGAAAGTCAAACTTCGTTGTCACGTCGGTGGAGAAGCCGCCTTTGATATATTCGCTGTACACGCCGATGCCGGGACCGCTCATATCCAAGACCGTCGGTGAGCCGCTGAATGCGGTGTGCGCTTGCGTCCAGCTCGGAACGAGTCCGAGCACGAAAGCATCGTCATTGGAGAACACACCTTGCTGGGTGTGGTCGAAGCCGCCCTGCGCTGTATAGGTGCTGGTGAAGTGCGCGATGTCCGTAGCCGCCAGAGGATTGTCGTGTTCCCAATCCCCCAAGCCTTGCAGCCAGGCGCCCCAGGCCGGATTGGCCGACGAGCCTGACGGCGCCACATCGTAAAGATTAGCGAGCGGATTGTTGTTCCGGGACGGGTTCGCATAGGGGAGTGCGTTCGCCGTGTCATCGAAACTGGAGGCCGCGTAGCCGGAAATCTGCGAATTGGCTCCGCGATTGATCAGCGTGGCTTGGAGTTGGTCGCGCTTGGCCTGAAGCATTTGATTGATGCCCCAGAATGACTGATCCTGAGCGGCGGTAGCGATTTGACCGATATTGCGGCCGGGACAGATCGCCGGCACCGTGACTGGGGGCGATATGCCGCGACTGCAAGTCGTACTGGTAGCCGGAGTAAAGCCGGCCGGGCACGCACATCCCGCCGCTAGCTGAGCTTGGGCTGGTGTGGCAAAGGCCCACATGAGGCCGCCGGCAATCAATCCCGGCAGCACTACGCGCGAAAGAATATTCGCGTTCATTGGATCGTCCCGCCCACCAGGCCAAAATTATAAGTATGTTTTCAAGACTGGCGAGTGATTTGCCGCAATAGAACGCCAGAAAGCGGCGGATTCGGCCGGATATGACTTTATTGCCACATTTCATAAGCCACGCTGCAATCGATACTTTTCGCAGCAAAGCCGCCTTGGGGGAGGAGATTACCGTCGCGTATGGGGCTGAACCTGTGCGACACTGGCGCGACTAATTGGGCGCGGGACGTCCGCCGATTCGCCAAAGGCAGACGTTCACGCCGGGCCAGCGGCAAGTTCCGGGAGGCGGCAATGACAAAGTCTTCGGCATATTGGATGGGCCTAAGCGCTCTGGCGCTCCTCGCATTGGTCACGCGCGACATGAGCGCGCGCGCCGCAGTACGGGCGCCGAACGTCATCCTCCCTCCCGCGCCAAAGGTTACAGTCAGACCACCAGCGCTTTCGTCGTCTCAGCAGCAGTCACTCTGGGGCATCAATCAAAATCTTCAGCGCGATCGCGATCGCTGGCAGCGGCAAAAGACGCCGGAGAACACCGGACCAACGAGATATCTTGAGTATTGACTCGCGTGCGGGCGTAGGAGCGCACACCATGACACGCATCGTATCTTGCTCGTGCGACGCTACTGCTTGGCCTGCACGCCGCCGCTATCCGGTGCCGGCGGCTTACGGCCGAGCCAGCTTACCGCGCGATAAGCGTTAACGAGACCGACGCCGAACTCAGAGTCCGGCATCGGAGATCCGATCCGGGTCGCCGTGGTCATCAGGACCAAACGGATCTCAGCCGGGGTGAGCGAGGATTTGCGCTCGAGCAGCAGCGCGGCGACGCCGCTGACATGGGCGGCCGCGACCGAGGTTCCGGTCGTGACCTGATAAGTGGCGTCGGGCGCCAGTGCGATCACGTCGACGCCGGGCGCCGAGACCGAGATGTAGGGACCGCGATTGGCCATCTCGAGGATGTGTTCGTTGCTGTCGGTCGCGGTCACTGCGATCACGTCGGGATCGGCGGCCGGATAGAGCGGATCGGACTTCGGACCAGCATTGCCGGCGGCGGCGACAAGCACGATGCCCTTGTCGAAAGCCGCTGCCAGCATGCGCCGCAAGGTCGGGTCGGTCGGTCCGGTAAAGCTCATATTGATCACGCGCGCGCCATTGTCGGCCGCCCATTGCAGGCCTTTGTAGATGGCAAAGGATGTGCCCTTGGCTACTCCCGAGGTGTCGGCGAAGGCATGGATGGCGAGAATTTTCACGCCAGGTGCGATGCCAAGGAGTCTGCCGTGCTCGGCGATCGCGCCGGCCATCGCGGTGCCATGGAAATTGGGAGTGTCGTCGCCGCCGATCGCGTCGAAATTCTTCACGATCGTACCGGCGAGATCGGGATGCTTGGCGTCGATCTCGGAATCGATGACGGCAACGGCTACGTCCTTGCCGGTCGCTAACTGCTGGGCCCGCGGGACTTCGAGCTCTGTCAGGACATATTGCGCCGGATCGCCCGAAGCCGCCGCGGCTGCGGCGGGAAGAGGTGCGGCAGCAGAGGGAGCAGCGGATAGGGCTGCGCTTGGCGCCGGTGCTTCGGCTGGTGCAGGCGTGGTGGACGCGGTGTCGCCCGGTGGGACAGTTGCAGCCGGAGCGGCCATAGTCTCGGTCGGCGGCCCAGCCTTCGGCGTCATGTCGCCCTGCAAAGTGTAGACGTAGTTCGGCTGCACGGTGGCGACGACGCGTTCGTTGCCGAGTGCGTCAATAATGTCAGCCATCGAACGGCGGCCGCCAAAGCGCCAGCGATAGAGACTAGTTTCGATCAGCGGAAAATTCTGTGCTTCGAGTTGTATGAGCCCGTGCCGGCGCGCGACCCGGGCGATGGTGCGCTCGGTCGTGCCCGGGGTGAAGGCGACGATGACCTCGTTGCCGACAAATCGTTGCTCGCCAGCGGGAATGACGGCGCGGCCGCTGTTGCCGCCGGCTGCCGCCGCGCTGCCGGCAATTCCACCTGCCGCGCCGCCGAGCACCGGGGCAACTCGAATAAAGCCGCTGCCGCGATGTGACGGACGCGCCGTGCCGATCACGCCGGGATTGGGCGCACGCGTGAATTCGGGATTCACCGCCACCGGCCGGATACCGCGTACGCCGACGCTCAGGTGAAATGCGGCCGCCGGAACGGCCGCGCCGATGCAGTTTGCGGGCAAGAGTACGCCGCACAACAAGAGCGTCGAAAGCTTACAGTGCGGCTTGAGGCGGTTTTTCATGGCAAACGTGCGCTGTGGCCAGCCCCGTCGCGAAGCTTACTGCACCGCCGCGACAAAGCCGACGGCCTTGTCCCCTTGCAGCACCTTGACGATGCGCGTGAGTGCCGCCGGATCGAGCTTCGTCGGAGCGACGCGCACAAGGTACAGCTGGCCTGCGGCCGGACCGTCGACGATGCTGAGCTTGTGGTCGGTGAGGAAGTTCGCGATCTCGACGCCGGTGGCATCCGGCGCAAAACGCATCTGGACGAAAGCGCCTCCGCCGGGATTATTCGCCGGCGCGGAAGCGGTCGAATAGCTGCCGGCGGTCTCTTTGATCATGAGTTCGGCGAGCACGCCAGCCTGCAAGGCAATGACAAGCGCCGCCGCTGCTGCCGACCAGGCCAGAGTGCGCGGCGCAAAGCCGGCAAAGAACTCCGCGATGCGGTCCTGCAGGTTTGACGAAATTGCCGCTCGTCGGCGCGGCAAGGCGTCGATTCTGGCCCACACCGTCTGCAACTCGCGCTCCGAGGGCGCAGGCGCTGCCTCGTTGATGGCCGTCTCCTGCGCCAGCTCCTCGCGCACCCATTCATAGCGGCTTGCTAGGTCGGGGTCGCGCTCAAGCGCGGCTTCGACTTCGCGGGCTTCGCGTTCACTGAGCGTGCCGGCGGCGTACCAGGGCAGCAGGAATTCGATTTCGCTCGGTTCGTTCGTCATGTTCATGGCCAACCTCGATCGATGCCCCGCTCCTTGAGCAATTCCGACAATTTCCTGCGTGCGTAGAACATCCGCGTTTTCACGGTCGCTTCCGGAATGCCGATGATCTGCGCAGCTTCCTCCACCGACTTATGCTGGTAGTAGACAAGGTTGATGATCTCGCGGTGATCCGCCGTCAGCTTGGTCAGACATTGCCGTAACACCGCGGCTTTGTCTTTCTTCGCCAGAGCGACCTCGGGGTCGTCGGCCTCGTCGACGATGTTCCCAGCCTTCTCTTCATCCAGCTCTTGCTCCGCCCTGCGCCGCAACTGATTGAGCGCCTTGAAACGGGCGATACTGAACATCCAGGTGGAGACCGCCGATCGCCCTTCGAAGGTCGCCGCCTGCCGCCACACTTCGACGAAAACATCGCCGTTCACGTCTTCGGCGACGGTTTCGTTGTGAACTATTCGCAGCACAAACCGGAAGATCGGTGTCCGGTAGCGCGTGAACAGCGTCGCCATGGCGGGCCGGTCGCCGTTGGCGATCCTCAAAATCAGAACTTCGTCCGAGGGTGTCGACATGGCAGCCGTCGGCTTCCTGATGAGACAACCGGCTTCAACGAAGGTTCAAGCCAAAGCAGAAGATTTTATCGTCCTGTCCCGGTGCACCGCGACGCTTTTTTCTCCTGAGCGCCGCGGCGGAGTGGCCGGAACAGGGTGGAGCTTAGCGATTTTGGCGGGTTTTTTCGACGGCTCAGACCAGGCGTCTCGCATTTTGTTTTGAACCCCCTACGTGCTGTACCCACCTACTGCTGTAAGCCTGTTTTCCAGGAGGTTCCCATGGCACTCCTTCGGAGCATTGCGCTTTCGTTGATCGTCGCGGCAGGAATCGGCGCCAACTGCGCCAATGCATCGACGGTGACCATCCGTACTCCCGCCACTCCGACCCATCTCAGCCCGCCGGTGTGGGGCGACATCCGGCCTCTCCACGTGATTAAGACCACCAAAGGGCCGGCAAGCCGCCACCCAGTGCTCCAATGCCCGCCGGGTGAAAAACCAGGGTGGGGCACTCGCCCCGGGAAGGTGGTATGCAGGCCCGAGCGATGACTGGCGCATAGGCGAAGGAGAGGCTCGCTTTGAGTGGCAAAAGCGACTGGCGTCGCGCCGCCACGTCGGCATGCCGCACTTGTCGCAGGCCGCCAGCGTGAGCGAAACGCGCCTACGCTGCGAATTCATGACGCTTCTCGCCCTTGCTGGTGCCGCGCTCGCGCACGGCGATGGAGCGGGTTGCTCAGCTGCTTGTCGTTTTGCCGAACAAGCAAAGCGGAAATTCGGTAAACCGACCGGTATGTTCGCGAATGGCCCCGCAGAAGCGGGCAGCCGTGCCTGAGCATCGGCGATATGTGCACCCAGTCATATTATTTATTTTTGTGATTCTTTATGCTGTGAGTTGTTGCCGAACTGCAACAGATTATCGGATCGGCCTGATGTATGATCTACATTTTCCAGACGTATAGGCGTCCCCGGGGGCTCCCGTGAAGAAGATTGCGCTTTGTATTGCTGCCCTAGCCGCTCTGGTGGGACCGCGCGCACTGGCCGCCGACATGGCAGTCAAGTCCCCGCCCACTCCACCGGCCGCGCCCGTTTTTAGTTGGACAGGGTTCTATATTGGCGGCTTTGCCGGTGGCGCCCGAGCGAGCAGTGCAGAAACGAGTGACCCCTGCTTTATGACTACGACATGTGCCGTTGGCGCTACCTTCGACGGGCTGGCGCCGGTCAATTATGGTCTAAAAACCGGCTTCAGCGGCGGCGGCACTGTTGGCTACAATTGGCAAGTCAGCCCGTACGTGGTGGTCGGGCTGGAGAACAAGCTAGGCTATTTCCATGTTCACGCTTCGGCGTCCTTAAACGATCCGGGGTTTCCTCAAATCAGTGCCTTCACCACTTATGGTGATTGGTATGATGCCTATATGGCTCGGATCGGCGCCGTTGTCGGCCGCGCCATGCTGTTCTTTGAGGGCGGCGGTGCAACCGCGCGGATCCAAACCGGTTACATCGACACCGTGACGCCCGTCACACTCAGCATCACGAGCGACAAGACAGAAACATCATGGGCGTTTGGCGGAGGCTTGCAATACGCCCTGGACGATCATTGGAGCCTGGAGGGAGAAGTTCTCGCGCTCGGACTGCGCGGCACGATCGCCGGTTGCGGAATCGCCTCTAACGCCACGGGACCCTGGTGCAACCAGACCAAGATCGGCAATGTCGCGGTCGTAGACTTTGGCGTGGATTACGCTTTCAAGTAATCGCTACGCGTGTAGATACCATCACTGGCCGCAGCGGCTCAGGCCCGGCGAATTTCCGCTGTTGCGGCAGAAGCGGACATTCTGACAACCGAGACGAATGGGCCAATGTATGGTCCGTCGCTCATACGTGCTGGCCGCCGTTAATGTGGATTTCGGCGCCGTTCACGTATGACGCGGTGTCCGTGCACAAGACGTAGATGATCTTCGCCACTTCGTCCGGAGTGCCGAGCCGGTGCAGCGGAATATTCTCGACGATCTTATCCGTCCCTGGTGACAGCATCGCGGTGTCGATCTCGCCCGGCGCGATGGCGTTGACGCGGATGCCGCGCGCGCCAAAATCGGCCGCCATCTCGCGAGTGAGCGCGGCGAGCGCCGCCTTCGACGTGCCATAGGCGGCGCCGGCAAAAGGATGCACGCGCGAGCCGGCGATCGAGGTGACGTTGACCACCGAGCCCTTGGCCGCCTGCAGCTCGTCGAGCAGGCCGCGCGCCAGCATGATCGGCGCGAAGAAATTCACCTGGAACACGTGGTGCCAATCGTCGCGCGACGTTTCGATCGAACCGAGCCGCTTGCCGCCATCGGCCTTCGGCGAGATCGCTGCATTATTGACGAGCGCATGCAGTTCGCCGTTGAGCCGCCGCTTGGTCTCGGCGATCGCGGCCTCGGTATTTTCCGGGTCGGCGAGGTCGACTTGAATGTGATCCTCCGGTCCCGCCTCCCACGGACAATTTTCCGGAAACGGATGGCGCGAGCAGGTGATGACGCGCCAGCCGGCGGCGGAGAAGCGTTTCACGGTGGCATGGCCAATGCCGCGGCTGGCTCCGGTCAAGAGCAGCGTGCGGCGCGGCTGATTGCTTGTTGGCATCAAATTTTCCAATCAAAATGATTCTTAAGGGTAGAGCCTCATCTTGGTCCACGGTGCGTTCGCATCGTCGCGCGCAAAGACAATGCGGTCGTGCAGACGGAACTGCCGCTCCTGCCAGAACTCGATCTCGGACGGCACGACGCGGTAGCCGACCCAATGCGGCGGCCGCGGCACGGTGCCGATGGCGTATTTGGCGGTAAAGCGCGCGATCGCCTTTTCGAAGGCGAGCCGGCTCTCCAGCGCAGCCGATTGCTTCGAGGCCCAAGCGCCGATCTGCGCCATGCGCGAGCGCGTCGCGAAATAGGCGTCGGCTTCCGCGTCCGATACCGCCTCGACATGGCCGCGCAGCCGCACCTGGCGCGCCAGCGCCTTCCAGTAAAACGTCAACGCCGCCTGCGGCGTGGCGGCAAGCTCGCGGCCTTTGGCGCTCTCGGCGTTCGAGTAAAAGACGAAGCCGCGCTCGTCGAAGGCTTTCAAGAGCACCATGCGCGCATTGGGCCGGCCCTCGGCGTCGACGGTAGCCAGCGTCATCGCCTCGGGATTGACCGGCTCGGCGCGCTTGGCTTCGGCGAACCAGGCGACGAACAGGCGCAGCGGCTCGTCGGCCGCGGTGAAGTCACCGCTCGTTAACCCTGCCGGGTGTTCTATGGACGCCGCGTCGGACATTCTCGGAGTACCCAGTGCTCGCGTGCGGCAATCGGAAAACGTGCCGCCAGTCTCAATATAATGGAACGGCGGGCTTACGCCTATGTCGGCGGTTGCCAGGAGGTGCGCTCGTCGTGGCGATCGTGTGCGCGCTTGCCGTTTCCGGGTGCTCGTATCGGCTGGCCGCGCTGGTTTCGCAGGACGATTCCGACGCGACTCCGACCGGCTCGATCGAACGGTCTGCCGACCGGGCGCTCCCCATTGCCATTCGTCCCAGCGCGGAAGAAACGGACCTCGCTTATGCGCGCGCTGCGGCCTCGAGCGTCCTCGCCAGCGGCGGCAAAGACGCGAGCGTGCCTTGGCGAAATCCGCAGAGCGGCGCCAGCGGCAACATCACGCCGCTGGACACCTCGTACAGCGAAGACGGCCATCCGTGCCGGGATTTTCTCGCCAGCTACTTGCATGGGCCGGCGCAGGACTGGCTCCAAGGGGCCGCCTGCCGCAGCGCCAGCGGGACTTGGGAAGTGACGCGGCTGACGCCGCTTAAACCGAGCTGAATCGGGCTATCATCGACCAAGTTTCGCGTCGATTCGCTTGTTGCATTGCGTGACAAGCGATTTATTCCCACATTGTGGCCACTGGGAACCAGTTGGGCAGGCGGGGCCGGCCCGAAATTCGAGACGGAGTTCGGCGGGGATGCGTGATCCCTATGAGGTCTTGGGCGTCGATCGCAAGGCGAGCGCGGGTGATATCAAGAGCGCTTACCGCAAGCTTGCGAAAAAACTGCATCCCGACGCCAACAAGAACGATCCGAAGGCGGCGACGCGCTTTGCCGAACTCAATGCCGCCAATGAGCTGCTCGCCGACGAAGATAAACGCAAGGCGTTCGATCGCGGCGAGATCGACGCCGAGGGTAAGCCGCGATTCCAGGGTTTTGGCGGCGGCTTCGGCGGCGGCGGGCCAAGGCCGGGTGCCGGCGGCGGATTTGGCCCCGACGCCAATTTCGAAAGCTTCAATTTCGGTCCGGAGGGCTTCACCCGCACCACCCGGCGCGGTCGCGGCGGAGGCAGTGGCGGCGGCTTCGGCGGCTTCGAGGACATCCTGAAGGAAGCGTTCGGCCGCGGTGCCCGCGGCGGCGCCGGAGCAAACTTCGAGCCGGAGGATTTCGGCGTCGGCACCGACGTGCAAGCGGAAATGTCGGTGTCACTGCCGGACGCCGCCAATGGATCGACGCAGCGCCTGCACCTGCCGAACGGCAAGGATGTGGACGTCAAGATCCCCGCCGGCATCGCCAACGGCCAGCAGATCCGGCTCAAGGGTCAAGGCATGCCCGGACAGCACGGCGCCGGTGACTTACTGATCACCGTGTCGATCGCGCCGCATCCGCTCTTCACGCTGGAAGGCGCGGACGTGCGGCTCGAACTGCCGATCACGCTCTACGAAGCAACGCTCGGCGCCAAGGTGCGGGTGCCGACGCTCGACAAGCCGGTTGAGGTTACGATCCCGCCATGGACCTCGAGCGGGCGAACCTTCCGCCTCAAGGGCAAGGGCTTTCCCGCAAAATCGCGGCACGGCGATCTCCTTGCCACCGTCCGTATCGTGCTGCCCGAGAACAGCGATGCCGACCTCGACGCGCTGATGAAAAAGTGGCGGACGGAAAAGCCCTACGACCCGCGCGAGGCTATGTGACCCCGTCATTCCGGGACGCGTTGGTCCCGGAATGATTGGTCGTATCAGCCGCCTTGCTCCGGCGTCGTGCGCCGATCCATCTGATCGTAGGCAGCTTGTGCGATGGCGTGCAGCTTGTCGCGTTCCGGCGGCCCGGAGAGCACGTAGGCAAGATCGCCGTCGACCCAGTAATAGGCCGCATTTTGCGGGCCGGTGGTATAGCGCAACGCGGTGTCGCGATCGCCGGTGCGGCCGCAATAGAGCGTGAAGCGCTCGCCTGACGGCGTCTCGTACATGAAGAACGCGGTCGGTCCAGTCGGCCCCGGCAACAACCGCCCGCCGACGAGCTTCAGTCCCACTTTATCGAGCTCGGGCGCGTGCAAGGGCGAGCCGACTCGCTTCGACAGCCAGGCATCGAGATGCGGCCGCTGGTCGCCCGGCACCTCGACCGGGTGCCGCACTTCGACCACGTAGAGCCGGTAAGCGTCGAGCGCATCGGCGGTGAAACGCGTCAGATCCGACGGCCGCGCAATTTCGACGCCCCGCACCGTCCAGCCGAGAACGCCACCGGCAACAAATGCGGCGATCACCGCCGCTGCCGCGGCGACCGCGCCGTAACTGCGGCGCGTCAGCCGGTTGACATTGAACCGTTGCGGCGGGATTTCGTCGGCGACGGCGCCGTAACGCGCCCGAATCAGTTCGGCCTGTTTGCGCCAGGCAGAGACTTTGGCCGCATCGTCGGGATGCGTCGCCAGCCAGGCTTCGACGGCCGTGCGGCGATCGGCGGGCAATTCGCCGTCGACATAGGCGTTAAGTTCGTCTTCGCCGACAATTTGGTCTCGATCAATCATAGTTTGCTCTCTCTAGTCATTTCACGCGGCGCAACGTCGGACGCTCGCCGTCGAGATACGCTTTTATTTGGCTGCGCGCGCGCGCCAGCCGCGACATCACCGTACCAATGGGTACGCCCTGAACCTCCGCCACTTCGCGATAGGTCAGGCCTTCGAGGACGACGAGCAGCAGGGCCGAACGTTGGTCCTCGGCAAGTTCGTCGAGCGCGCGCGTGATATCGCGGCCGCCCGCTTCCGGCCCGCCGGTCGCCGCGTCGCTGTCCTTGATCGGCGCCAGCGCCGGCCGCCGCGACAGGGTGCGAAGCCGGTTGCGGTTGAGGTTGGTCAAGATGGTGTAAAGCCATGCGCGCGTGTCCCCGCCGTGAAACAAGTGCTCGGAACGCAGCGCGCGAACCAACGTATCCTGAACGATGTCGTCGGCCGTCTCGGCGTCGCGGGTCAGTGCCCGTGCGTAGCGCCGCAGCGCCGGGATCGCCACCTTGATGTGCTCGTGGAACTCGCTCAAGGCTGTCACCTGTTAAAGCACGGTTAAGAGCTTCAGCGCGCCGACCGTTACGAGCGGCGTCGATGTTTCAAAAACCCCAGTAGCGCCGTGCTATTCCGCCGCCGCGCTCGCCGACGGCAAAGCTTGATGGCCCAAGGACCCTATGCCATAGGAGGCCGGGGGCTGAAAACGCCGTATGGGGTCGAAAGAATGACCGAGCTCTCGGGCCTCATGCGCGGCAAACGCGGCCTGGTCATGGGGGTCGCGAACAATCGCTCGCTGGCCTGGGGCATCGCCAAAGCGTGCCACGGCCATGGCGCCGAGCTTGCCTTCACCTATCAGGGCGACTCGCTCAAGAAACGCGTCGAGCCGCTGGCGCAGGAGGTCGGCGGCATCGTCGTCGGCCATTGCGACGTCACCGAACCGAAGACCATTGATGTGGCCTTCGCCGCCGTGCAATCGGCGTGGGGCGGGATCGACTTTCTGGTCCACGCCATGGCCTATTCTGACAAGGATCAGCTCGACGGTCGCTACGTCGACACCACCGAGGACAATTTCATCAAGACGATGCTGGTGAGCTGTTATTCGTTCACGGCCATCGCGCAGCGCGCCGAGAAGATGATGCCGAACGGCGGCGCCATGCTCACGCTCACTTATTACGGAGCGGAGAAATGGATGCCGCATTACAACGTGATGGGCGTCGCCAAGGCGGCGCTGGAGGCTTCGGTGTGGTATCTCGCCGCCGATCTCGGCGTGAAGAACATCCGCGTCAACGCCATTTCGTCGGGGCCGATCAAGACGCTCGCTGCAGCCGGCATCCGCGATCTCCGCTACATCTTCAGATGGAACGAATACAACTCGCCGCTGCGACGTAATGTGACCATCGAAGAGGTCGGCGAGGCCGGCGCTTATTTGCTCTCCGACATGTCGCGTGGCGTCACCGGCGAGGTACATCACGTCGATGCCGGTTATCATATCGTCGGCATGAAGCATCCCGACGCGCCCGACATCGCCGTCGGCAAGGAGTGACGTGGAGGGGCCGAAGCATCATGCCGGTCCTCTATTACATCCGTCACGGCGAGACGGACTTCAACGTCGAGGCGCGATTGCAGGGACGCCGCGACACCGTGCTCAACGCGCGCGGCCGACAACAGGCGGCCGAGTGCGGAGAATTGCTGCGCGATCTGTTCGCGCGCGACAACCGCGATGCGGCCGATCTCGGCTATGTGGCGAGCCCGTTGCAGCGCGCGCGCGGCACCATGGAAGTATTGCGCGGCAATCTCGGCCTGGACCCTTATTGCTACGCCATCGACGACCGGCTGATGGAGATTTCCTACGGCGACTGGGAAGGTCTGACGCTGCCGGAAATCGACGCCCGCACGCCGGGCCTCTTGGCGGAGCGTGAGCGGGACAAATGGGATTTTGCGCCGCCCGGCGGCGAGAGCTATCGCGCACTGACCGCGCGCATCAGCGAATGGTATGACGGGCTGACACGCGACACGGTGGTCGCCGCGCATGGCGGCGGCGTGCGTGCGCTCATTGCGCTGTTCGGCTTGCTGCCGCGGGATGAAGCAACCCACGCGCAAATCGCGCAAGGCGTGGTCTATGTGTTCGCCGACGGCAAGATGGCGCGCTACGCGTAAGCCGCCTCAAAAAACAAAAGCGACCGAACTCTGTTCGGTCGGAAGCCTGTCTGCTGAAAAAACAAAAGCGACCGAACTCTGTTCGGTCGCTCGGCGAGATCGAGAATCTCGCGAAATTCGAAATCGGTAGCGTAGCCCCAATACGAGGCTTGCGCTTACGACTTGGTTTTCTTCTTGGCCTTCTTCTTCTTCGTAGCCATGGTTGTGATCCTTGGTGTTAGTGGTGAACCGGCGGCAAGGTTGGTTCAGTCACAGGCGCTCAATCTCGGTCCCCTGGGCCCTCGCCCCCTTACCGCGAGGAACCATGCCATAGGACAGCGCTGCCCGCAACCGGAAAAACAGAAATAATCTATATTTTTCCGTAGCTTAACGGACGTTCAGGTTTTCATGAAGCGACGTTCAGCGACATGAATACGAAATGAATGCTTGCCACAATGCGTAGGTGGAGCTGCGTATTTCGGCGGCAGAATTCTACGGAAAATTTTCGCAGGCGCGAAAGCGAAGCTTGGTCTTTATCGCAACTGCGAATGGCTCGGCCATAATTGCGCAGGAGGGTCATGCATTTGACCCGGTGGGATGCGCGGGCTACCAAGCCACAAATAGGCCTGAACAGCTCACATTGCAGCGTTCGGCATCATCGGCGCGTCAATGTCATTCAATACTTTCGGTCATTTATTCCGGGTTACGACGTTCGGCGAAAGCCATGGGCCGGCGATCGGCTGCGTGGTCGACGGTTGTCCGCCGCGCATTCCGCTCAACGAGAGCGACATCCAGCCCTATCTCGACCGGCGCCGTCCCGGCCAGTCGCGCTACACCACCCAGCGCCAGGAGCCCGATGCGGTCAAAATCCTCTCCGGCGTGTTCGTCGACGAGGCAAGCGGCGTGCAAGTCACCACCGGCACGCCGATCGCGCTCGTCATCGACAATATCGATCAGCGCTCGAAAGATTATTCCGACATCAAGGATAAATATCGTCCCGGCCACGCCGATTATACCTACGACGTCAAATACGGCTTGCGCGATTATCGTGGCGGCGGCCGTCAATCGGCGCGCGAGACGGCGATGCGGGTTGCCGCAGGCGCGATCGCGCGGAAAATCGTGCCCGGCCTCACGGTGCGCGGTGGGCTCGTGCAGATGGGGCCGCACCGCATCGATCGCGCGCGTTGGGACTGGGCCGAGGTCGAGCGCAATCCGTTCTTCTGTCCCGATGCCAAGCTCGCCGCCACGCTCGGCGATTACCTCGACGGTTTGCGCAAGCGCGGCTCGTCCATCGGCGCGGTGATCGAGGTCGTCGCCGAGGGCGTGCCGGCCGGGCTTGGCGCGCCGATCTACGGCAAGCTCGACGGCGATCTCGCCGCCGCCCTGATGAGCATCAATGCCGTCAAAGGCGTCGAGATCGGCGCCGGCTTTTCCGCCGCTGAGCTGACCGGCGAGCAAAACGGCGATGAGATGCGCATGGGCAATGACGGCAAGCCGCTGTTTCTCTCCAATAATGCCGGCGGTATCCTCGGCGGCATATCGACGGGCCAGCCGGTGGTGGCCCGGTTTGCCGTCAAACCGACGTCGTCAATTCTCAACCCGCGCCGAACCGTCGATCGCTACGGCCGCGAGACCGAAATCTCGACCACCGGCCGCCACGATCCCTGCGTCGGCATCCGCGCGGTCCCGATCGGGGAAGCCATGGTGGCATGCGTGATCGCCGATCATTATCTACGCCAACGCGGCCAGATCGGCGACACGCCGGCGTGGCCGTTTCCGCCACGGGCCCGCTGACCGAGCGGTGCGGGGGCTAAGATTAAAATGAACGACGCGCACCAACGCATCCAATCCGTCATTGCCGCTTTCGCCCGCGGCGAGATCGTCATCGTCGCCGATGACGACGATCGCGAGAACGAAGGCGATCTCTTCGTTGCGGCAAGCCTGTGCACGCCGGAGAAGATGGCGTTTATCATTCGCAATACGTCCGGGATCGTCTGCGCGCCGCTGGCGCCGGAGGAGGCGCGGCGGCTGCATCTCGATCCGATGGTGGCGCTCAACGATGCGCCGCTCGGCACCGCGTTTACCGTTTCGGTCGACGTCCGCCACGGTCTCACCACCGGGATTTCCGCGGAGGAGCGCGCCAACACCGTGCGCGCGCTGGCCAACGGCAATAGCGGCGCGGGCGATTTCGTCCGCCCCGGCCACGTCTTTCCGCTGGTGGCGAAAGAGGGCGGCGTGCTGATGCGTTCGGGTCATACCGAGGCTTGCGTCGATCTCTGTCGGCTCGCCGAACTGCCGCCGGTCGGCGTGCTGGCCGAGCTCATGAACGACGACGGCACGGTGATGCGCGGTCCGGAGCTTGCCGCCTTTGCCGAGCGCCATAAGCTGCAGCGCATCACCATCGCGGAATTGATCGCCTACCGGCAGGCGCGCGACAAGCTGATCGAGCGGGTCGGCGAGTTTCCGGTCCAATCCGAGATCGGCACCTTGACCGGTTACGCCTTCATTACGCCATTCGATCCCGTCCACCACATGGCCTTCGTCTATGGCCGCATCGGCGACGGCAAGAACGTGCTGACGCGGCTGCACCGCGCCGACATTATTGCCGACGTGTTCGGCGGCGCGAAGACCATCCATCAGGCGCTCGGACGTTTCAAAACCGAGGGCAGGGGCGTTCTCATCTTGTTGCGCGACGGCACCGCGGGCGTGCCGGTGATTTCGATCCCGAAGACCGCCGACACCGCATCCGGCGAAGCACGCACCCGGCAATGGCGTGAGATCGGGCTGGGCGCGCAAATTCTCAAGGACCTCGGCGTCAGCTCGATCAGGCTGATCACGTCGTCGCGGCCGATGACTTATGTCGGCCTATCCGGCTTCGGCATCGAAATTGCCGGTACGGAGCCGATCGACGGCTGACGCGGTTTGTTCGTCGCCAGCGATCCCGCGTATAATCATCGTGGGGGTGGCGCCGTTGACGGTCAGCCTCGACGAAAAATGAAAATTTTCGAGTCCGGGAGGACACCGATGACCGACGTCGCCGCAGCTTCGGACGCAACACCGACCACCGCTCAAATATATAAGGTCGCGCTCGCCAGCATCATCGGCTCGGTGATCGAGCAATACGATTTCCTGGTCACCGGCGTGATCGCAGCGACCGTCTGGGGCGGCATTTTCTTCAAGCTGCCGGGGCTTGCCGCTGTGGCCGCGGCGATCGGCGTCTATGGCCTCGGCATCATCATCCGTCCGGTGGGCGCTTTCATCTTCGGCCAAATCGCCGACACCTACGGCCGCAAAGATGCGATGGTCTATGCGCTGGTGCTGATGGGCGTCGCCACGCTTTTGATCGGGCTGACGCCGACCTATGACAGCATCGGCATCGCCGCTCCGATCCTGTTGATCATATTCCGGCTGTGTCAGGGCATCAGCTTCGGCGCCGAATTCGGCACGGCCTCGACCTGGGTCGTCGAGCAGGCGGCACGTTCGAAGTTCCGGGCTTTTTGGGGCGCTTGGGTCGGCTTCGCTATCCCGATTGGACTGCTTCTCGGCTTCGGCTCGGTGATCTTCGTGAAATCGCTGATGTCGCCGGAGGATTTCACCGCCTGGGGCTGGCGCATCTTTTTCTTCGTTGGCTTTCTGGTGGCGATCGTCGGCCTGGTGATCCGCACCCGCACCATGGACAGCTTCGTTTTCGAGCAGCACAAGGCACAAATGGTCCTGAAATATCCGGCCAGCCAGGTCTGGCGGGAAATGCTGCTAACGATATTGCGCACCTCGCTGGTGAACGCGATGTTCGGCGGCGCGTTTTTCCTCTATTTCGTGTTTGGCACCGGCTACATGAAGGCCGTCGGTTTCACCGGCAACGACCCCGAGATCATCGGCCTGATTGCCGCGGGTTTCATGCTGGTCTTCATGCTCATCGGTTCGCTGCTCGCCGACTACATCAACCGCCGGACCATCCTGTTGATCGCCGCCGTGGTGCTGCTGGCATTCGCGCTGCCGTATTTCTACCTCGTCAATACCGGCAGCTTCGTCTTGGCGACAGTCGCGGAGGTCATCGGTTTCGGTTTCGTGTTTGGCTTCGGCTACGGCGCCATCCCGACCTTCTACACGGAAAATTTTCCGACCCGCTACCGCGCGTCGGGTGCGAGCGCGGGCTATCAGATCGCGCAGGTTTATGGCGGCGGCTTGATCCCGATTGTCGCCGGACAGATCCTGCGCGTTTACGGCGTCAAGGAGGCCTATCTCCCCATCGGGCTGTTGATCATGTGCTACGCGGTGGCGGCGATCATCGCGATCATCCGCACGCCGGAAACCAAAGGTGCCAATCTCGAAAACTGAGATCGGCTCAAGCGATCGGCTCTCCATTCGGGAACAGTTGCGGCCGCAGCTTCGGATTGCAGCCGGCCATTTTCGGCGCATAGGCTGTTTCGGCGCCGAGCTCCTGTGCCGCATGCCAAGCCCAGCGCGGATCCCACATCGCGCCGCGGGCGAGGCAGACCATGTCGGCCTTGCCCGACGCCACGATGTCCTCGGCCTGTCGATAGCCGGCAATCAGGCCCACCGTCATCGTGGTCAGGCCGGTTTCCTTCTTCACCTTTTCCGAGAACGGCACCTGATAGCCGGGCGCCAGCGGAATCTTCTGCTTTGGATCGAGCCCGCCGCTCGACACGTCCATATAATCGAGGCCGCGCTTCTTCAGCTCCTTGGCCAACAGCACGGTCTCCTCCGGCGTCCAGCCGCCGTCCACCCAGTCGGTGGCGGAGACGCGCATGCCGAGCGGCTTGCTGTCCGGCCAGACCGCGCGCACCGCTTCGTACATTTCAATGGCAAAGCGCATGCGGTTTTCGGTCGAGCCGCCGTATTCGTCGGTCCGTTGGTTGGAAATCGGCGACAGGAACTGATGGGCCAGGTAGCCGTGCGCGCCGTGCAGCTCGATCAAATCATAGCCGATGCGGTCGACGCGCTTGGCGGCGGCGGCGAATTCGCCGAGGCAGCGCTTGATGTCGTCCTTGGTCATGGCATGCGGCGCCGGCCAGCCGGTGTCGTAGGGAATGGCCGACGGCGCCTCCGGCGTCCACGCGTCCGGGCCTTCCAGGATCGGCTTGCCGCCCGCCGCCGGCGGCGTGGTCGGGCCCTTGCGGCCGGCATGCGCCAACTGCACGCCGAGCTTGGCGACGCCATAGGTCCGGCAGAAATCGTGCACCCGCTTGAGCGCTTTCTCGTTGTCGTCCGACCACATGCCGGCGCAGCGCGGCGTGATCCGCCCCTGCGGATTGACGTCGGTCATTTCGCACATCACCAGCCCGGCGCAGCCGAGCGACATGTTGCCCAGATGCATCAGATGCCAATCGTTCGCGGAGCCGTTGTCGGAATTGTATTGGCACATCGGCGAGACCACGACGCGATTGGGCAGCGTAAGCCCGCGGAGCGTGATCGGAGAAAACAGGACGCTAGCCATTTCTGCGGATCCTTTGGTGCTGAGACGAAATCGGACGGGCCTTGCAATATCACGATTTCCGATGCCGCGTACACGTCCCCGGACCGGTGCGTTTCAGGCCCGATTTGCAACTTGCAAGCGGTTCAATGAGTCGCAATCCCTCGGCTATCCGGGCGGCGAGGACATGGGCTAGTCTTGGCTCAAAATCGTGTTCCGGGGGGAACCGGGGGCAGGACTCGTGAATGCGCAGTTCTGGGTGATTCAGGCCTTCAACGGCGTTTCGTACGGCGCTCTCCTGTTCCTGTTGGGAGCTGGGCTGTCGCTGATTTTCGGTGTCATGCGCATCGTCAATCTGTCGCATGGCGCATATTTTCTTTGGGGCGGCTATATTGCGCTGTCGGTGATCTGGGCGACCGGATCATGGGCGCTGTCGCTGCCGCTGGCTGCGCTTGCGGTTGCCGTGCTCGGGCTCTTGATGGAGCGGATCTTCCTGCGGCCGCTCGGCTTCGATCCGCTGCGGCAGGTGCTGCTGACGGTCGGATTCGCCTACCTGTTCCAGCAGGCCGCGCTCGACATTTGGGGCGGCAATAATTTCGAAATTGATCCGCCGGATGCGCTCGAACACAGTGTCGCGATCGGCGGCATCTACTTTCCACTCTACCGCGCGTTCATGATCGCAACGGCGCTCGTCATCGGCATCGCGATCTGGCTGGCGATGGAGCGGACCCGCATCGGCGCCGCGGTGCGCGCCACGGTCGACGACGCGCAAATGGCGCGTGGCGTCGGCATCGATACCAACCGCATTTCCATGCTGATCTTCGCGCTCGGCGCTTTTTTGGCGGCGCTCGGCGGCGTGATCGGCGGCGGCTTTCTCGGCATCTATCCCGGCCTCGATTTCGAGGTGCTGCCGCTCGCCTTCGCGGTTGTCATCATCGGCGGCATGGGCTCGCTCGGCGGCGCCGCTATCGGCGCGATGCTCGTCGGGCTCGCCGACAATTTCGGCAAGGCGCTATTTCCGGAACTCTCTTACTTCACCTTGTACGCACCGATGGTGCTGATCTTGGCGATCAGGCCGACCGGTTTGTTTGGACGCGAGTAAAGGCCGACGATGAGTCAGCGCACCAAAGTCATCGCCGTTGCCGCCGTTTTATTGGCGTTCGCCTATGTCATTCCCCATTCCGGCTCGTATGTGATGCTGCTGGCGACCCGCGCGCTGGTGTTCGCGATCCTGGCGATGAGCGTGGATATTTTGCTCGGCTTCGCCGGCATGGCCTCGCTCGGTCAGGCCGCTTATTTCAGCATCGGCGCCTATCTCACCGCGATCCTCGCCACCAAATATCAGTTCGGCCTGGGCTGGGACTTCTGGCTGGTGGTGGCGCTGGCCATGGTGCTCGGCGCCGCGACGGCGGCATTTTTCGGGCTGTTCGCGGTCCGCGCCACCGGCGTCTATTTCCTGATGATCACGCTCGCGCTCGGCCAATGTGTGTGGGGGCTTGCCTATCGGTGGAACTCGCTCACTAACGGCGACAATGGCATCAATGTCACGACCAGGCCGAATTTCGGGTTTGACCTGAGCAACGAGCGGACGTTTTTCTTTCTTGTTTTCGCGTTCTTCGCCGCCACTTTGCTGGCACTCTATGTCCTGGTGCGTTCGCCCTTTGGCCGCAGCCTCGAGGGAATTCGCGAGCGCGAACTGCGCATGAAGATTCTCGGCTACAATACCTGGCTGCACAAATATATCGCCTTTATCATCGCCGGCGCCGTCGGCGGCCTGTCCGGCGTGCTGTGGGCCTTCACCAACGGTCTCGTCAGTCCCGATACCGCAGTGCTGACGACCTCGGTGGATGCGCTGTTGATGGCCGTGCTGGGCGGCGCCGGCACGCTCGTCGGCGGCGCGGTCGGCTCGGCGATCGTGTTCGGCTTGCGCGAATATCTCTCGACGCTGGTGCCGTGGTGGCAATACGTGCTCGGCGGCGTCTACGTACTGACGATCTTGTATCTGCCGATGGGTCTGATGGGACTGCCGGCGCGCATCCGTCAAGCCCGCGCGTCGTCAGACGGCATGGAGGGGACGGCAAACAAACTGGCGCCTACGCCGTCTTTACGGATCTGAAAAATCCACGATAAGAGAGTCAAGATAAGGGAGGATGTCATGTTGAAGGAAACGATCGACACGTTGCGAAAGTGGGGAGGGGCGGCGCTCTTCGGCGCAAGCGTGGCATTTGTTCTAGGCACGAGCGGATCCGCGCAGGCAGACGATCTGCGTATCGGCTTTTTAACGCCAATTACCGGATTTCTCTCGCAAACCGGACAGGACATGTTGCATGGCTTCCAGCTCTATCTGGAGCAGCACAACGGCATGCTCGGCGGCGCCAAAGTCGATCTGGTGATCGAAGACACGACCGGCAAGCCTGACGTGGCGGTGACCAAGGCCAGGAAGCTCGTGCTGCAGGATCACGTCGATATGTTCATCGGCGGCGTGCTTGCCACTGAAGGCTACGCGCTCGCGCCGGTGTCAACCGAGCTCAAGACGGTCTACATCTCGTCGATCGCGGCGGCGGACGATCTCACCCAGCGGCAGCTCAGCAAATATCCCTATTTCATCCGCACCACCTGGACGAGCTCGCTGCCCAATCAACCGCTCGGCCAGTGGGCCTGCGACCAGGGTTACAAGAAGGCCGTGGTCATCGCCACCGATTACGCGTTCGGCTATGAATCGGCCGGCGGTTTCCAGAAGGCGTTCGAGGATTGCGGCGGCAAAGTCATCCAGAAAATCTGGCCGCCGCTCGGCAACAAGGATTTCGGTCCCTACATCCCGACGATCAAGACCGACGCCGACGTCATCTATTCGCTGCAGGTGGGACCCGCGGCGCCGCAATTCCCCAAGCAATTGCGCGAGGCCGGCGTCAAGCTGCCGATCGTCGCCGGCGGCACCAGCTATGACGATTATAATCTGCCGATGGATAGCGACGTGGTGATCGGCGACGTCTCGGCCTTGATGTACAGCGCCGCGTTGCAAACGCCGAAGAGCGAAGCGTTCGTGAAGAGCTTCCGCTCCAAGTATGACCAGATTCCGGGCTACTACGCGGAAGCCAATTACACCACCGCGCAGATGATCGATGAAGCCATTGCCAAGAGCAACGGCAAATTCCCGGGTCCGGAACAGTTTCTCAAGAACATGTTGAGCCTGAAGATCGACGCGGCGCGCGGCCCGGTCGCCTTCGACGACATGCGCAACCCGGTCGAGAACGTTTACATCCGCAAGGTGGAGAAGACGACGCTGCTCGGCGACGCCAAGCCGGCGCTGTGGAACGTCGTGATCAAGACCTATCCGAACGTCGGCCAGTTCTGGACCTACGGCAAGGACAAGTTCCTGCAGCAGCCGGTCTACAGCCGCGATTTCCCGCCCTGTAAATACTGCGAATA
>JASHOX010000067.1 GCA_030038415.1 Xanthobacteraceae bacterium
GTGAGTTCGCATGTCCGCTTGGACCTGCCGACGGCAAGGCCGCCGCAAAGATTGTTCCACCTCCTCCTCGGATCCCATGATGGAAGGGCTATGTGCCGATTCCGTAGAGAAGCGCGAGCCCGCGAGTGACACTGCCCCGCGTCGTGGACAGCCTGAAAGCGCTTGACCCAGCCGGCCGATTAGAGAAGCGGACATGCTCGTCGCACTCCGCAATGTCCGCTTTCGCCGGGCTGAGCGAGCATCAGTCGTTGCCGGGTTTGTGAGTGCGGGTCGTAACGCGGCTTCTACGGCAAGAAACTCGATGCTATAGAGCCCGCCGCAGATGCCGGGGTGGCGTCATCCGAGCGCGCGCCAGAACACTGCTAATCCGAACCTGCAACCGACCGCGCTCCAACGGGATCGAAGCTCTATGGCGAAAATCAAAGTGGCCAATCCCATCGTCGAGATGGACGGCGACGAAATGACCCGGATCATCTGGAAAGAGATCAAGGACAAGCTCATTCATCCCTATCTCGACATCAACCTGATGTATTTCGACCTTGGGATGGAAAATCGCGACGCCACACGCGATCAGGTCACCATCGACGCCGCGGAAGCGACCAAAAAGGTCGGCGTCGCGGTCAAATGCGCGACCATCACGCCGGATGAGGCGCGGGTGAAAGAGTTTAATCTGCACGAAATGTATCGCTCGCCGAACGGCACCATCCGCAACATCCTGGGCGGCGTCATCTTCCGCGAGCCGATCATCTGCAAGAACGTGCCGCGGCTCGTTCCCGGCTGGACGCAGCCGATCATCATCGGCCGCCACGCCTACGGCGACCAGTACCGCGCCACCGATTTCAAGGTGCCGGGCAAGGGCAAGCTCACGCTCAGCTTCGTCGGCGACGACGGCCAGAAGATCGAGCGCGAGGTGTTTCAATTCCCCGGCGCGGGGGTGGCGATGGCGATGTACAACCTCGACGATTCGATTCGCGATTTCGCCCATGCCTCGATGAATTACGCGCTCAACCGCGGCTATCCGCTGTATCTGTCGACCAAGAACACCATCGTCAAAGTCTATGACGGGCGCTTCAAGGATATTTTCCAGGAAGTTTTCGACAACGAGTTCAAGGACAAGTTCGCGGACAAGAAACTGACTTATGAGCACCGGCTGATCGACGACATGGTCGCCGCGGCGCTCAAATGGTCCGGCGGCTATGTCTGGGCCTGCAAGAACTACGACGGCGACGTGCAGTCCGACACCGTGGCGCAAGGCTACGGCTCGCTCGGCCTGATGACCTCGGTGCTGACCACGCCGGACGGCAAAGTGGTCGAGGCCGAGGCCGCCCACGGCACGGTGACGCGGCACTATCGCGAGCACCAGAAGGGCCGCGAGACCTCGACCAATTCGATCGCCTCGATCTTCGCCTGGACGCGCGGGCTGGCGCACCGCGCCAAGCTCGACAACAACGCGGAACTGGCGAAATTCGCCGCCACCTTGGAGAAAGTCACCGTCGGCACCGTCGAATCCGGTTTCATGACCAAGGATCTGGCGCTCTTGGTCGGCCCCGACCAGAAGTGGCTCACCACCACCGGCTTCCTCGACAAGATCGACGCCAATCTACAGGCTGCGATGGCGTCGTAAGTCGATGGTCGCCCGGACCGGCGCGCGGCTGACAATTGAACGCCGCGCTCCTATCTAGGGCAAATGGACAAGACCACAATCGAGCCGTCCGCCACATCGAACCCAGAGCCGGACGCCGCACGGTGGAGTTTTGGCACGATCGTGCTGGTCGTGGTCCTGTTCGGCATCCTTATCGGTGCGTCGTGGTATGCCGCCTACGCCTGGATGTCGGTCGACGGACCGCCGATGCCGGCGTCCGGCTATATCTTCATGACGCTCGGCGTCGCGCTGTCGCTGTTAGTCGGCTTCGGACTGATGGGCCTGATCTTCTATTCCAGCCGGCATGGCTATGACGAATTGGGTAACGACGCCGGGTCGCATTCCGCTGCGCCGGGAGACGGCCACGACTAAGTCTTTGGGCGTTTCTGCGTGTTGCGCGCTGCCGCAACAAAAGCAAACCCCCGGCGGGGAAGTCGCCGGGGGCTTTTGACCCGCAGGGGGAAGCTGAAGATGGTGGAAGCCTTCCCGCCACAGATCGGCGCGCTTTGACCACGCAATTGCGGCGACAGATAGTGGCGCAGCAAATTTCGCGGGCCACCGCCGCATTCTCGGTTAACGCCGCATCAATCGTAGAGCTGCTGGGCTGTCTGGCGCCAACCGTCCGATGCCCAATGCCCGGGCCGCAATCGAGCCGCCAATCGGCGGCAAGGCGGCTAAAACGGTCCAAAATGCGCTTTTATATCGGATTGAAGTCCGCCGCTAACTCATTGTCACTATAAGTATTTTATCCAGCTTGACGGCAAAAGCGGCCGATATTCGGCAATTTAGTGACGGCCATCAACTCGATTTGAACTTTTATTGCTTAGAACACTTTCACAGTTCGACGCGACTAACCGGATGAGAGCGGACGACAAGCCGCCGCCTCTTCCGAACCAACCAAAGGCGCGGGAATTTCATTCCGCCGGATAACAGGGACATTAGCCATGACCGACCTCTCCAGCAGGAAAGCACTGTTCGCGTTTGTCGCCGCAGCCGCCACTTTGGTCTCCTCGACCAGCTTTGCCATGCCGCGTTACGACGGCACCTGGAGCGTGCTGGTCATGACCAAGAAGGGCGATTGCGATCCCGGCTATCGCTATCCGATCCGCATTTCCAACGGTCAGCTCATCAACGCCGGCGATTCCGCTTTCACCATCACCGGCAAGGTCGGCGACACCGGTGCCATCACCGTCACCGTGAGCGCAGGCGGCAAGAGCGCCACCGGCGTCGGGCATCTGGCCGGCAATCAGGGCGGCGGACTGTGGAGCGGCGGCTCCTGCTCCGGCTCGTGGACCGCCGAACGCCGCGCCTCGTAATTCTTCAACCTCGCAAAATATTTCCCGGGCGCAGCGCAGCACGATCGTGGCGCGCTGCCGATCCGGGATCATCAAACCCACTCGGCTGTTTAAGTTCGCGAAGTCTCCGGATCAGCGCTGCAGCGCTTTTTCGCGCTGCACCGCATCCGGGAAACGCCCAGTGGACGTTTAAGCTTCCGCGGCGTCGTCGTCCTCGGCCGTGCCGCCCTCTTCGCCAGCCAGAATCTTTTCGGCGATCAGTCCGGCATTCTGCCGGATCGCGGCTTCGATCTTGCCGGCGATATCGGGATTGGCTTTGAGGAAGCTCTTGGCGTTCTCGCGGCCCTGGCCGATGCGCTGGCTGTCATAGGAGAACCAGGCGCCGGACTTTTCCACGACGCCGGCCTTGACGCCGAGATCGATCAATTCGCCGGTCTTGGAGACGCCCTCGCCATACATGATGTCGAACTCGACCTGCTTGAACGGCGGAGCGAGCTTGTTCTTGACGACTTTCACCCGCGTCTGATTGCCGACCACCTCGTCGCGCTCCTTAATCGCGCCGATGCGGCGGATATCGAGGCGCACCGAGGCGTAGAACTTGAGCGCGTGGCCGCCGGTGGTGGTTTCCGGCGAGCCGTACATGACGCCGATCTTCATGCGGATCTGATTGATGAAGATCACCATCGTATTGGAGCGATTGATCGAGGCGGTGAG
>JASHOX010000068.1 GCA_030038415.1 Xanthobacteraceae bacterium
CGCTGGCATCTCGTGCGCATGCGCTCGCGCGAGCGCGACCGTCACGAAAACTGGCTTCTCATCAAGGGCAAGGACGAAGAGTCGCGCAGCGAACGCAACGGCGACATCTTGGATGAAGAGCCGTTCTCGGTGGCGACCGGCCGCTCGATGGACGAGATCGCCGAGGGCAGGGGCCGAAAGCGCGTCTGGCACAGCAATCGCCAAAACACCGCAACAGCCGACCCGCCGTCCGCTTCTCCGCGGCCGCAAACGCAGCGCGCGTTCAAGGAGGAATTGCGCGCAAGCAAAGCCAAGTCGGGCGCGCGCGCGAAAGCGCCGCGCAAAGCGCCGTCGCGCGACAGCAAGAAGTCGCGTTCGAAAGCGCAGAAAAAACCCTCCCCTGGAGGGGGAGGGCCGACGCGTCGCCGAAGCGACGCGTCGGGGTGGGGTGAGCAACCGCGCCGCCCTTTCACCCCCTCCCGCCGTAGCGCGCATGGCGACCTCCCCCCTCCAGGGGGAGGTGACAGAAAGACCGCCAAGGCCGCGCGTCTTCCCGATTTCGTTCCGCCGGCTCTCGCCACGCTGCATGAGGCGGCGCCGAGCGGGCCGGATTGGCTGCACGAGATCAAGTTCGACGGCTATCGCATCGAAGCGCGGCTCGATCGCGGCGAGGTCAAGCTGCTCACGCGCAAAGAGCTCGATTGGACGCACCGCTTCGAGCGCATCGCCAAGGCGGTGGCCGCGCTGCCGGCGCAGACCGCTCTGCTCGACGGCGAATTGGTGGTCGAGGACGCCAAAGGCATTTCCAATTTCGCGATGCTGCAGAACGATCTCAAAGAGGGCCGCGGCGACCGCTTCGTCTATTGGGCTTTCGACTTGCTGTATCTCGACGGCCGCAATCTGACCGGCGAGCCTTTGGTTGCGCGCAAGGACGCGCTGCGGCGGCTCCTCAAGGGCAACTCAAAGCGCGGGCCGATCCGCTATGCCGAGCATTTCGACGAGGACGGTCCGGTGATCTTCAAGCATGCTTGCGAGATGAATCTCGAGGGCATCATATCGAAGCTGCGCAACGCGCCCTATCGTTCGGGGCGGACGGACAATTTCGTCAAGGCCAAATGCCACGATGCGCAGGAAGTCGTGGTCGCCGGCTTTTCGCCGTCGAACGCGCTGCCGAACGCCGTCGGCGCGCTGACCGTCGCCTTTCACGAGAACGGCAAGCTGCGTTACGCCGGCCGCGTCGGCACCGGCTATACGCGGGAGACCGCGCGCGATCTGTGGCAGCGGTTAGCGCCGCTGCGCGTCGATCGGCCGCCGGTCACTTTGCCTCCGGACGAACGGCGTAAAGATGTGATCTGGGTCAAGCCGCAAATGGTCGTTGAGACCGAGTTCCGCGGCTTCACCCACGACGGCTTGCTGCGCCAGGCCGCTTTTAAGGGCTTGCGCGAGGACAAGCCGGCGCGCGAAGTGGTGCGCGAGACGCCGGCGCCCGCGACGGCGGCGCAGCGGCCTGCGGTGCGCAAATCGCCGCCACCGGCTTCGAACAGGAACAACGGCAAAAGCGCAAACCGCAACGCCGAAGTCGCGAACGCCACAATCGCCAATGTGCATTTGACCCATCCCGACCGGGTCTATTGGCCCGACGTCGGCGTCACCAAGACGGACCTGGCGAATTATTACGTGAGCGTGTGGGATCTGATGGCGCCGCATGTCGTCGACCGGCCGCTCGCCATCGTTCGCGCTCCGGAGGGCATCAAAGGCGAAACGTTCTTCCAGAAGCACATCGCCGCCGCCATCAAGCAATCGGCGCTGCGCCACGTCGTTCGCACCAAGGAGCACGACGTGATCGCGGTGGAAAAGCTCGACGATCTGATCGAATTGGTGCAGTCCGGCGCCTTGGAGATTCACACCCGCGGCTCGCGGCTCGGCCGGCTGGAACTGTGCGACCGCATCGTCTTCGACCTCGATCCGGGGGAGGGTGTTCCCTGGCAGGAGATCGTCGCGGCGGCGGCCGAGACCCGCGACCGGCTCAAAGCGGAAAAACTCAAAAGCTTCGCCAAGCTGACCGGCGGCAAGGGCATTCACGTCATGGTGCCGATCGACGGCGCCGACTGGGACACCACCAAGGCGTTCGCCTCGCGCATCGCCAATGCCATGGCCGCCGACGCGCCGCAGCGCTACCTCGCCAAGATGACCAAGGCGCTGCGCCACGGCAAAATCTTCATCGATTATTTGCGCAATTCGCGCGAGGCCACCGCGGTGGCCGCCTATTCGACCCGCGCGCGCCCCGGCGCGCCGGTGTCGATGCCGCTGTCATGGGAGGCATTGGCGCGCTCGACCGGCGGCAATCAGTTCACCGTGCTCAATGTGAGGAAGCATCTGCGTGCCGATCCCTGGGCCGAGATCGGCGCGGTGCGGCAGAAGCTGCCAGCGCGATAATTGGCCTTGAGCGGGCGCGCGCAACGGCTTGCCGTTACGCCGGAACAGGTGCATGTTTGCGCTCGTGCGGGGGCTGCCGGGGCGGCAAAGCGGGGGAATCATGATCAAGTGGCCGCTGATCACCTGCGTTGTGGTCGTTTCGGGCGCGGCGCTCGGCGCCTGCAGCTCGTCCAATGACGGCTTGATGGCCCAGGCCAATCTCGTCGGTCAGAGCAGCGACATGTGCGACTCCGGGCAGGGTGTCGCGACCGGACTCGCCTCACTACAGGGAGCGCAAGCCGCCCGCGCCCAGTGCATGCAAAGTCAGTATGCCTCCGGAGCAGGCTACGACGAGGAGTCGGGCCATTTCGCCCCCGGCTCGCAGCCGACGTCCTTGTTCAACGCCGGCAATTAATCCGCGCGCCACTGCGCGAAAGCGCTACGCGCGTGCTGCCTTACCCCGCCAGCCGAAACCGCTCCGCCTTCGGCTCGAAGCGCGCGCGGAAAATCTCGGCGTCGAGCGGATCGGCGAAGCAGTAGCGCACGAAGGCGGCGTAATCGTCCTCGACATACATGTCGAATTTTTCGACGTGGTCGATGAGGAAATCCATGATGGCGCTGTCGTCGGCGAGTTGCCGGCGCGGCAGCACCACCTGATACGGGCATTCCTCGTCGAGCTTGGTTAGCCACGCGCTTTTCTGGTCCGCATCCATCGTCTTGACTCCGAATCTCTTGACGCTCCGGCCTGATCCGAACCGACAAATGTTCACTATTTGTTCCAATTTGTCAAGGCGAAATAGTCCGATTTCCCAGCCGAGTGAGGGCCCAAAACGAGAGTTGACAGCAACGCGGGGCCAACCCGGCCTCGCGTTGCGTCGTAGGCGCCTCTAAAAGTCGGCGGACGCCATGTCTCTAATAATGAGACCCATCTTGACATTCGTCCCCGTTTCGACTACATATGTCCCCGAATCATCTCGCTCGGGAAAGGACGCCGCCGCGGAGGCAAACTGCGGCGGTGGGGCGAGAGGCGGAGCCCGCGGGCAGGCTTGCAACTTGCTCCCGGGCGGTCCGGGCATCATGTCTGCCGGCATTACGACCGGCATGCGGGGTGCGTCGCTGGATGTGGGTGAGGCCGTCGGCGGAGTGACCCCCGCCCCTTGGACGGCTCTTTCCACGAAACCTGGCCCGGATCGCACCAAGGGACTACACACCCCTTGGGAAGAGCCGTGGTGGAACGCCGCAAGGCGAGCTGCTCTCTCCATTCGAGGGCGGCGCCGCACTCTAAAAGGTGCGGAGGTTAGGACCCAGCGTCTTTCCGGCGTTCCATATCCTTTCATTTTTCGTCATTGCGAGGAGCGAAGCGACGAAGCAATCCAGAGACGGAGGAATTGAACACTGGATTGCTTCGCGGAGCCTGCCACCGGACTTGATCCGGTGGCTCGCAATGACGCCGGCGAAGCGGGCGTAACGGACCAAACACGGCAGGCACCACCCCTGACCGCAGGTCCGAAAACCTTCTTCGCGCTTCACGTGGCTGAGATCGGACCACCTGCGGGCGAAGCCGTCTTGCGGGAACGGGATTGCTTTATTTCACCCTCCCCTGGAGGGGGAGGGTCGTCCGCCGAAGCTCGCGAAGCGAGCGAATGCGTGACGGGGTGGGGTGACCGTTAGCGAGAGAAAAAAAATGCAGCGACACGCGGCAATAGCGTTGTCACCCCCTCCCGATCATGTTCGCTCCATAGCGAACATGATCGACCTCCCCCCTCCAGGGGGAGGTGAAAAAGCGGCGCATCGTGACAACGGAAAACTACTCCCCGTCCAGCGGCTCGGTGCCGACCGGCTTGCCGGCAGCATCCAGC
>JASHOX010000069.1 GCA_030038415.1 Xanthobacteraceae bacterium
GACATTGATCCGAGGACCCACGCCAAGATCGCGACCGGCAAGGCGGAGAACAAATTCGGCATTCCGATCAGCCGCGCCCGCGACGTCTATGCGCGCGCCGCCAAGCTCAAGGGCGTGCGCGTCATCGGCGTCGACATGCATATCGGCAGCCAGATCATCGAGCTCGACCCGTTCGGCGATGCGTTCGCGCTGTTGGCTGAGTTTGTCGGCGTGTTGCGCGCCGACGGCCATTCCATCTCGCACGTCGATCTCGGCGGCGGCTTGGGCATTCCCTATCGCGAGGACAACGAGCCGCCGCCCGATCCCGACGCCTATGCGGCGATCGTCAAGCGCGCCACCAAGGACCTCGGCTGCAAGCTCATTTTCGAGCCGGGCCGGCTGATTGTCGGCAATGCCGGCATCCTGCTGACGCGCGTCATTTACCTCAAGCGCGGCGAAGCCAAGACTTTCGTCATCGTCGACGCCGGTATGAACGATCTGGTTCGCCCGACGCTCTACGAGGCGCATCACGACATCAAGCCGGTGCGCGCGGCGCCGGTCGGCGCACGGCGAATCACCGCCGACGTGGTCGGCCCGGTTTGCGAATCCGGCGATTACCTGGCGCTCGACCGCGCCTTGGTCGAGCCGAAGCCGGGCGATCTCCTCGCGGTGATGACCGCCGGCGCCTATGGCGCGGTCCAGGCTGGCACTTATAACAGCCGCCCGCTGATCCCCGAAGTGCTTGTTCGCAATGACGAATGGGCGCTCATCCGGCCGCGCCAGACGTTCGACGAGCTGATCGGGCTCGATCGGCTGCCGGGCTGGCTGTGATCTTGGCTGGTGACGTTGGCTTTGATCTTGCTTCACTAAATTTTGCCGGGCTTTCAGTGCCTTGAACTGGCCCTCATGTTAACGTGTTGTCTGCCAGTTGCGGGCGCATGAATGCCGGCCGCCGCCCTGGAAAACGGAAGAATTGTGACCGAGCAGATTTTGCCGAATAGCGCACCCGAGAAGGCCGTGGCCGAGCCAGCGGCGAGGTCGCTCCTTGACGCGGCGCTGCGGCGGGCGCGCTGGACCATTCTGTGGGAACGGCTGTGGCCGGCGCTGGCGACGCTTTTGACCGCGCTCGGTCTGTTCCTGGCGGTTTCGTGGCTTGGGCTATGGCTGTGGCTGCCGCCGCTCGGCCGCACCGTCGGCGTGATCGGCTTTGTCGTCGTCGTCGTTGGCGCGCTGGTGCCGTTGGGACTGCTGCGCGTGCCGGCGGTGCGCGAGGGCTTGAGCCGGCTCGATCGCGGCAGCGGGCTCGCCCATCGTCCGGCGACCGCGATCGCCGACGAGCTCGCCGTCACCTCGAAAGATCCCTATTCGCTGGCGCTGTGGAACGCCCATGTCGAGCGTGCGCGCCAAGCCGCGCGCGCGCTCAAACCCGGCGCGCCGGCGCCGCGCGTCGCCTGGCGCGATCCTTACGCGCTGCGGGCGCTGGTGCTGCTTGCCTGCATCGCCACGTTTTTTGCCGCCGGTGGCGAGCGAGTAAAGCGCATCGCCGCGGCGTTCGACTGGCAGGGCGTGGTGCTGCCGGCGAATTTCCGCGTCGACGCCTGGGTGGTGCCGCCGGCTTATACCGGCAAGCCGCCGCTGGTGCTGCCCGGCATTCATCCGGGCGAGACGGCGGCGGCGCAGGCGCCGGGCGAAGGACCGTTCGCGGTGCCGGTCAACTCGACGCTGATCGTGCGCTCGACCGGCAATGTCAATCTCGACATTTCCGGCAACGGCGGCGTCACGCCGTCGAAGGAGGCGGTGCAGGCTCCGGCCGGCACGCAGGAGCATCGCTTCAAGATTACCGCGACCGGCACGGCGACGCTGCGCGGCGCCGGCGACGATCTGACCTGGCCGTTCAACGCCATTCCCGACAATCCGCCGACCATCGCGCTGACCAAGGACCCCCAGGCGCAGAACCGCGGCTCGCTGCTGTTGTCCTACCGGCTCGAGGACGATTACGGGGTGACGAAAGCCGAGGCGACTTTCGCGCGGAAGGACGCTTCCGCAGCGGCGGCCGCGTCCGGCGAAAAGCCGAAACAGGTGCCGCGTCCGCTCTACGGCCCGCCGGAATTCCCGCTGGTGCTGCCGCAGGCGCGGGTGAAAAACGGCGTCGGCCAGACCATCAAGGATCTCACCGACCATCCCTGGGCCGGCGCCGAGGTGACGATGACGCTGGTCGCGCACGACGAGGGCGGCAATGTCGGCAAGAGCGATCCGGTGACGTTCCGGCTGCCGCAGCGCGTCTTCATCAAGCCCTTGGCGCGGGCGCTGATCGAGCAGCGCCGCGATCTGGCGATGGACGCCAATGCGCGGCCGCAGGTCATCACCGCGCTCGACGCGCTCGCCATCGCGCCGGAAAAATTCACCCCCGATGCCGGCGTTTATCTCGGGCTGCGCTCGATCTTCTGGGAGCTCGTTCGCGCCAAGACCGACGACGATCTGCGCGACGTGGTCACGCGGCTGTGGCAGATGGCGGTCGACATCGAGGACGGCAATATTTCCGACGCGCAGGACGCGCTGCGCAACGCCGAGGCCGCGCTGCAGCAGGCGCTTGAGCGCGGCGCCAGCGACGACGAGATCAAACAGCTGATGGACAAGCTGCGCGAGGCCATGCAGCGTTATTTGCAGGCGCTGGCGCAGCAACTGAAAAACAATCAGCAGCTGGCGCGCCCGCTTAATCCCGATGCGCGGGTGATGTCGCAGCGCGACCTGCAGAACATGCTCAATAAGCTCGAGAACCTCGCGCGGAGCGGCGCCAAGGACGCGGCGCAGGCGCTCTTACAGCAGCTCGAAGAGATGATGGAAAACATGCAGATGGCGTCGCCGGACATGAACGGCGACGAAAGCGAAGAAATGTCGGAGCTCGATGAGCTCGGCGACATGATCCGCCAGCAGCAGGATTTGCGCGACCGCACCTTCAAGCAAGGCCAGCAGGGCGCGCAGCGCGGCCAGCAGGGCAAGCCCGGACCCTCGCAGCATCCCGGCGATTCGCTCGGCGAATTGCAACAGAACCAGCAGGCCTTGCGCGACCGGCTCAACCAGTTGCTCGAAGATTTGAAGAACCGCGGCCTTGGCGGGAGCCAGCAAGGCCAGCAGGGCCAACAGCCGCCGGGCCGAGGTCAGAACCAGGGGCAAGGCGGCGACCAGCTCGATCAGCTCGGCCGTGCCGGCGACGCCATGGGCGAAGCCGAAGGCGAACTCGGCCAGGGCAACACCGACGATGCGGTGGAGTCGCAGGGCCGCGCGCTCGACGCCTTGCGCAAGGGCGCGCAGTCGCTGGCGCAATCGATGCAGCAGCAGATGGGGCAGGGCCAAGGCCAGGGCCGCGGCCGCTTCGGTCAGGCGCGCGGCGACAGCGACACCGATCCGCTCGGCCGTCCGCTGCGCGGCCACGACTATAGCGACGATTCCTCGGTCAAGGTGCCGGGCGATATCGACGTGCAGCGCGCCCGCCGCATCCTCGAGGAACTGCGCAAGCGCTTCGGCGAATTCACCCGCCCGCAGGAAGAGCTCGACTACCTGCAACGGCTGTTGAAGAATTATTAGCGCCCTCTCTCCTTTACGGGGAGAGGGTTGGGGTGAGGGGGCCTCTCCGCCGGGCGCAGAATGCAGGCGCTCAGAATTGCCGCGAGGCCCCCTCATCCATAGCCGATGCTTTGCATCGGCGTTCTTCAGGCAAAATAAAGGCGGCCGAAGGCCGCCTGTGCTTCTCCCCGGGCGCGGGGAGAAGGAGCGCGCCGCTGGAAGCCCCCGCGTTGACACGCCCCCCTGACGGCCTAAATTAGAGGGGTTCCGAGGGGTGCCCGAAAGCGGGCTGAGAAAAACCCTTTGAACCTGATCCGGGTCATGCCGGCGAAGGGACAGGAATTGCTTTCCAGGCCCAGCACCCAGCAGGTCCCGAAACCGGCCCAGCAATGCGCTCGCGCCAAACGTCGTGGCGAGCGCCGCGGAGAGGTACCATGC
>JASHOX010000010.1 GCA_030038415.1 Xanthobacteraceae bacterium
GGCGCCGGACCAGCCCGCGCCGCTACCGCCTGGCGCACCACCCGGCCCACCGCCGCAGGCCGGCGGACCGCCTCCTGGCGCACCGCCGCCGCCCGCCGCGGTTAACACCAATGTCAATCTACGCCAGGGACCGGGAACCAATTATCCCATCGTCATGACGATTCCCGCCGGGGCGCCGGTTGCCGTTGCCGGCTGTAGCGGCGCCTGGTGTCAGGTCACGTTTCAGGGCCAGAGCGGCTACGTCATCGCAACCAGCCTCGGCCCGCCGGGACCGCCGCAGGTCGGCTATCCGCCGCCCCCGCCGGTCTATCCGCCACCTTACCCGCCGCCGTATTACGGGCCCTATCCGTACGGCTACTACGGCCCCTATTGGCGTCATCGCGGCTACTGGCATCACTGGTAGGCGGCCCCGTCAGTGTTCGTCGCCGCTGAAATGCACTGCCGCGCCTGACACGGCGAGGCTCAACGCAATAATCACGAAAATGCCGCCGACCCCGCTGGCGGCGGCGATCAGGCTCGCGGCGAACGGCACCGCCATCTGGCCGATACGGTTGCCGGTGTTGCGGAGCGACATCACGGTCCCCATCGACGCCGGCGAAGCGAGATCGACGACGTTGGTAAGGCTCAGCGTGGTCGCGATCCCGAGCGCAACGCCGGTCAGCGTCATCGCCGCGAACAGCACGGGAAGCTTCACCGGCAATGCGAGACAGGCAAAGCCGATCGCCGATCCCACCATGCTGGCAAGCGTCAGCGGGCGTCGCCCGACCAGCGCTATGATCCGCACATAGCCCATCCGCGAGAACAACGCGGCGACGGAGCGCACCGTCAACAGGCTGCCGATGTCGCGGGCGTTGATGTTCTTTTCGGCGCCGAGCAGCGGCAGATAAATGGTGACCAGGTCCTGCGCCGCCATGGTGATGACGCTGGCGACGAGGTAAGCCATTAATCCGCGTTGGCGGAGCAATTCCCGCAGCGGCACGACCTCCTTGCTCTTCGCCCGCGTCATGTGGTCCGGAGCCGGCCGAATGGCGGCGGCCGTCGCCAGTGAACCCAATGACACGACCAAGCCAATGGCGAATAAACGGTCGGTCGGCGGCAGGGTCGCCGAACCGCCGGCCCAGGCGACCAGATAAGGGCCGAGCCCCTGCCCGACCGCGCTGGCAATGACGTAGTTGCCGAAGGCGGCATCGCGGCCGCGCGGCCCGGTGCAGCGCACGCATAGCATCTGCTGGCTTGCCATGATCAGGATGTGCGAAATGCCGAGCAGCGCGGTAAGCAGAAGAAGCGTCAGCAACGAACCGGCGGCGAACCGAAAGCCGGCGCAGGCGACGACCAGCAGGCTCGCGCCGAGCCAAGCCGCTTGGGCATCCTTGCCGCGATCCAAGTAGCGGCCGACCTGGACGGCAAAGATGATCGGCAGGATCGCGAACGTCGCCGAGATGATGCCAAGCCACACCACCGGCAAGTCGAGCTCGATGGCGCGGTAAGACGTCGTCACGCGTACAATGGCATAGACGGCCTGGATAATCGCGACATTGAGCATCAGCGGGACGAGCAGCCGATAATCAGTGTCGCTCGCCGGTGCGCGAGCGCTGCGGCGCGAAGCCGGCTGAAGTTTTTCCCAAAAGCTCGACACCGCGCCCCGCGTTCCTCGAATGCCGCTTCCCTATCTAACACCCTTGCGCCCGCGCCGACATGCCGATTTGCTATAGCCGTCTGTCCTCCGGGAGAAGAGCATGAACGCAGTGGGTGTTAAGGTGGCCGTCCTCGCGCTGGCGACTTATACGGCCGCGTGCTGCCAGGCGGCGCGCGCCGATGATTATCCGACGCGGCCGGTAACCATCGTCGTGCCGTTTCCGCCCGGCGCTTCGAACGACCTCTTGGCCCGCTATGAAGCCGACGTGCTGCAGCGCGCGCTCCATGGAACTTTCGTTGTCGAAAATAAAACCGGCGCTGGCGGCGAGATCGGCATCTCTTTTGCCGCGAAAACCGAGCCCGACGGCTACACGCTGCTCCATGCGCCATCCGCGATCACGATACTGCCTTTCGCGATGAAATCAGTTTCGTATGACCTGGGTAGGGACTTCGATCCCGTGGTGCTTGTCGGACTCACCCAATTCTGTTTGGTCGTTTCGCCATCGCTGCCGGTAGGCTCGGTGGCGGATCTCATCGCGCTCGCCAAGGCGAAGCCCGGTGCCCTGACCTATGCGTCGGCCGGAATCGCCACTCCGCATCAGATTTTTGCCGAACAATTCAAACTGGCGACCGGAGTCGATATCCGCCATATTCCATACAAAGGCGCGATGCCGGGCCTAACCGACGTCGCCAGCGGCAATGTCGCCATGGAGTTTTCGGATCTCACGCCCGCGCTGCCATTGATCCAGGCAGGCAAGCTCAAGCTCCTTGCGGTACTCTCCAACAAGCGCGACCCCGACATGCCGAACGTCCCGGCGCTGTCTGAGACCGTGCCGGGCTACGACGGCAGCAGCTGGCAGGGCTTCTTCGCCCGCGCCGGAACACCTAAATCGATCGTGAGCAAACTCAACGCCGCCCTGGTCGCCGATCTCAAGCGCCCGGAAACGGCGGCGCGTTTCAAGGCCCTTGGCATCGTCGCGCAATGGGACACGCCGGACGAATTTCGCGCTTTCATTGCCGCACAGACGGCAAAATGGGTCGACATCATCCGCGCCGCCGGCATCGAGCCGCAGTAAAGCTCAGGCGCCGGCACGGTTGAGCGGGCGCCGCCACGCGCCTAATATCCGCAGCAACATCCTCGCCCACGGACGCCAAGGACACACCCATGCAAGAGAAAAAATACGATCGCGCCGCACAGGACGTCGGCAATTCCGTCGGTATCGGCCACGTCAATGTCTCGATCGACGATCAGCACAAAGCAACGCACTTCTACATCACCGGATTGGGCTATACGCGCGATCCGTTCCTCAACACCGGCGCCGGCAACATGTGGGTCAATGTCGGCATGAGCCAATTTCACTTGCCGATGGGCAAGCCCGAAGTCTTACGCGGCACCACCGGCCTGGTCATGCCGGACCGCGAGGCGCTGTTGAAGCGGCTCAACAGGGTGAAGAAGGCGCTCGACGGCACCAAATTTCAGTTCCGCGAGAGCAATGACGGCGTCGAGACCGTGTGTCCGTGGGGCAACCGCATCACCGTGCACGAGCCCGATCCGGCCCGCTTCGGCCGCGTCCAGCTCGGCATGCCCTATGTCCGCTTCGACGTGCGGCCGGGCACGGCCGAGCGCATTGCCCGCTTCTATCGCGACGTGGTGGAAGCGCCGGCGCAAGTGAAAAAGAACGGCGCCGGGCCGGAAGCGAAAGTCCAGGTCGGCGAGAACCAGTATTTCTATTTCCGCGAGACCGACGCGCCGGACACGGCCTATGACGGCCACCACGTGCAGATCTATCTCACCAACTTCTCCCGCCCGTACCGCAAGCTGCTCGATCTCGGCCTCATCACCATCGAGGACAACGACTACCAGTACCGCTTCAGGGACGTCATCGACCTTGACACCAGGGAAGTGCTGTTCACCGTCGAGCACGAGACCCGCAGCGTCACCAATCCGATGTATGGCCGGCCGCTGATCAACCGCAATCCGGCCGCCACCAACATGGATTACAAGCCCGGCCACGACGAATTGGCTTGGGCGCTGCCGTGAACTGGCGCGTCAAGGCGCGATGAATTTCGCAGCCAGGGCGTAGTAATGACATCACGCCGCGCCCTCGTCATCGGCGGCTCGCTCGGCGGGCTGATGGTCGCGCATCTGCTGCGCTCGATCGGCTGGAACGCCGTTGTATTCGAGCGCAATGACGAGGAGCTGGCGAGCCGCGGCGTCGGGCTCGGCACGCATCCGCAGCTCATCGCCATCCTCAGGCGCGCCGGCATCGATTTCGACGACTCGATGGGCATCACGCCGCCGCGCGGCGTCTGCCTCGATCGCCACGGCAGGATCATCATCGAGCAGCCGATGGCGCGCACGCTGAGCGGTTGGTCACGGCTCTACCGCGCCTTGCTCGATGCGCTGCCGGCCGACGCCTATCGGTTCAGTAAACGGCTCACGCGGGTCGAGCAGGACGCCGACGGCGTGACCGCGATTTTCGCCGACGGCTCAAGCGAGCGCGGCGATCTCTTGGTCGGCGCCGACGGCGTCCGCTCGACGGTGCGGGCGCAGTTTCTGCCCGAGGTGCAGCCGGTCTATGCCGGCTATGTCGCCTGGCGCGCGGTGCTCGACGAAGCCGATGTGCCGCCAAGCCTGTGGCGCGAAGTGGTCGACCTCTATGCCTTCTGCCTGCCGGAGGGCGAGCAGCTCATCAGCTACCCGGTGCCGGGGCGCGACAACGATACCGCGGTCGGCCGCCGCGCCTATAACATCATCTGGTACCGGCCGACCGACGCCGCGACGCTCGCCGACATCTCGACCGATGCCGAAGGCCGGCATCATGCCGCCGGCATCCCGCCGCCGCTCATTCGGCCCGAGGTGATCGCGCGCATCAAGGCGGACGCCAAACGTCTGATGGCGCCGCAGATCGCCGCCCTTCTCGAGCTCACCACGCCGTTCTTTCAGCCGATCTACGATCTCGTTTCACCGCGGATGGTGTTCGGCCGGGTGGCGCTCGCCGGCGACGCCGCCTTCGTCGCTCGCCCTCATGCCGGCGCCGGCACCACCAAAGCCGCGCTCGATGCGGCCTGCCTTGCCGACTCGATCCGTGACGCCGGCGGCGACCTTGCCGCGGGGTTGAAGCGGTACGAGCACAAGCAGATGCCGTTCGGCAAAGCCCTGGTCGAGGTCAACCGGCAGGAAGGCGCGTATCTCAGCGCGCAGATCAAGCCCAAGGCGGATCGCACCGCGGCCGAGCTCCACCGCGACCTCGGCGCGGTGCTGCACGCCCATATCGCCCGCAGCGAGCAGATCGGCGAGATCGTCGCCAACCACGGCTTGACTGGGCTTTATTGAGCGGGCCGCTCGACGTGCCCGTATTAATCGCGCCGCGCTCCGCCGCCGTCGCTGCGATGACGTTCGCGAAAGGCGCGGACCTTGATCCGATTTCCGCAGACGTCCGATGAGCACCAGCGGCGATTGGCCGGTTTCGTTCGATCGAAAAAGACCCAGCGGCATTCAGGCGACTCGCACATTTTCAGCCGGTCGAGCTGCGCGGTCTCGACCAGATGATTGAGTTCGGCCAGGACCTGACCGAGCCGGTTTGCGCCTTTCGGGCCGAGCGCAAGGCCATGTTGCGCCGTGGTCAGCAGCAATGGAAAAGCGGCTGCCGCGGTTTTCAAGCCTTCAACGATGTCGCGGTTTTTGCCACGCTTGGCGGGCGCGGCCTCGATGAAGGCGCGCAATGCCTGCCGGAGCGCCAGCGCTTCGCGATAGTCTTCTTCGCTAAGCAAACGTCGCGGCATCAACAGACCATGCGCTCGCATCCAAGCTTGTGCCTCGGCGCGTGAGGCGAGTGCATCGGAGGGCGTGTGCCGGACACCCCGCACGCGAAAGCGGCGCAGATCGAGCGAATTCACGAAATCGTAGAGCGCGGCAAGCTCTTTAGGAATCGAATATTTGTCGGAGAATCTCATTCTAACACCAGCATAGCGGTTTTGCTGGTTGACAGCAATAGACACTCTCTATTAATGTTAGCTAGTGTCATTAAGCGACGATGCTCGCCGGCCTGATGGAGGTCTGAGATGACAGTAACGTCGTTCGCACAAGGCAGCGCAGCGCCTCGGCCCTTCAGGATTGCGGTCGATGATGCCGTGCTGCTCGACCTTAAGCGGCGTCTCGATGCCACGCGTTGGCCCGACGAAGTCTCGGATTCCGGTTGGGCCTTTGGAACCGATCTCGGCTATCTCAAAAGTGCGATCGATTACTGGCGCCAGGATTACGACTGGCGCAAACACGAAAGAATGCTCAATGGGTTCCGCCAGTTCACGGTGCCGCTCGACGATGTTGACGTTCATTTCATCTACGAACAGGGCGAGGGCAGCGCGCCATTACCGCTGCTGCTGACGCACGGGTGGCCCGGTTCGATTGTTGAATTCCACGAGCTCATTCCGCTGCTGACGCATCCGTCCGCCCACGGCGGCGAGCCGCAAGACGCATTCACGATCGTGGCGCCGTCGATTCCCGGCTACGGCTTCTCGTTTCGTCCCAACCAGCGGCGTTTCGGCTTGTGCGAAATCGCCGACACGTTCCAGCATCTGATGACCTCCGTCCTGGGTCACCAAAGGTTCGTTGCGCACGGCCATGATTGGGGCGCGTTCGTTGCCACGCGACTTGGCTATGCCTATCCGCAAAACCTCGCGGGTATCCACATTACGCTGCTGGCGATTCCGCGCCTGCGTATGGCGGGACACAATCCCAGCGCGGAAGAGAAGCGCTTTTATGAGCAGCTTGATCACTGGCTCAGAGAGGAAACCGGATATTCGTGGATTATGGGAACGAAGCCGCAGACGCTGGCCTACGCGCTGACTGACTCACCGGTCGGCCTTGCCGCCTGGATTTTGGAGAAATTCCACACCTGGAGCGACTGCAACGGCGACCTCGACGCCCACTTTTCGCGCGACATCCTCCTCACCAACATCATGCTTTACTGGATAACCGGCGCCATCGGATCGAGCTTCTGGCCCTGTTACGCGCGCTTTCACGAGCCGTGGATCGTTCCTTCGGGTGAGAAGGTCATGGTTCCGACCGGATATGCCGAGTTTCCACGAGAAATTCTTACGCCACCGCGAAGTCTCGCGGAGTTGACATATGGCAACATCACGCGATGGACACCGATGCACTCGGGTGGCCACTTCGCGGCCCTCGAAGCTCCGCAGCAGCTCGCAACAGAAATTAGAGCCTTCTTCCGCCCGCTGCACGCGCAACACGCATGAGCGCGCTCGCCTGGACGCATGCTTCACGGGTTTTCGTGCGAGCGGTGTCTTGGACCGGGCTCCTGGCGCGCTGCATCTCCTGTTACTGGCAGATACTGAAGGAGCACGATGAACTGCGGCGGCTCAACGCGCGTTCATTGCAGGACATAGGCCTAACGCCTCAGGATGTGGAAACGATCATGCGGCGGCCGACATGGTCGCGATGCTGGCAATGGGTCCGCTCGTGCCGGCGAACCCAATGTCGGGCGACGGTTGTTTGCAAAGGCGAATGCAGACCCGAGCTCTCCCGTCCGATGGGTTGAGCTTTCGGCCGCCTCAGAGGCCACGTCCTAGATAGTTTGCGATTCTCTTAGGCGCTCGATTCGCCGCCAAAGAATCATTGCGGAGTGTCGGCCA
>JASHOX010000011.1 GCA_030038415.1 Xanthobacteraceae bacterium
ACCGCCGGCGCCAGCCGGATGTGCTTAGTGTTGGCGGCGACGTAAGCCAGCACCAGATCGGGGCATGACAACACGCCGAGCGAATTGAAATGATGCTCGCCGATCCAGGCCGAATGCATGCCGAGCTTGTCGGCATAAAGCGCCTCGGCAGTGATATCGGCGACGAACTGGTTCGACGAGCGGGTGTTATTCTCGTAGTGATTGTCGCTCAGCGTGAAATAGCCAAAGTCCATCGCAACCTCCCTCGACGCGGCATTTCTTGACGATGCTTGGCCAGACGATAAGTGAAAATGCATCTGTTGTAAATGCAATAATTTGGCGATAATCTGTCGCGGTCATGGCGCCCAAACTTTCGGCCAAGCTCGACCTTGGCGACTATCTGCCGTATCTCGTGAACCGGGTCGGCACCATCATTGCCGATCAGTTCGGCGACCAAGCGCTCGCCAAGCACGGGCTGAGCATCGCCATGTGGCGCGTCTTGGCCGCGCTGGCCGCAAACGGCAGCTTGCGCCAGATCGATCTTGCCGAGTTCACCAGCATCGATGCCTCGACCTTGTCGCGGCTGGTGTCGCGGCTGGTGCGCATAGGGCTGGTGACGCGAAGCCGCTCCGTGAACAGTAATCGCGAAGTCAGCGTCGCGTTGTCGGGCAAGGGCAGCGCGATCGTGGCACGCCTTATTCCCCTGGCGCGGCAGTACGAGAGCGACGCCATCGCCGGTCTGTCACGCGAAGAGCTGCTGGTGCTCAAGCGCTGCCTGCGGCGCATCTACGGGAATATGAAACGGCGGCTGGCGGCCGGGCTTACTTCGACGGCGACGCCAATTTATCGAACGCGGTCGCAAGGTCGACGCTGACCGGGACTCTGTGATCGAGGTCGCCGGGCGCTCGCCACGTACTGGCATTGAGCGTATGCGGCGCGGAGAACGTGAACGCGCCGGACAAAGTCGGCGAACCGGCGATCATGTCGCTGATGCTCGCAAACTGGTTGCTCTTGAGGCTGTAGACCGCGATCGGGAACGACCACGGCGAATGCCCGCCCGACGACATCATGCTGTAAGCGAAAAACTGCGAATCGGGCGACCATTTCGCGTTCAAAACATAATACCCGTTTGTTCCATTCGGCGAGGAATAATCCTTGGAGCTCAGCGTGGCGCCGGCGCTCGATCGCATCACCACCCGGCTTTCCATATCGGGCGTCGCGTTGAGGCTGACATCGACTGCGAGCACCGAGGCGATTGTCCTTTGGTCGGGCGAGACGAAAATCTGAGGTTTGAGGTCCAGGCAGCTTGTCTGCGGCCGCGGCTTTGGCAGGAGCTGATGGCCGCTGCAGGGTGCGGCGGCGAGTGCGGCCACCGGCTGCAGCAATGCCAGTGCAAGACATGGAAGCGATAGCAGCCTGCTCATCGTATTCCACGCGGCCAAGGATTTAGTCGACGCGCGTGCCCGGCGCGGCATCCTCGAACACCGACACGGACATCGGCTTGCCGGCAAAGCCCAATTCGTTCCACCGCGCCGCGACCTGCTCGTACATCGGCTTCGACAGCTTGGTGCGCTTGGAGAACGTCTTGATGTGCCGGTAATCCATGCAGGCATTGATCAGGGCCTTGGAGCCCCAGGGGCGGATTTCCGGCGGATTGAGGCTCGGATCGAGAAAGGTGCTCCAGGTCTCGCGCAAGATGTCGATCGATTGCGCCGGCCGCGAACGGGTCGCCATCGCCCACAGCACCTGATGGATGTTGCTTGGATCGACGTCGTCGTCGACGACGATGACATATTTGCCGAAATAGGCGCCCCCGGTGCATTGCGCAGCGAGCGCCATGACCTGTGGTGCATGGCCCGCATACATCTGCTTGATCGAAACCACCGTGATGCCCCAGCCGGCCGCTTCCGGGATCGACCACACGCCCTGGATGCCGGGAATCCCGAGTTTTTGCAGATCCGACCAGATCGCCGCTGAACGCAGTGCCGCCCAGAACAATCCACACTCGTTGGCGGGACCGTCCGCCATCAAAGCGCAGGTCAAAGTCGGATTGTTGCGAAAGCGCACTTTCTCGACGCGCATATAGGGCGTGGCGCCGGTCGGGCGACCATAATAGCCGGTGAATTCGCCGAACGGGCCTTCGGCGAAAGTCTCGTCCGGATAGACGAAGCCTTCGATGATGATCTCGGCGCGCGCCGGCAGCGGCAGCCCGGTCAGATCGCTCTTGAACACCTCGATCGGAGCGCCATTGATGCCGCCGTAATAATCGTATTCGCATTCGGTCTTGGGAAAGCTCGTCGCCGCAACGAGAAACAGCAGCGGATCGATGCCGTAAGCCGCCGCGATCGGCATCGGCTTGCCCATCTTCCACCACTTCTCGCGGTCGAGCGTGGCGTCCTTGCCCGGCGAGGTATAGATGCCGATCTCGCGCGGCCCCTTGATCATCATGCGATAGGTGCCGACGTTGACGCGCCCGGTCTCCGGGCATTGCGTCACCACCGCGTCGCCGGTGCCGAGATAAAGCCCGCCGTCGAGCGGCCACATGCGCTGCGCCGGGAATTTGCGGATGTCAATTTTGTCGCCGGTCTCGATGTTCTGATTGCAGATCGCAGTGTTGGCCGGCACCTCCTCGGCTTTCATGGTGCGGCCCATCTTGCGCTGCAAGGCTTGGACCGCCTTGAGCGGGTGGTCGACCAATTCCTCGCCGATCATCAGGCAGAACCGCGACAGATTGGAGCCGATCGTATTGTAGAGCGCGCGATGGCCGGGATGGCCTTTGATGTTCTCGAACAACAAAGCCGGGCTCTTGCCGGCGCTGGCGGCGAGATAGGTGATGGTGGCGGCTTCGAGGTCGGCATCGACTTCGGCGCTGATGCGCTTGAGCTCGCCTATCGCCTCGATCTTTGCCAGCCATTCGTCCAACCCGCTGGAATTGGGTCTGGTCTGGCTTGCCTTGCCGTCGTTCGAGAGCGCCTGCTGCTGCGGCGCCACTGACACGCTCATTTCCATGGCGATCCCACCTCTGGCGATTATTCACGCTGTTGCTGCGACCTTATTGGTTCTCGCGGGCGCGGGAAAGTCGCACAAAGGGGGCGACCGCCCAACCCGCGCACTGCGCGGGAATGCCGCTTTATTTTGGGGGCCGCCTGCCTTAGCTTCCGGCCAAGGCGACTACGCGCCGCAACAAGAAGTTCTCGGGGGAAACGATGGCCGGCGAGGCAAAAGTTCAGGTTTCGCAATTTTTGGACGAATACGGGCTCGGCTCATTCCAGATCAAGCTGATCGTCTGGTCGGTCCTGTTGGCGATGATCGATGGCTATGACATCGGCGCCATCGCCTTTGCCGCGCCGCATTTGATCGCCGAATGGCACATCCCGCCCAAGGCGCTCGGGTTGGTGTTGAGCGCCAGCAATATCGGCGTTCTGTTCGGCTCGCAGATTTTCGGCTGGGTCGGCGACCGCTACGGCCGCAAGACATCGCTGCTGCTGTGCAATCTGCT
>JASHOX010000070.1 GCA_030038415.1 Xanthobacteraceae bacterium
GATCGATTGGCTGTTCTGATTGTTCTGGTCGTTCGGTGTGCCGCCGGCTTGCGCGGCTATTTGGAAGGAGAGCTCATAATCGCCGGGCAGCTTGAAATCGATATTTTGCGAAATCGAGCCGAGGTCGGTGATAAAGGCGGTCTGCTGTTCGCCGTTGGGTGCGGTGGGCCCGGCTAAGGCGCTGCCATTTTGTTGCACGCCGCTGACGTTGGTTCCCGCATTCGTGAATGTCCATCCCGTCTGCGGCGTGGTGGGCGGATCGACGAAAACCTTGTCCGAAACGTTCGTGGCGGAGGGGAACGCAAAATTGGCATTGACCACATTCTGCGCGCAGGCGACGTTGAGCGCGGCCAATCCCGCAAGCCATAATAACGACAGTGCAAAACTACGAAATACGGCCGATGCTCTTGCCGCCCCTGGTGTGCCCATCTGCTCAATTCCAATCTGCCGAGCCGAAGGATCGGGGCGCCGCCAAGATTTCCAAAAATCCAAACTGCATCTAATGCGGGACGCCCGCCGTTATGCTACCAGTGCAGGAGAGATGGCGCCACGGCCTCCAGCACCTGCGCCGGCAAAATTCGCTGCATGCCGTCGGCTGATTGGCCGCCGGGCGGTTCGATGGCGTGGATGAATTTCGAATAGGTCAGAACCGGCGTCGAGCCGAACAGGCCGAACGCCTCCGTGCCGCCGCCGGCGGCGAGGTTCAAGGGTCCGGATGACGGACCGACAAAGAGGTCGGCCAACCGCAACAGCGCGGCGGCGTCGACGAGAGAAAGATCGCAGGCATTGACGGCGCTTGCCCCGGCACCCGCGGCGATAAAATTTGCTGCGCGCAGAGCGTTCGCCGGACCGCCAACCAGGAACACGGTGCCGGGCGACCGGCCACGTAATTGGAAAATAAATTCGGCCCAATATTCGTCCGGCCAGTCTTTGTCAGGATGCGAGGCGCCGATGCCAAGCACGATCCAGGGCCGGGCCGCCGACTTGAATTTCGCGGCGACCGCGGCGAGCGTTGCCTCGGGTAGACGAAGATCCGGCTCGGTCGAGAGAAGCGGCACCTTCATCGCCGCCATCAGCGCGCGTAGCCAATCGATCGGATGATCGTGGAAATGGCTGTGATCAATACCGGGATTGGTGATGAAGAGGCGTTGCGCCCCAAGCCCAAGCCCGATGCGCTCCGGGATGCCGGCAAGCCTTGCGGCGAGCGCCGGCCGCGTGGTGCGGTCGAGAATCCAGATCGAGCGGAATTTGCTGCGCCGTAACAGCGCGGCCAGCCGCAGCAAATTCATGCCGCGCTGCAATTCGGAGCCGGCATGCTCGAAATACACCGTCTCGGCGACTGCCGGCTCTGCGGCAAGCAGCTCCTTGGCGTGGCTTGTCGGCGGCGCCAGGAACGTCACGCGACCGCCCGGCGCGACGCCGGCGATGGCGCGGATGAAGGGCAGGTGCCAGACGACGTCGCCGATACCGGGCTTGACCTGGATCACGGCGCAGGCTGTTGCATCTCGTATCACGTTGCCTGCCGCCCCAAAGGTTGCGATATGCGTTTCTAACGCCCAATAACACAAAGACCAATGCGCACCGACCTGTTCGATTTCGCCTTGCCGGAGGACCGCATCGCGCTGCGGCCGGCGGCGCCGCGCGATGCCGCGCGGCTTTTGGTGGTGCGTCCAGGTGCGACGCCCGAGCTCGAAGACCGCGTCATGCGCGATCTGCCGGCGCTGTTACGTCGCGGCGATGCCGTTGTCGTCAACGACACCAAGGTCTTTCCCGCCAATCTTTCCGGCCGCCGGCTGGGCCGCGGCGAGCACGAGCCGGCAATCGCGGCCACTTTGATCAAGCGGCTCGACGGCTCGCGTTTCCGCGCCTTGGTCAAGCCGGCGAAGCGCCTTGCGGTCGGCGACGTGGTGCGCTTCGGCGGCGAGGGGCGGGTCTGCTTTCTCGAACAGCTCGACGCAACCATCGAGCAGAAGGGGCAGGGTGACGAAGGCGGCGAGGTGACGCTGGCGTTCGCCTTTACCGACGCGGTTCTCGATCAGGCGCTGGCCGAGCGCGGCGACACGCCGTTGCCTCCTTACATCGCCAGCCGCCGCGAGGTCGACGAGCAGGATCGCAGCGATTACCAGACCATGTTCGCGCGCGAGGAGGGCTCTATGGCGGCGCCGACCGCGGGGCTGCATTTCACGGAAGGCGTCACCGCAAATTTGCGCGATGCCGGCATCGATGTGCATCGCGTCACGCTGCATGTCGGGCCCGGCACGTTCCTGCCGGTAAAGACGGAAGATACGACCGGCCACAAAATGCACCCCGAATGGGGTAGCGTGTCCGCCGAAACCGCGACGGCGCTCAACACGACGCGCGGCGCCGGCGGCCGCATCGTCGCCGTCGGCTCGACCTCGCTGCGCTTGTTGGAAAGCGCGGCGGGCGAAGACGGCACGCTCTCGGCGTTTTCCGGCGAAACTGCTTTATTCATCACGCCGGGCTACCGCTTCCGCGCCGTCGATATCATGCTGACCAATTTCCATCTGCCGCGTTCGACGCTGTTTATGCTGGTCTGCGCGTTTTGCGGCCTCCACACGATGCGGCGCGCTTACGCGCATGCCATCGACAGCCGCTACCGGTTTTATTCATACGGCGATGCCTGTTTGTTGTTTCGATCGCCCAGTTGAACCATATCGGAGTTTGGGCCGACAAATAAACCGCAGTGGTCCAAGGGCGATGACCCGAATACGAGCAATTGATGACATGCCGGGCATCATCAAGATCACACGCGACTTCACACATAACTTGGCCGGCCTGATCGGCAATATGTGTGCGTGCTTTTTCGACAGCGTGCTTGCTTGGCTGTGGCTCTCGGCGCTGTTGCTGGTTGTCGCCGCTTATATGTTCTCGGCTTCCATTAAAACGGTTGGAAACGGAAGCCTCGGTCTTTCCGGAATTGTCGCCATCATCGCTGGCATGCTGCTGATCGCCGCGGGCGGCGGCTGGGTGCGTTACAAGTTTGGCGAAGAGCGCGCCATAAAGGTCGGCGGCCTCTTGAGCCGCCTCATCCTGCCGGCCGTGATTATCGCTCTGGCGCTGTGGCTGTGGTCGGTTTGGGACGTGCCGGACATTTGGGACCGGCCGGTCGGTTCTCTGACATTCGACGATATTTTACAGAACGTTCTCAAGTTAGCGGCTTTGGCCGTGATCGTTTCTTTCATTTCAGCCTTGGTCAAATCGCTCGTCGCCTACTGGAAAAAAGCCTGAAGGCGCGCGGCGTCGAGCTGCGCGCACCGGCGCTGCCGGTTTGTCCCTCTTAGAAACCGCTATGAGGCCTACGCCGCGATTTCGAACTTGTCGCGTTTCACCTTGGTCAGGTCGATGCCTTCGATGCGGATCAGGCGAGTGTCGCTCTCGCGGCGCGGGGAGTGCAACACGCCTTCGCCATACAGATGCGCCATGCCGGGCGTCATCTTATAAGTCCGCACCTTGGCGACCTTGCCAGGCTTGCCGTTGGCCGGTTTTTCAAGGAGCCGCCAGTCGGTCATTTCGGTGACGCCTGCGGCCTGGCCGTAGATCGCCCAGCTCGGCCCATGATCGTGCGGGGCGCTCGCCTTCGCGCCTTTGTAAACGTGGGCAAGAATGCAGAAATGAAGGTCCGGATCCTCATAGAGGGTATTCCGTTCGGCATCCGCGTGCGGGCCGAGATGCGTTGCGACAAAATCAGCATCCGTGCAGGCTTTTTCAGTATAGCGGCGGACGAGCTCGCGGCCGGCAGGGCCAGGATCCTTAAGGAGGGCCGTCCGGCAATCAGCGGCGAACTGGTCAAGCGTATAAGCCATGGTCTATCTCCTTCGCAGGGGCCCGCTCGCCCTTTAGTTTGGTCCGAGATTAGCGACGTGGCCGTGCCCAGTAAATCGCTCTCCAAGACGCTGTGATAATGACGCCGTGATGGGAATGCCGTTCTGTTTCCGCCTTATCGCGACCGACGGTGCCGCCCGCAACGGCGAAATAACTACGCCGCACGGGGTGGTGCGCACGCCTGCCTTCATGCCCGTCGGCACGGCGGCCGCGGTCAAGGGCGTGCATCACGACGACGTACGCGCCTCAGGCGCCGATATCATTCTCGGCAATACCTATCACCTGATGCTGCGGCCGGGCGCCGAACGCGTCGCGGCTTTGGGCGGATTGCACGCGTTCATGCGCTGGCCCTATCCGATTCTCACCGATTCCGGCGGCTTCCAGGTGATGTCGCTATCGGCGTTGCGCAAAGTGGCAGAGGCCGGCGTGACCTTCCGCTCGCATATCGACGGCGCCATGGTGGAGCTCACCCCGGAGCGCGCGATCGAGGTGCAAAGCCTGCTTGGTTCCGATATCGCCATGCAGCTCGACGAATGCGTATCGCTTCCCGCCGCGAGGGATGCGATCGAGCGCGCGATGGAACTCTCGCTGCGCTGGGCCGAGCGCTGCAAACGCGCCTTCGAAAACGCCGGTCCCGGCCGGGCACTGTTCGGCATCGTGCAGGGCGGCGACGATCAGCGTTTGCGGGAGAAAAGCGCACGCGCGCTCACCGACATCGGCTTTGAGGGCTACGCCATCGGCGGCCTTGCCGTCGGCGAGGCGCCAGAGGTGATGCGTAAAGTTGTCGCGGAAACCGCGCCGACGCTGCCCGCAGAGCGGCCGCGTTATCTCATGGGCGTCGGCACGCCGGCGGACCTGTTGGCGGCGATCGACCGCGGCATCGATATGTTCGATTGCGTGTTGCCGACCCGCAACGGCCGCCATGGGCTTGCCTTCACGCGCTTCGGCCCGATCAATATCAAGAACGCGCATCACGCCGACGATCAGCGGCCGCTCGATGCCGACAGCCGCTGCCCGGCCGCGCGCGATTTTTCGCGTGCCTATCTGCATCACCTTTTTAAGGCTGGCGAAGCACTTGGCGGTACGCTTTTGTCGGTCGTTAATCTTTACTACTACCAAGAGCTGATGGCGGGGGCGCGTGCGGCCATAGCGGCGGGACATTTTGCCGACTACGCCGCACAAACCGGGGAAGGGTGGGCGTCCAAGCGCGACCTTCCGACGCAGTGAGCCGCCGCCGCTCAAGCTTGGGACAAGAAGGAAAAAAGGAGCGTCGATTATGTGTTTTCCCTTATTGCGGATCGTTATCAGAGCGAGGTTCGCGGTTCTTTTGGCGCTGGCGCTATCGGGCTTCATCTGCGCCGCCGCACCGGCGCAAGCGGCTTATCCTGACCGTCCGGTCCGCATCATCGTGCCGTTCGGGCCCGGCGGCGTCGCCGACGTCACCGCACGTCTCGTCGCCGAGAAACTGTCGCAAAAGCTCGGCCAGAATTTCGTCATCGAGAACATGCCGGGCCCCGGCGGCATCGCCGCGGCCCGCGCGGCCCTGCAAGGCGGCGCCGACGGCTATACGCTCGGCTTCTTCACCAACGGCACCGCGATCAGCGTGCCGCTGTTCAGCCATCTGCCGTTCGATCCGGTGAAGCAATTCACGCCGATCTCCGCGCTCGGCTATTTCGATCTCGATTTCGTCGTCGCCGCCGATTCGCCATACCGCACGCTGGGCGATTTCCTCAAAGCGGCGAAGGACAAGCCCGGCGCGCTCAATCTCGGCTCGATCGTGGTCGGTTCGACGCAGAACCTCACTGCCCAACTGTTCAAGTCGATGTCGGGGGCCGACGTGGTGATCGTGCCGTTCCGCACTTCGCCCGACGAATTGGTGGCGCTATTGCGCAACGACATTCAGAGCGAAGTCGAATTTTATGCGGCGATCGCGCCGAGCCTGCAAAACGGCAAGGCGCGCGTGCTCGCGACCAGCGGCATCAAGCGTTCGCCGGAATTGCCGAACGTACCCACCATCGCCGAAGCCGGCGTGCCGAATTTCGACGTCACGTCGTGGAACGCGCTTTATGCGCCGGCCGGCACGCCGCAAGCCGTGATCGACAAGCTCAACGGCGCGCTGCACGACGTGCTGGCCGATCCGGAGCTGAAGAAGCGGGCACTCGATCTCGGCATCGACGCCGAGGCTTCAACGCCTGGAGAGATCGATGCGCGGATGAAATCCGATATCGCCAAATGGACCAAGGTAATCGAGGACGCGCATATCCCGAAGCAATAAGAAATGCCGGGGGATTGACGTCTGAACAAAAACGAACCCGCCGGTCCATGATACGCAGAACCGGCGGGTCACATGGCGCGCTGGTAAAGACGCGACGTCCCAGCGCGGTTACGACTTCACGAGCTGGCCACGGACTTCGCCGCCAGGATTGGCTGCAGTGTGAATGTTGACATAATACTGCCCCGCCATCAGGTCGCCGGCCTGCGCATCGGAAAGCTTTGCCGATCCCTTGAAGGGACTGGGGAAGGGCTGCCCCTTGGTCGAGAGCCACATCACGACACCCGCATTCTTGCCCGGCTCGGCCGGCCCATGAATGTGAGCTGCCGTGACCGGTCCGGTAAGGCCGGAGTAACTGCCGTTCCAGGTCAATTCCTTGGTCGCCGGATCGAATGTCATGGTCACCGACCCGGTTCCGCTTGTGGTGTTGGGAGGAACCTCGCTCGCTCCTTTTAGATCCGCCTTGAACGTCACCGGCGCGGCGAGGCTCGGCGACCCGGACGCGATCAGCGCGGCGCCAGCGGCTCCGCCGACACAAATTCCCAATACCGACCGACGGTCGATTGATTGACGCATGTGATCCTCCTTCTGGACGGTTCCGCAACAACGGCACAAACACCGTGTCCGGCGACATTATTGCGTGTTGTCGCCGCCGGTACTAGCACTACTTTGGCAGATTTTGAGCGGTGTGGGATTCCCAAATCAGTTTTTCTGTGACTCATGGGTGGTCGGCTTTTGGAGGGGCCGACCATGGTTGGCAGGACATCGGATTGGAGAGGCGAGCTTGGGCGTTGGCTGAAGCCATTTCTGGATCGGTTGGGTCACAAGGCACGGCGACAAATGTGTCCGCTCTACGTGTCGGGGCTGATCGGTCCTGGCGACCGCAAGAGCGTTCAGCCGATGGCAGAGCGGGTTGCGCATGGTGAGTACGATCAATTGCACCACTTCATCGCGGCCGGGTTCTGGGATGCCGGGCCGGTGGAGACGGAACTGCTGGTTCAAGCGGACAAGCTCGTCGGCGGTAGCGATGCTGTGCTGGTGATCGACGACACCGCGATCCCCAAGAAAGGCAAGCATTCGGTCGGTGTCGCTGCGCAGTATGCTTCAGCGTTGGGCAAAACCGCGAACTGCCAAACCCTGGTGTCGCTGACGCTGGCGCGCGGCGAAGTGCCAGTGATGCTGGCGTTGCGGCTGTTCCTGCCCGAGAGTTGGACAGGCGATCGGGCTCGGCTGAAGCGCGCCGGTGTTCCGGCCGAATATCGAATGGCACGAACCAAGCCGGAATTGGCTTTGATGGAGATCGATCGTGCCATCGCGGCCGGTGTACGCTTTGGCTGCGTTGTGGCGGATGCTGGTTACGGGATGAGCGCACCGTTCCGTCAGGCGCT
>JASHOX010000071.1 GCA_030038415.1 Xanthobacteraceae bacterium
TCGGACAAGATGATGTGGCCGGATTGCTCGCCGCCGACATTGTAGCCGTGCTCGCGCATGTGCTCGAGCACGTAGCGGTCGCCGACCGGCGTGCGAACGAGTTCGAGCCCGAGCGAGCGCAGATGGCGCTCTAGCCCGAGATTGGACATCACCGTGGCGACGATGCCGGGCTTGTCCAGACGCCCGTCGTCGCGCCAACTTTCCGCGATCACGGCGAGCAACTGGTCGCCGTCGATCAGATGGCCGTGCTCGTCGGCGATCAACACGCGGTCGGCATCGCCGTCGAGCGCGATGCCGATATCGGCGCGCATCTCGCGCACTTTGCGGCAGAACGCCTCCGGGGCGGTCGAGCCGCAGTCGTGGTTGATGTTGAAGCCATCCGGCTCGACCCCGATGGGGACAACGTCGGCGCCCAATTCCCACAGTGCGTCGGGCGCCACCCGGTAGGCGGCGCCGTTGGCGCAGTCGATGACAATGCGCAAGCCTTCTAGCGACAGGTTGCGTGGCAGCGTGCGCTTGGCAAATTCGATGTAGCGGTCATGCACGCCGTCGATGCGTTTGGCGCGGCCGAGATCGCGGCTGCCGGCGAGCCGTTTGGTCAGATCGCCGTCCATCAGGCGTTCGATGTCGCGTTCGGCCTCGTCGGAAAGCTTGTAGCCGTCCGGGCCGAACAGCTTGATGCCGTTGTCGTCGAACGGATTATGCGAGGCCGAAATCATGACGCCGAGGTCGGCGCGCATGGAGCGGGTCAGCATGGCCACCGCCGGGGTCGGCATTGGGCCAAGCAGCAGCACGTCCATGCCCACGGAGGTGAAGCCCGCGACCAACGCGGTCTCGATCATGTAGCCGGAGAGCCGGGTGTCCTTGCCGATGACGACGCGATGGCGATGCTCGCCGCGGCGGAAGACGAGGCCGGCCGACTGGCCCACCTTGAGCGCCAATTCCGGGGTGATCACGCCATTGGCGCGGCCGCGAATCCCATCGGTACCGAAATAGTTGCGAACCATAACAAGGGGCCCCACCGCCTGCCGCTCCGGGCGACGATATTAACCCGTTCCGGGTGGCGGCTGCTTCAAAAAATATTGGGTAATCTTACCATCCTGTGCAGTGAGGTATTCAGCATAAGTTCAAGCCGAATCAACGGGGTAGCGGCGAATTCGTCGGCCGCCTGGAACTTTTAGCGCCGCTTCGCCTCGTTCTTATCGTAGGCACTGCCCGGCGGCTGGATGACGGAGACCGGGTCCGAGCCCGGAAAAGTGTCCTCCAGGCCGCGCTCCAGCGCGTCATCGAGCCGCTCCCGCCGCTCGTTTTGGCCACGTCGCTTGCGGTCGTGATCATTGCCGCCGCGCTGGAAACCGCCGGCATCCGGCTGCAGCGATCGGTTCTTGTCCCACTCATCCATGATATCCGTCTTCCCGTTGGTTGCGAGGCCGGCGAAGACATCTCCGCCGCCAGAAACCAACCGTTCGAGCCGGTTGCCGTTCCTCACACGTGAGGGCCGCACAAGCACCTCGTTCGTGCTATGAAAAATGCGGATTTAAGAGCCGGGGACCGCACATGGAAACCATGACCTGCATCGAGGACTTGCGGCAGGCCTATCATCGTAAGGTGCCGCGCGCTTTTGTCGATTATTGCGAGTCCGGTTCCTATGCTGAGGAGACGCTTCGCGCCAACCGCACCGACCTTGAACGCATCCGGATGCGCCAGCGCGTCCTGCATAATGTCGCCGACCGCACCACCAAGACTACGATCCTGGGCGAACCCGCGGCGCTGCCGCTCGCGCTGGCGCCGGTCGGGTTGTGCGGCATGCAGCACGGCGACGGCGAGATTTTGGCCTGCCGCGCCGCGCAAGCCGCCGGAATTCCCTTCACGCTGTCGACGATGTCGATCTGCTCGATCGAGGACGTTGCCGGCGCCGTCGACAAGCCGTTCTGGTTCCAGCTCTATGTCATGAAGGACCGCGGCTATATCCGCTCGCTGATCGAGCGCGCCGCCGCCGCCAAATGCAGTGCGCTGGTTCTCACCGTCGATCTTCAGGTGATCGGTCAACGGCATCGCGACATCAAGAACGGCATGACCGTTCCGCCGGAGATCCGCATCAAGAATCTCATCGATATCGCCACCAAGCCGGCCTGGGCGCTCGGCATATTGCAGGGCAAGCGCAAGACCTTCGGCAATATCGCCGGCCACTATCCCGGCATGAGCAACGTCACCGTGCTGTCGAAGTGGATTGCCGAGCAGTTCGATCCGACCTTGAGCTGGAAGGACGTCGAGTGGATCAAAAGCCTGTGGCCCGGCAAGCTCGTCCTCAAGGGTATTCTCGATCTGGAGGACGCACGCATTGCCGCCAAGACCGGCGCCGCGGCCCTGGTGGTGTCCAATCACGGCGGCCGCCAGCTCGACGGCGCGCCATCCTCGATCTCCGTACTGCCGGCGATCGCGGATGCGCTCGGTTCAGAGATCGAGGTGATGTTCGACGGCGGCGTCCGTTCCGGCCAGGACATTCTGCGCGCGGTCGCGCTTGGCGCACGCTGCTGCATGAGCGGCCGCGCTTATATCTACGGCCTCGGCGCCACCGGCCAGGCCGGCGTGGCCCGCGCCATCGAGATCATGCGCAACGAGCTCGACACCAGCATGGCGCTGACCGGGATGACTAGCATTGCCGGGATCGACCGCCGCGTGATTGCCCAAATGTGAGTTCTTTATGCCGCCGGGCGCAATTTACCGGTCGTCAACCGTGTTCGCTCACCGGGCGTCAACCTTATGAACCTATGAAAGCACGCGGATCGAACCAATTCGCGAGCGGTACGTTCTAAGCGGGTGGGGCGGGGAACTCCTGCAATCAGCGATCCTCGCCGTGGATGCGGCCTAATTCGGTCGCCAAGAGGCAGACATGCGCAAGATTTTTGTGGCAGCGGCAATCGTCTCCATGACCGCCACGCTGGCGGCTTCCAGTGCCCACGCCGACATGGTCGGCGCTGCGGCCGGCGCCGGCACCGGCCTGTTGGTTGCCGGCCCGCCCGGCGCTGTCGTTGGCGGCGTGGTCGGCGCGGTCTGGGGCAAGCCGTTCTGGGGCCCCTCGATCAGCAAGGGCCATTGCTGGACCGACAACAATTTCCATCGCCACTGCAATCGGCATTGGTAAGGCATCCGCCGGTTATTCCAGGGCGCGGGCGAAGCCCGCGGGCCCGGAAACCATAACCCCAGCGCTCGTGATGATGGATCCCGGGCGCCGCGCTTCGTGCGGCCCCGGAATGACAATCTACTCTTCCTTATATCCATAGGCCGGCTGATTGCCGGTGGCGCCGTAATATTTGTACGGCAGGAATTTGCCCGACATGGAGATTTTGACCCGGTCGCCTTTCGGATCGGGCTGGCGTTCCATCGCCAGATCGAAGTCGATCGCCGACATGATGCCGTCGCCGAACTCTTCCTCGATCAGCACCTTCAAGGCCGGGCCGTTGACCATGACCAGCTCGTAGAAGCGGTAGATCAGTGGATCGGTCGGCGGCATCGGCGAGCCGCGGCTCGGCACCTCGTTGAGTAGCGCCTGCTCGTTCTTGCTCAAGCCGAACAGCTCTGCGGCCTTCGCCGCTTGCGGTTTGGTCAGCTTCATCTGGCCGAGGATGGCGCCGGTGATCAGCACCGGCGACATGCCGCCGATTTCGCTGCAGATATGTTTCCAGCTCCAGCCTTTTCCGCGCTTGATGTCGAGGAGCTTCTCGGTGAGTTCGGCTCGCGCCCTTGTCGATGTCATGGACGACCTCCTTCTGGCACTTAATTGCTCAGAAAAGGAGCAATTGTCGTGCCAAAGCGAGCGTCCAGGCGTGTTGGTTCACATCGGCGGGGTAATGCCGTTGAGACCGACGTTGATTCTTGGCGCAAGCACCGTGCCGTCCGCCTGCTTGGTCCCGGCCACGACAAAGATCTTTGCGCCTGGCGTAAGTGCCGCGGCGGTGGCGGGGACGAAAGTAACGACCGCGACGTTCGCCGGCACGATGAAGGTTTTTTCGCCGTCCTTGTATTTCAGCACCAGCTTTTGGCCGTCGCTGATGGCGACCTCGCTGTCGATCGTCGCATTGGTCATGGTGCTGTTGGGCATCAAATCCCACGGCCGGTGACCTTCGCCGGTGCCGCGCATGGCTTCCGGGAAAATATGAATCTCGACGGCCTTCTGCGTGCCGTCCGGCTGCGGCATTGCGGTGATGCCGACAAAGCCGCCCTGCTTGACGTCGGACAGCGATGCCTTGGCGACGCCGGTTACCGTTGCATTGTCGGCGAGTTTCACGACCACTTTGGTGCCATCGCGCGCGGTGACGTTCAGCGTCGAGCCGTTGACGCTGTCGATGGTGCCGCGCACCCGGACCGGTGCCGGCGCTTGCGCAACTGCCGCGGTCGCTGCGAGCGCCACGCAGGCGGACGCCAGAACCAATTTCATGCTTCGCATGTCATCCTCCCAAAGGTTCCGAAAGCTTCACCGCCAAACGCCGTAATCCCCGAACTGGACGTTTGGCGCTTCCAGCGTGCCGTCTGAAAGTTTTTTCGCCGCGGCGATGAAGATCTTTTGGCCCGGCTTCAGATCCGCAGCCGATTTCTTGGCGAAGGTTGTGATCATCGCGGTCGGCGAAACGACGATTTTCTGCTCGCCGTCCTTGTATTTGACTGTGAGCGTTTGACCATTGACGCTGGCGACCTCGTTGTCGACGGTTGCGTTGGTCATGGTGCTGTTGGGCTCGTAATCCCATGGCCGGTGACCTTCGCCGAGGCCGCGCAGAGCCTCCGGGAAGATGACAACGGCCACCGCTTTTTGGCTGCCGTCGGGCTGCGGCATACCGGTGACCGCCACGTAGGAATTCGGCTTGATGTCGGACAGCGACGCCTTGACGACCTCGTTCACCGGCGCGTTATCGGCGAGCTTGATTTTCATCTCTGCGCCGTCGCGCGATTTCGCTGTCAGCATCGAGCCATCGACGCTCTCGATGGTGGCGCGCACACGCACCATTTGCGGCGCCTGTGCAACGGCAATGGAAGCGCCAAACAGCAACGTCAAGGCGCTTACGACCGTGATCTTGAACGGGGACATCGTTCTCCTCCCAACTCGCGCCTCGGATCGAGGGCACAGGGTTACAACCCCGAAAACGCAACCTTATTCCGAGCGGTGCGCTTGTGGAAGCGAGAGATCGGTCTCAAGCAGCGCGCGCAATTCCGCCGTTACTTCAGGCTCTTTGCCGAACCACAGCGTAAAGCCGCCGACAGCTTGATGCATCAGCATGCCGAGCCCGTCGGCGGTGCGTAGCGCGCGGGCCCGCGCCGCGCGGATGAGCGGCGTAAGCAGCGGCCAGTAAACCAGATCGGCGACAATGGCGTGACCGGGCAGCCGCCCAATGTCGAGCGCGAGTTCCGGCTGGCCGGGCATGCCGAGCGTCGTCGTGTTGACGACGAGCGCTGCCTCATCGAGCGCGGCATTGCGTTCGTCCCAGCGGGCCGGGTGAACGCGAGCGCCGAAACGTTCGTGCAAAGCCTCGGCGCGGCCTTCGCTCCGATTGGCGACGACGATATGATCGATGCGGCGTTCGAGGAGAGCGTAAACCACCGCGCGCGCTGCGCCGCCGGCGCCGAGTATGACCGTCTTCCTAAGACCGCGGTCCCAGCCAGGCGCGCAGGCGTCGAGATTGTTCAAAAAACCCTCGACGTCGGTGTTTGTGGAACGCAGCATGCCGCCGTCGAGCCACAGCGTATTGGCGGCGCCGATAACACGTGCGCGGTCGTCCGGCTGCGAGGCGGCCAGCGCCGCTTCCTTGTGCGGCACCGTGACATTGGCGCCGACATAGCCGTGCGCGGCGAGCGATTGCACGAAGGCGCGGAATTGGTCCGGCGGCACCGCTTCACTCCGGTATTCGCCGGGGATGCCGTAACGCTTGAGCCAGTAATTATGGATAAGCGGCGAGCGCGAATGTCCGATCGGCCAGCCGATGACACAGGCCGCGCGGACGCCCGCGGTCATATCCGTCTCGGCTGAGGATTTTCGCTCATTCCCGCGGAAGCGGGAATCCAGTTACTGGGTCCCCGCTTTCGCGGGGATGAGCGGGGGAGGAGCATCACTTCTCATCCGCCACGGTGTTGCGCAAGGTCCCGATCTCGGGGCACTCGACCTCGATGGTGTCGCCCGGTTTCAGCCAGATCGGCGGATCGGATTTCGTCTTCTTCACCGGCGTGCCGGTGCAGATGACGTCGCCGGCCTTGAGCGTCATGAAGCTCGTCGTGTAGGCGATGATATCGGCAAACGAGAAGATCATGCTCGCGGTGGTGTCGTCCTGCGTCACCTCGCCGTTCTTGCGCACGACAAGATGCAGCGGCTTGGTCAGATCGAACTCCGTCTGGATCCATGGGCCGATGCCGCCTGAGGCGTCGAAATTCTTGCCCTGGGTGACGTTGAACTGGCCGTGGCGCGTCCAGTCGCGGATGGTGCCTTCGTTGGCGAGCGTGATGCCGGCGATCACGCCGAGCGCGGTGTCCTTTGCCACGTGCTTGCAGTCGCGGCCGATGACGATGGCGATCTCGCCCTCATAGTCGAGCTGCTCGGAGATTTTCGGCCGGATGAGATTCTGCCCGGACCCGACCAGCGAATTCGGCGCCCGGTAGAACATGCTCGGATATTTCGGATTATTGGTGACATTATAATCCGCGCCGCGGTTGGCGTAATTGATGCCGATGCAGAGGATTTTCTCCGGAGCCGGCAGCGGCGCCAGCAGCTCGACTTCGCCGAGCGTTATGTCGGGACGCACGCCGGTCGCGGCGGCCTTGGCCTGATCCACCGCCTGGGCGCGGAACACTTCGCTTAAGTTCTGGAAGCGGTGCAGCCGCGGGCGAAGATCGACAATGCCGTCGCCCACCACCGCGCCGAAACTTTGCCGGCCGCGCAACGCATAGCTCGCCAGACGCATGTTCAAATCCCCCGAACGATTCGGATCGATGTGTTAAAAGTCGGCGCCGTAGGCGTCAACGGGGCGGGGGAGGGGGAAATGAGGGCGCTGTTTCTCGACTGCAACGACCAGTTGGCGCCGGTCTGGCAGCGGGTCCTTCGCCCGGACGACCCGCCGATCGACGTCAATCGCAAGCCGTTCGCAGCCGACGAACTGTCGCGGCTGCTCGACGGCTACGATATCGCCATTGACGACCACTCCTATATGCCGACGCCGCAGGTCGAGCGTTGTCCGGAGCTCAAGCACATCGTTTTTCTCGGCACCGGGCCGGCGAGCTATATGAGCCTTGCCGACATGGCGGCGCGCGGCATCAAGGTTCACATCATCAAGGGCTATGGCGACACCGCGGTGGCCGAGCACGCCATCGCGCTGCTGTTTGCCGCCAGCCGCGACATCGCACGCATGGACCGCGAGGTGCGCGCCGGCACCTGGACGCCGCACGAGGGGGTGCAGCTTCTCGGCAAAACTTTGGGTGTGATTGGCCTCGGCGGCATCGGCGGCGAGGTTTTGCGCATCGGCCACGGGCTGGGCATGGAGGTGATCGCCTGGAACCGCACGCCAAAGCCCGGCGCGCCGCTCGTGCCGCTCGACGAGCTGTTGGCGCGCTCCGACGTGATCTCGATGAACCTGACGCTCAACGACGAGACCCGCGGCTTTCTCGGGCCGGCGCAATTCGCCCGCATGAAGCCCGGCGTGATCTTCGTCAATACCGCCCGCGCCGCTTTGGTCGACGAGGCCGCTTTCATCGAGGCATTGCGCTCGGGCCGCATCCGCCACGCCGGGCTCGATGTGTTCCATCACGAGCCGCTCAAGGCCGACAATCCGCTGGCACGGCTCGACAACGTCACGCTCACCGCGCATGCCGCCTTCCGCACGCTCGAAGCCTCGATGACCTTGCTGCGCCGCGCCATCGACATCGTGCGGGATATTGTGGGCGGCAAGGCTTAGTTTCCGTCATTGCGAGGAGCGGAGCGACGAAGCAATCCAGCGCTCTGCGCCGCACTGGATTGCTTCGCTTCGCTCGCAATGATGGCCTCTAGCTGTTACTCTACATCCATGACCGAGCGCTATCTCGACATCAGCCTGCGCGTCAACGGCGAGGACGTGCGCGAGCGCGTCGAGGCGAGAAAAACCCTGGTCGATTTCCTGCGCGACGATCTCGGACTGACCGGCAGCCATATCGGCTGCGAGCACGGCGTCTGCGGCGCCTGTTCGGTGCTCGTCGATGGCGAGGTGGTGCGCGGCTGCCTGATGCTGGCTGTGCAGTGCGACGGCGCCGCGGTCGAAACTATCGAGGGGCTGTCGGATTCTGGCGAAATTGCCGATGTTCAGGAGGCGTTTCAGCGAAGGAACGCCCTGCAATGCGGCTTCTGCACTCCCGGTATGTTGATTGGGGCGTGGGCGCTTCTGACGCGCGGCGGCGTGCCGAGCCGTGATATCATCCGCGACCATATCGCCGGTAATTACTGCCGCTGCACCGGGTATCAGGCCATCGTCGACGCCATCGAAGCGGTGGCGCAATCGCGTGCCCTCGCGAGGGCGGAAAAGGAAACCTCGTCATGAACGAACACGCCAACCCGCAAACGCTCTCGCAAGCCGCCGACGCACTCGAAGAACGGATGATGCACGAGCTCGGCGAG
>JASHOX010000072.1 GCA_030038415.1 Xanthobacteraceae bacterium
GTTTGCCGCCGATGGCTCGTTGATCGAAGCTGCGACCGACAACAGCGCGGCTCCCGCAGTGGCTGCAAACGCGAGGGAATAGGACGTGACGGCGACGCTTGCGAAAATCATCTGGCTCGCCTTCGCGATCGGTTGGTCGCTATTGCGGCTTAATCCGAACCGACGCGCGCGCAAGACGGCGGTCAAATATTCGGGCCGCGACTTCCGCGAATTTGCGCTGCTGGCCGCTTCGCTGACCGGGCTCGGCATCGTGCCCTGTCTTTACGTGGCGACTCATATCCCGCGCTTTGCCGATTACCCCTTCATGCCGGTAGCAAGTTACCTGGGGATCGCGGTCGATATCGCCGCGCTGTGGCTGTTCTATCGGACGCACCATGATCTCGGCCACAATTGGTCGGTCAGCCTTGACCTTCGCGAACGCCACACCCTGGTCACAACCGGCATTTACGCCAAGATTCGGCATCCGATGTACGCCGGCTTTTGGCTCATGGCGGTCGCTCAGGCCCTGCTACTGCCCAATTGGATTGCAGGGCCCGCCGGGCTTATCGGCTTTGGCATCCTGTTCCTCGGTCGGGTGCAGCGCGAAGAGGAGATGATGATCACGGCATTTGGCGATGAATATCGCGCTTATATGCGCCGCACCGCCCGTGTTGTGCCGTGGCTGTATTGATGCCGTCAGGCACGTGGCATTTTTGCTACAGGTCGGCGTCGGATTGTAAGGGATTGAGGAATCGGGGAGGAAATTCTCCACGAAATCTGGCAGTGCAATATGAATTGCTTACAATGCGCCGGCTCGGATGAGCCGGGGCTGGATCGTTGCGGCAAGCCGTGAGGAGGTCATGAGAAATTGGTGGCGGCTTAGTGTAATCGGCATACTGACGGCAGGCCTGATGCTCGCGCTCGGTTCAAGTCCGAGCATGGCGGCGCCGCGCGCGCATGTTTATCTGCTGCGCGGGCTCCTCAACATTTTCTCGCTTGGCATGGACACGCTTTCCGAGGAACTCAATAGGCGGGGCGTCTACGCGACCGTCGACAATCATGCCGATTGGCAGGGATTGGCCGATAGCGCCGCGGCAAATTACAAGGCCGGCAAGGAAGGCCCGATTATCCTCATCGGCCATTCGCTCGGCGCCGATGCGGTGATGGAGATGGCCGCCTATCTGGGCCGGCGCGGCGTTCCGGTGGCGCTGGTGGTACCGTTCGACGGCACGGCGTCCTTTGCCGCCTCGTCGAATGTCGCGCGCGTGCTCAATTTGAGCCAGCATTATTGGATGAGCCGCGGCCCCGGCTTTCATGGCTCACTGATCAATGTTGACCTCCGCGGCGATCCGAATATCGACCATCTCAACATCGACAAGTCGCCGCGGCTGCATGCGCGGGTGATTGCCGAAGTCCTCGGCATTGTCGGCTCGCACCGCATGGAGGAACCGACCGTCGCCGCGAAACCGGTGCCGGCCGGTCTGAAGACCGGCGCTATCGGCAGCGGCAGCGAGGCGATCAAGCCGGAGGCTGGGCAGCCGGTGGCCGCGCCGGCCAAAACCGGCGAAATGACCGGCGACGGTGCGGCGAAACCCGTTGCCGAGAGCGGCACGCCGATTATCGCTGCGCCGGAAAGAGGCACCAAGCCGGTGAGCGCGGACCCACCTGCGTCGGCAAAACCGGCCGGATCTTCGCAATAGCTTACTGCTGCGGCGGTACGGGCAATTCGATCGGGGCGCAATTGACGCGGCCCTGCATCATGCAATCCTGGTCGCGTTCCATGTCGGCGATGGTGTCGGCGAGCCAGACGCCCGTGCTGACGAGGAACGCCACGACCGCGACCGCGATGACATTCATCAGCATGCGCTGCCGATAGTCGACGACTTCATCCTGATCCTGCTCGTATTGGGCAAAATCGTCCGGCAGATCGACGTCCGATCGTTGGACATCGTCTTCCACTGGCCGTGTCGGCGGGATCGAGAGCGGCTGGCCCCGGCGGCGGAATGACAGCACTTGGCCGAACCCGCCCACGTCGCGTGGGTCTGTCCGGTTCTTCGCCGCCTGAGAGCCACCTCGATTCATGCCTTTAGAATACCTCCCTTGCGGCTAATTTGCTAACTACGGAAGGAGGGACTGGTTGGACAATTCGTAATTGGTCCGAATGGGTCCTGGCATTCCAGAACATTCGCGGCGGCGGTAAAAGCTTGGCAACCTTGGCAAGCCCTCAAAACGGAGCAAATCCATGAGGAATTTCTCTTGGCGGTCCATTTTATGCGGCATAGCCGCGGTGTTTGCGCTGTTCACCGCGCCGCTCTTGCTGTTGCAATTTTCGGCAAGTCCCGCGGCGGCCGCCGACTACGACGTCGGTTCGATACATATTTCGCAGCCCTGGGCGCGGGCGACGCCGAAAGGCGCGGACGACGGCGCCGGCTATATGACGATTGCCAATAAAGGCGCGACGCCGGACCGGGTGAACTGCGTGTCCGACGACGCCAGTTCGCAATGCATGATCCACAGCATGACCATGGAAGGCGGCATCATGAGAATGCGCCCGGTCAAGGGCGGCCTGGAAATCAAGCCGGGCCAGACCGTCACGCTCAATCCCGGCAGCTACCACATCATGTTCCTCGACCTCAAACGCCCGCTGGTGCAAGGGCAAACGGTGAAGGTGACGCTGAAATTCGATCACGCCGGCACGGTCGACGTCGAATGTGCGATTGCAGCGATCGGAGCGCCGGCGCCCGGGACGGCTGCGGGCGGCGGCACGATGATGATGCAAGGCCCGAGCGGCGCCATGAGCGGTCCTGGCGGCACCATGAGCGGACCGGGAGGCGGCACGCAGATGGGCAAGTAGTGCGTGCTCGTTTTTTCCGGCGCAGCGAGCATCGCTGCGCCGCGGTCAGTTGCGCTATTTCGGTTCGGCGAACGGCGCCTTGGTGCCTTCCGGCAGCGGCGCTTTGAAGGTGTTCAGCGTCATCGACACCATGGCGTAATAGCCGAGGATGCCGACCAGCTCGACTGTTCCGGCATCGCCGAGGATTTTCTTCACCCGATTGAAGGTGCCGGCGCTAACGCGCCGTTTGCCGTAGAGCTCCTTGACGAAGGCATAGATCGCCATTTCGTCCTTCGGCGCCGATTTCGGCGCCCGGCCGGCTTGAATGGCGCGGATCGTCTCCGGCTTAACGCCTTGCTTTTCCGCCATCGGCGCGTGCATCGCCCATTCGTATTGCGCCTTCCAATGCGCGCCGGTGCACAGGATCGCGAATTCCGACAAGCGCGGCGGCACGCTGGTTTTGAAACGCAAATGGCCGCCGAGCTTTTGTGCCAGCTCACCGAACTCCGGCGAGTGCAGATAGATGGCGAACGGGCCGGACAACTTGAATACGCCGCGGGGGCCGGACTTTATCGATTCCGCCAGTGCCCGTTGCTCGGCGGTGAAAGCCGCTTCGGAAAGTTCGGGCAGGCGGGGCGATTGCATACTTTTGGGCATTGTTTCCTCTCAAACGGGCTTGCTGGCCGCGCGATTATTGTATGTCATTGATGGCCCGGCAACCGCATCAGCGCCGCGTCGTCGACCTTCGCTTCGCGGGCGCCCGCTTGGTCTTCGCCCGCGTTGCTGAAGCCGTCGCGCGCCGGGCGCCCGCCTTGGCCGGCATCAGGCCGGCCCTCTCGACGTGGCGTACCCAATAATTCCAGGCGCGGTTGGTCGACGGCGGCCGCACGCTATGCTCCGACGACAGCTTCATCTCGCCGGGCGATAAGTGATCGACATGGCCGTGCGCCATGGCCTTGCTCTGCAGCGCGGCGTTTTCGCAGCCGTAGACGGTGCGGAACGTCATTTCGCGTAAGCTCGTGCCGGCGACGGTGGCGCCGTGGCGGCGCATCAACACCATCCAATTCTTGCCGAGTGTGCGGGCGAGCGAAGCGCCTTCTTCGGGCTTGACCACCAGCATATTGGTGTCGCCGAATTCATCATGCTGGTCCCAGAACGGCACGTGGCCGATCACCGCGGGCAGGTGAAACACCGGCACCAGTTCGCGCCCCGAAACGCAGAACGGCAGCACGTCGTGGGAATGATGGTGGCACACCGCATGGACGTCCGGCCGCGCCTTGTAGATTTCGCCATGGATGACCCGCTCGCTGTAGAGGCGGAATTCGGTGGGCCGCACCGGCTGCGAGTCGAGATCGAGCTCCACAAGATCGGCGACCTCGGCCAGCTCCGGCGCCTGATGGCGCGAGATGAAATAGCGCCCCGGATCGCGCGGATGGCGCACGCTGACATGGCCGAACGCGTCGAGCACCTTCTGGTTGGCGAGAATGCGCGTCGCCACAATGAGTTCGTGCAATAGCTCCGCAAGATCATCGGCCATCATTGCCTCCCTGGATATTTTGACTTGGCAAGGCGTGCCTTTTGGCATCCTCGATGCGATTGCGCTAGAAATATCGCATGGCGCTTGCGGTTAAAGCCCTGTTCTTCGACGTGTTCGGCACGCTGGTCGATTGGCGCACGTCGATCGCGCGCGAGGCGCAGGCTCTGCTTGCGCCGCACGGCCTGACGCTCGATTGGCCGGCCTTCGCCGACGCCTGGCGCGGCGAATATCAGGGCGCCATGGAGGAGGTGCGCTCCGGCCGCATCGCCTTCTGCAAGCTCGACGTGCTGCACCGGCGCAATCTCGACATCACGCTCCAGCGCTTCGGCGTCACCGGCCTCGGCGAGGATGACAAGCGCAACCTCAATCTGGCCTGGCACCGGCTCGACGCCTGGCCCGACGTGCCGGGCGGCCTCAAGCGCCTCAAGCGCCGGTTCCTGCTGGCACCGGTGTCGAATGGCAATATTTCGCTGATGGTCGATCTGGCGCGCCGCAACGATTTGCCGTGGGACGCCATTCTCGGCGCCGAGATCGCCGGCGACTATAAGCCGAAGCCGAAAGTCTATCTCGCCTCGGCCGCAGCCTTCGATCTTGCGCCGGACGCCTGCATGATGGTCGCCGCACACTCGAACGACCTGGCGGCGGCCGCCGCAGTAGGCTTGCGCACTGCCCATGTGGCGCGGCCTACTGAGCACGGCCCCGGCCGCGGCGAAGCCGCGCCCAATGTGCCGGTCGATTTTGCGGCGAAGAGTCTCGAAGAGCTGGCGGAAAAACTCGGGATCTGAGTTTCTGGTGCCTGCGGTTAGCGGCGAGCAAAGGTGTGCTCGCGTGCGGCGATTCTCACGGCGGCGCGCTGCATTTGGCTCGCGAAAATAGCATCGGTGATCTGGCTCAAGAACTTCAGGGCGGTCATGACGAATTGCCCTGTTAACACCTTATTGACCATGATGGACACTAGGTCCCGGTGCCCGCCGCCGAAGTGACCACGGTCACACAACGGTGCTTCTTCGTAAGCTTCTGTTATTGCTTTAAAAACCCCGCGCTCAGGCGCCCAGCGCGGGATAATCCGTATAGCCTGCGGCCGCGCCGCCGTAGAAAGTCTTACGGTCCGGCACATTGAACGGGCCGCCGCGGCGAAAGCGCTCGGGCAGATCGGGATTGGCCAGATAGAGCGTCGCGAACGAGACCAGATCGGCGGTGCCATCGCGGATCGCGGCATCGGCGCGCGTGAAATCGTAGCCTTTGTTGCCGATCAGCACGCCGCGCCAAATTTTGCGGAAATATTTTATGTCCGGCATCTCGCCCGCGGCCACAGGATCGCCCGCGGCGGGTTCGACGATATGCAGATAGGCGAGCCCCAACCGTGCTAGCGCGCCGACCGCCGTGGCAAAAGTCGCGGCCGGATTGCCGTCGGCAATGTCGTTATAGGGATTGGTCGGCGACAAACGCACGCCGACAAGCTCGCCGCCCCATTCGGCGACGATCGCCTCGGTCACCTCAACGAGGAAGCGAGCGCGGTTTTGCACGCTGCCGCCGTAGCGGTCGCTGCGCCGGTTGGTGCCGTCTCGCAGGAACTGATCGATCAGATAGCCGTTGGCGCCATGCAGTTCGACGCCGTCGAAGCCGGCCGCGCGCGCGTTGCGCGCGCCGTGGCGGAAATCCTCGACGATACCGGCAATCTCGCCCAGCTCGAGCGCGTGCGGCGTGACGTAAGGCTTCATGCCGTCGAGCGTCCAGGCTTGGCCCGCTGGCGCCATCGCCGACGGCGCCACCGGCAGCGCGCCGTTCGGCTGCAGCGACGGATGTGAAATCCGCCCCACATGCCAAAGCTGCAGAAAAATCCGCCCGCCGGCGCGATGCACCGCATCGGTGACGAGCTTCCAGCCTTCAACCTGCTCGGCGGAGTGAATGCCGGGTGTGCCGGGATAGCCCTGACCTTGCGGCGACACCTGCGTCGCCTCGCTGACGATCAGGCCAGCGCCCGCCCGCTGCGCGTAATAGGTGGCATTGAGCGGCCCCGGCACATTGCCCGGCCCGGCACGATTGCGCGTCATCGGCGCCATCACCACGCGGTTGGGAAGCTGCAAGGGGCCGAGGGTGAAGGGGGAGAGGAGGGTGGGGGCGGGCATTTCGGTTTGCAGTTTAGCCACACATTGCACAGGAACTGCAGAATCCAAAAGCGGAGTCAATCTCGGCATCGCCCCCGAGGCAATGACGAAAGACAGCTGCAATGGCGCGGTCTAAAGTGACTGCCGGACGAGGCAAGGGAGGTTTGATGACATCGACACCGGGCGAACTTGTCGAGCGCTTTTATCATCAGGTCTGGAATCGGGCGGATGAAGCCGAGGCGTGGAAAATTCTCAGTCCGGCTTTCCGCTTTCGTGCCTCGCTTGGTCCCGAATTGCGTGGGCCGGGCGGGTTCATCGCTTACTTGCGCGCGGTACATGCGGCGCTGCAAGACTTCACCTGCATCATCGAGGAGTTGATCGCGACGGACGATCGCGCCGCGGCAAGGATGCGCTTTCGCGGCATCCACCGGGGAAAGTTCTTCGGCATTTCAGCTACCGGTCGTGAAATCGAATGGAGCGGCGCGGCCTTCTTCAAGTTCGAGGGCGACATGATCGCGGAGCTTTGGGTGCTGGGAGACATCGAGGCGGTGCGTCGCCAGCTCGCCCCGGAGCACCACCCTCAATTGTTTTCGGTGTAGGATCGATTGATTTTCGCGCGCCCGGTAGCACCGCCCGGCCGAACGAGAGCCATAGAACAAGAACCATCGACGGGACGGAACGCCATGACGCTGCAGCAGAACACCGACCACATCCAGACCACCCATATCGGCAGCCTGCCGCGGCCGCATGCGCTCCTTGATCTGATGAAAGCGAAATTCACCGGTCAGCCGTTTGACGAGAAGAAATTCGAGGCGCTGCTGGCGCGGTCGGTGAACGAGGTGGTGCGCAAGCAGGTCGACTGCGGCATCGAGATTGTCACCGACGGCGAATTCTCAAAACCCGGCTTCTTCACTTACATCCAGGAACGGCTCGAAGGCTTCGAGGCGAGGCCGGGCCAGAAAATGAAACTGTTCGTCCGGGAGGTCGCCGCCTTTCCCGACTATTACAAGGAATATTTCAAGACCGCGATGATGGGCGGCGCCATTGTCACGCTGGCGCCGGTAGTCTGCGTGGGTCCCGTAAAATATCGCGGCGAGAGATTCGTGCAGCGCGATCTCGCCAACGTCAAAAACGCGGCGGTTGCCACCGGCGTTCCCGATCACCATGTCTTCCTGCCTGCCACCGCGGCGTCCGGCGTCGGTTTGAACGAATATTACAAGACCGATGAGGAGTATTTTCATGCGTTGGCGGTCGAGCTTGGCAAGGAATATCGCGCCATCGCCGACGCCGGCATTCTGGTGCAGATTGACGATCCGTTCCTGCCGGATATTTTTTTCGAACCGGATCTCGACAGCGCGCAGATGCAGCGCCGCGCCGAAATCTACGTCGAGGCCACCAACACCGCACTCAAAGGCATCCCGCCCGAGCGCGTGCGCTTTCATACCTGTTACGGCATCAACGAAGGCCCGCGGCTTTACGAGGCAGCGTTGGCCGACATCATCGAATATGTGCTGAAGATCAATGCCGGCTCGTACAGCTTCGAAGCCGCCAATCCGCGGCACGAGCATGAATATCATCTGTTCGAACGTGTCAAAGTCCCGGACGGCAAGGTGCTTTGCCCGGGCATGATCACCCATGCCAGCAATATCGTCGAGCATCCGGAGTTGATCGCCGAGCGCATCCTGCGCTTTGCCAATCTGGTGGGCCGGGAAAACGTCATCGCCGCCGCCGATTGCGGCTTCTCTTCGCAGGCTTTATACCGGACCGAGGTCCACGAGACCGTGGTCTGGGAGAAGTTCAAGGCGCTGCGTCAAGGCGCCGATATCGCAACCAAGAAACTGTGGCACTGATGCACGCTCCATCGCCTTCGCTGGTTTCGCGCCTTGCCATGCACGGCAACAATAAATTGCAGATCGGCTTGTTCGGCGCCAATTGCTCGTCCGGCCGCGCGGTGACGCTGGTGCCCGAGCGCTGGTCCGGCAGCTGGCCCGACAACAAGAAGCTCGCGGTCATGTCGGACGAGGCCGGCATCGATTTCCTGCTGCCGATCGGGCGCTGGAAGGGCTACGGCGGCGATACCGACTACCAGGGCACGACGCTGGAAACGATCACTTGGGCGACCGGACTCCTCGGCGCCACCAGGCGCATCACCGTGTTCGGCACCGTGCACGCGCCGATCTTCAATCCAGTGGTGGCGGCCAAGGAGATGGTTACCGCCGATCACGTCGGCGAGGGCCGCTTCGGGCTCAACATCGTGGTCGGCTGGAACGAGGGCGAGTTCGACATGTTCGGCGTCGAGCAGCGCGCCCACGAAGACCGTTACGACTACGCGCAGGAATGGATCGACGTCATCAAGCTGATCTGGTCGGACCGCGAGAATTTCGATTTCGACGGCAAATACCTGCACATGAAGGGGATCAAGGGCAAGCCGAAGCCTTACGGCGGCACCCGCCCGGTGATCATGAATGCCGGCGCCTCGGCGACCGGCCAGGCGTTTGCGGTGAAGAATTGCGACGCTTTTTTCCTGCAGGCCTCGCGCACCTCGCTTGAGGAAACCGCGGCGCGGGTGCGCCGGGCCAAGGAGGCGGCCGTCGCGCAAGGCCGCGAGATCGGCTGTTACACCGTCGGCGTCGTCACCTGCCGACCGACCAAGAAGGAGGCCGAGGAGTATTTCCATCACTGCATTGTGGAACGCGCCGACTGGAATGCCGTCGACAGCATATTGGCGATGAAGGACATCACGCCGCAGACCGTGCCGATGGAGGAATTTCTCAAACAGCGCTCCGGCTATGCCCAAGGCATGGGCGGGCTGCCGATCGTCGGCGATCCCGATCACGTGGCGGCGCAGCTTGCCGATCTGAGCAAGGCTGGGCTCACCGGCATCGCCATCTCGCTGGTCAATTATCTCGACGAGCTGCCGTATTTCTGCGACGAGGTGATCGGCCGGCTGGAGCGGATGGGGTTAAGGGAGAAGATGCGCTTGCCTGCATCGGCGTAACCAAGACTTACGCCGCCAGCACCGCGGCGACGCCGGCGCCCCAGATCGCCGACAGCACCGTGAATGCGGTGACGTTGACGTCCCAGCGCCAGGTTTTTGGTCCCATGGGCGGATGAAACGGCCGATAGCCGTTGTCGTCGTACAGCGCGCCGCCGAACATCGGTCGCGTCAACACTGCGGCGAAAAACGCGCCGTAGATCGCAGCGCTGATAGCCACTGCAAGATAAAGCCGCTCGATCGGATTGGGCCCGTCGATCCAGATTAAATAAAGCGCGACGAGCCCGACGCCCGAATAGGACAGAATTTGCCAGACGACGTGGAAGCGCGCGTGCGGGGTCCATTTGGGATTGGTGGCGTGAGTTTTGTTGAAATCCGCCTTGATCGTGACCAGCGCATAGCCGATTACGGTGAGCGTCAGAAGCAATTTGGCGACGGTGAGCATGCCGTCCTCCCCCTGAATGAGCGTGTGAACTCCTATACCACGGCCCGAGACGCTTTAGCGCCGGCTTGGAATCGGCGTGCCGCGCTTCTTGTTGTAGCGGTGGATGGCGACGCGCTCCCAGACGCCGTTGACGTGATAGGGATCGCTCTTGGTGAACGCATCGACCGCGGCGCGGTCGGCGGCGTCGATAACGAAAATACTGCCGACCGGCGTCTCGCCGTCGTCGGCAACCAGCGTGCCGGCGGTCACCACGTCGACGGCGTGGTCTGCGGATTTGTCGAGATGAATGCGATGGTCGCGGTAATGCTTGGCCCGCGTCGGCAGAATGCCTTTCTTGTCGAGGGCGTGGACGACGAACAGCATGCCTGGCTCCGTTCATCCGCGAAGCCATTCTAACCCTACCTGGGGCGATGGGGGAGGCCGGCGAAATGCAGGCAAGGGAACCGACTGCCTTTCGCATTTGCCGGCGGAAATCGCTATCGTCGGGCGCCGAGGTGGCGGAACGAGCCGTGAAACTAATGCATCTGCCCGAAGCCGTGACCGACTGGGCACGCACACCGGCGGTCACCATTCCTGGCGCCGCTGGAACTGCTCGCGCGCGCACGCGCCAGATCGGCGACGTCCGGCTGCGCACGGTCGACTATGCGCCCGGCTATGTCGCCGACCGTTGGTGTGCGAAGGGCCATGTCGTTTACGTCGCCGCCGGTGAATTGACGATCGAGCATCAGGACAATGGCCCGGTGCATGTGCTCGCTCGCGGGCATGAGTTGGCACGCGGCGGACGACGCAGAGCCGGCGCATCGCGTCCGTTCCGCGACCGGAGCACGCGTCTTCATCGGCAACTAAATCGGCTTGCTCAATCCCGTCGGCGCGAGATCACGTAGCTCTCATCGAAGAACCACAAGCCGCCGCGCTCGCGCAGCACCGCGCGGGTGGCATCGATATAGCTGCCGTCGGCGGCGGCCTTCGCCACGCGGTCGTCCTCGACCTGCGCCACATAGATCGCCGCGTTCCAGGCGGCGAACAGCGTCGAGGTGCCGATCGATTCGGAGATTTCCGACGGCAGCGTATGCATGTCGTAGCGGAACAGCGAGCGGTTGTCAGCATAGGCGTTGAAGTTAAGATCGCGGCCCGCCGGACCCAATTCATGCTTGACTGCTTTGAGAATGCCGTGGCGGTCATGGATGAACGGCTGGTCGTCTGGCCAGACTCTTTGGATGATTTCCATGCCGGGATCGTGGCCATGCGAATGGATGGCGATCAGCCTGCCGCCGGGTCCGAGCGCGCGGGCGAGCGGCGCGATCACGCGCTTGGCCTTGAATTCCAGCGGGGCGCGGGCGCGATACGGCTGCGAAGCGATGACGAGATCGTAGTCGGCGCGGGTGCCGCCGGCCCTCGGAATGATCGGATCGAGTAGGAAGCGATGGTCGTCGCGATAGATGACGAGCACCACCGGCCGCTCATACATCGGATTGCCGGTGCGCGGCGAGACTCCGGCTTTCCAGTTCTGCGCCAAGAACGGCTCGAGGTTGATGATTTGTTGCTCGAAACGGTGCGCGGAATTGCCCAACAAGGGTAGCTCATGCCAAACCAGGCTCGACGCCGCGTTGAGCGATTTGACGTGCAGCCACGGCGCGTCGGCATAAGCGAGATTGGTCAGCACCAGAACCGTCGCCGGGTGCTCGAAGAAGCGGTCCGACATTTTCTGCAGCGTAAGGCGGACGTCTTCGAGCGAAATCTCCTTGCCGACGACGTAGAACGGCATGTGGGTGAAGCGATCGTGGGCGGCGCGCATCACCCGGGTCAGCACCGAGCCGTCGCCGACGCCGGCGTCGAAGATGCGCACCGCCGGCGGGTGAGGATGGATATGCGCCAGTTCCTCGGACACGCGGTGCGCGACCTCCCACTTCTCGCTGCAGGTGTTGACGAAGAGGAGATATTTTTGCCGGTTGTCGAAGAAGCGGAAGTTGCGCTGCGGGTCGCCCGGCGTGAGCGGCGCCGCGGGCGCCAGCGCCGGGGTCGGCCGCGGCTCGCGCGCTCGCTCGATGATCGCCGGCCGCTCGCCTAGCGCTGGATGTGCCGCCATGAAGCCGTGGATGCGGTCAAGCGTGTCGGTGGTGATGCGGCCGCCGTTGCGCAGCCGCGCCGCGAGCTTGCCGTCGTTGACGGCGCGGCGGCCGAAGGTGGATTCGGCGAGCCCGCTCTGGCGGCAATAGTCGGAGATTTCGGCTAGGAGTTGTTGCGCGTTCATGCTGTCGTGCGGCCGAGCGACGCCGCTTCCATTGATGTCGTTTCCTCGCGCCGCGCGC
>JASHOX010000073.1 GCA_030038415.1 Xanthobacteraceae bacterium
GCTCCCTATCATCTGTTGAGGACAAGAGCCGAAGGACCGACGGACCATGCTTCCCCACGGTGCCAGACACCCAGGGGGAATAGCGGTCCCGCCGATCCGCGTCGGGGCCGGTGGCCACCGGCCTCGACGCACCTCTCAGCTTGCGCCGATTCGGTCTGCCGAACATGCAAGGGGGACCATGCGAAGCATGGTGGAGGGGGCGCGTGACTCGACGCTTCGCTTTCGTCGCAAGAGGAGCGTCGATGCTCGCGCCCCTCCCACCGCACTTCGTGCGGTCCCCCCTCCCCGCTATCGCGGGGCGGGATGAATTAGCGTCGCGTTCCGCTCCCGATTAGAATGCCGCGGCGGAGGGACCGCCGCGCCATGGACGTGCTGACCGCAACGCTCATCGTCGCCGCTATCGGCGCGGCCGCTTTGATCCTGGCCGCATGGCTCACTGCGCGCGCGCGGATCGGCGTGCTGCCGGAAAAGCGCGATCCATCCTCGCCCTGGGCCGGGCTGCCGGATCAAGCCAAGCAATTCCGCATGTTCGGCTGGGTCTTCGTGGTGCTGCTCTATCTCGCCGCCCTGTTCTGCCTGCTGCAAGGCTTGAATGCTCTCCGCGTCGTCCACCACTGGGTGCAATGGCAAGCCAGCTTCGCCGGCACTCTCGACCCGCTGGCGGAAATCACGCTCTATGCGGAATTCTGGAACGCGCTGGCGATTGCGCTCTGCCTGATCGCTTATTGGGCGCAGCGGCGGTTGCGGCGACGGGCTTAGGAGCGCGTCGACAGCATCGGTAGCCGCAAGAGCCGTCATGGCCGGACTTGTTCCGGCCATCCACGTCTTTCTTGCCGCTAGGTAAGACGTGGATGCCCCCGACAAGCGCGGGCATGACGCTGAAAGCTTCGCTTCTCTCACCCTACACTTTGTTCTTTTACAGCGCCCCACGGCTGACTACGCTACGCTATAGGCATTGCCGTGGCGCCGATGGACCGAACTATGCCCAATGACGAGCAAAAATCGCTGCCAACTGGCCCTAAATTGCATGACAAAGTCAAACAGTGGTTGGGGGAGCAGGGTTATCCGACTGAGTTTAGAGCAGCGAACATTTGTCGTCGTCACGGTTTTCGTGTTTGGCAAGGATTTCATGTTCGAGATAGTAAAACTGAAACCCCCAGAGAAATCGACGTCATAGCTTCCGCGGACTATCGCTCAAGCAACTACATCGTTCGTATTGAGCACGCGTTGGAATGCAAATGGTCGAAGGACAAGCCGTGGATCGTTTTCACGGACGCTGGCGGACCTATGGGCTCAACGGCTTGCGCGGCGCAGACCATCGGCAACATGCTAGGGGAGGCCGCCATCTGGACTGTGGCAGGCAATGCCGATCTCCATTCGCTCGACTTTTTTTATACACCGGCTCGCCCCGGTTTTGGTGGCCGCCAAGCCTTTTCGAAAGGTCTTGATCTATTCTATTCCGCCGTTGCAGCGGCATCAGAGTTATCCATTCTTTTGGCCACGCGCGGCGATCGAAAAACAAAACCAGCAACTATGGGACAATTGGGAATCTTAGTATTCCCCGTAGTGGTCGTAGAGGGTCAATTATATGAGGCGTATTTCGACGAAAAAGAAAACGATATTCAATTGATCGAGCGAAAGCGTATCCGATGCCATTGGCGCGGAGCGTCATCTCGTCAATTTATAACGACAATAGATATCGTTACGCTCGACCATCTCGATGAATTCATTGCAGCACGTGCTAAGGAAATGAAGATTCTACATTCAGTTCTGTACGACACGATTTTGAACATCGAAGCCTGCTTTAAGATGCAATCTTTGCAGCCGCTAAAAGTATCTTCTGGAGCCCGTGGTGTAATCGGATTACCTGATCTGTTTCACGACCTCGCGGAGCTTGACGCAGTAAAGGCTAACAAAAAGAACGCGCGGAAAAAGCTAATCTCTAAGAAGAAAGAGAAATCCCCATGAACGCCCCCCTGACCACCCATCCAACGCCGCCGTATAAGCACACGCCGCTGTTTCCGCTCGGCAAGGACGAGACGCCGTACCGCAAAATCTCCGCCGACGGGTTGCGCGTCGAAAAGGTGCTGGGCGAAGAGGTGCTGGTGGTGCCACGCGAGGCCTTGCGGGTTCTGGCCGAAGCTGCCTTCACCGACATCAACCATCTGCTGCGCCCCGCGCATCTCGCCTCGCTCAAACATATCGTCGAGGACCCGGAGGCATCGGACAACGACAAATTCGTCGCCTACGATTTTCTCAAGAACGCCAATATCGCCGCGGGCGGCGTGCTGCCGATGTGCCAGAACACCGGCACCGCGATCGTCATGGGCAAGAAGGGTCGGCTCATTTGGACCGACGGCGACGACGAGGCGGCGCTCGCCGAGGGCGCGCGCGACGCGTATCTGAAACGCAATCTGCGCTATTCGCAGCTCGCGCCCATTTCGATGTTCGAGGAGAAGAACACCCGCTCGAACATGCCGGCGCAGGTCGAGCTTTACGCCGAGAGCCACGGTGACGCCGACCAGGCCTACAAGTTCTTGTTCATCGCCAAAGGCGGCGGCTCGGCCAACAAATCGTTTCTGTTCCAGGCGACGCCGTCGATCCTCACCCGAGAGCGCATGCTCGCCTTCCTGAAAGAAAAAGTGCTGACGCTCGGCACCGCGGCCTGCCCGCCGTACCATCTCGCCATCGTCATCGGCGGCACTTCGGCCGAATTGACCATGAAGACGGTGAAGTTCGCCTCGACAAAATATTACGACACGCTGCCCGAGCATGGCTCCGAGGACGGCCACGCGTTTCGTGACAAGGAGATGGAGCGCGAGATCCAGAAGATGACGCAGTCGCTCGGGGTGGGCGCGCAATTCGGCGGCAAATATTTCTGCCACGACGTGCGCGTGATCCGGCTGCCGCGCCACGGCGCCTCATTACCCATAGGACTTGGCGTGTCGTGTTCCGCGGACAGGCAGGCGCTCGGCAAGATCACCAAGGACGGCGTGTTCCTGGAAGAGCTCGAGCACAATCCGGCGAAATATCTGCCGGAAGTCGACGAAGCAAAGCTCGGCGGCGCGGTGGTGAAGATCGACCTCAACAAGCCGATGAAAGAAATCCTGGCGCAGCTTTCGAAATATCCGATCAAGATCCGGCTGTCGCTCTCAGGCCCGATGATCGTGGCGCGCGATCTGGCGCATGCCAAGTTGCGCGAGCGGCTGGAGAAAGGGCAGGGGCTGCCGGATTATTTCAAGAACCATCCGGTCTATTATGCGGGCCCGGCCAAGACGCCGGCCGGTTACGCCTCCGGCGCCTTCGGCCCCACCACGGCCGGACGGATGGATTCCTTCGTCGAGGATTTCCAGGCCGCCGGCGGCTCGATGGTGATGCTGGCCAAAGGCAACCGCTCGGCCGCGGTGCGCGAGGCCTGCAAGAAGCACGGCGGCTTCTATCTCGCCTCGATCGGCGGCGCCGCCGCCAACCTCGCCGAGCACTGCATCAAGAAGGTCGAGACGCTGGAATATCCCGAACTCGGCATGGAGGCGATCTGGCGCATCGAAGTGGTCGACTTCCCCGCCTTCATCGTCATCGACGACAAGGGCAACGACTTCTTCAAGGAATTAAACCTGGGCTAACGATTTCAGCAATTAAACTTGGGCTAACGACGTTTCCACTTTGCCGCTGCAAGCAATAAAAAAGCCCCGGCCGCAGGCCGAGGCTTTTGCAGGTGCCGTCGCTGGGAGCTTACTTGAGCGCGCTCGAAACCGACGAGAAGGTCGTGTTCAGGTTGGTGCCGAGGGTCTGCACCGCCAGGATGATCGCGACGGAGATCCCCGCTGCAATCAGGCCGTATTCGATGGCGGTTGCGCCTTTGTCGTCTTGCAGAAAACGCCGAATGAGCGTCGTCATGAATGGTTCCTCCGTGTGCCGACCCCCGTACTTGTACGGAGGACCCGTTGTCCGTCGATTAAGTCGGTCATTCGAAATTTCGGTAAAAATACCGCCGGATTCTGCGACAAACCCGTGACCGGGATAGCGCCGGCCGGCTTCGCCTTGCCAGGCTCGCGCAAGCCACCAAGGCCGGCCGCAGATCGTGTTTTGGCTCAGGGGCTAACCGGGTCGATTTTGCGCTAAGCTTTGCCGCAGACCCAGGGATTTGCAAGGAAAGGACTTGGGCGAGCGAAGGAAAGGCTGACGAATGACTACGATCACGGCGGCGCCCGCGTCCGCCAAAGCCAGAGGGCCGATCGTTTGGCTCGATATGGACCAGGAGGCGCTCGACGACGCCTACGATCAGGCGGTCTATGCGCCGAACCGCGATCAGGTCGTCGCCCGCCGCATCGCCGCCAGCGAGCGGGCGCGCGCGATCCTCGGACCGCCGCAGCGCGTCGCCTACGGACCGAGCGAATACGAGCAGCTCGATATTTTCCGCGGCGCCACGCCGAATGCGCCGATTAATCTGTTCGTCCATGGCGGCGCTTGGCGCCGCAACAAGGCGGCCGATTACGCGCTGCAAGCCGAGCCGCTTGTTCGCGCCGGCGCGCATGCGGTCTTCATCGACTTCATCAATGTCGATCAGGCCGGCGGCGACCTGTTGCCGATGTACGAACAAGTTTGCCGCGCCATCGCCTGGACCTGGCGCAATGCGGAAAATTTCGGCGGCGACCGCGAGCGGTTTTACATTTCGGCGCATTCGTCGGGTTCGCATCTTGCCGGCTGCGCGCTGACCTTGGGCTGGCGCGAGCAAGGCCTGCCGGAGAATTTTTGCAAGGGCGCGCTACTGGCGAGCGGCATGTACGATCTTGTGCCGGTGCGCCTGTCGAAGCGCTCGGCCTATGTCAAATTCACCGACGCCATGGTCGAAAAGCTCAGCGCCCGGCGGCATCTCGACGGCCTGCATACGCCGCTCGTCGTCGCGCACGGCACCTGCGAGACGCCGGAGTTTCAGCGCCAGACCCGCGACTTCGCCGCGGCGGTAAAGGCCGCCGGCAAACCGGTCGAGCTTCTCGTCGGCGAGGGCTACAACCACTTCGAAATGCTGGAGACGCTGGCCAACCCTTACGGCCTGTTGGGCCGCGCGATGCTGACGCAGATGCGATTGAGTTGAAGCGTCACGCCGCTTCGGAGGTCTTATCGGTGTCGGGCTTGGCCGCGTTGCGCATTGCGGTGCGGATCAGTTCGGCGCCGCAGCGGCGGCAGGCATAAACGGTGTCTTCGACGTCGGCGGAGATCGGGTGGCGGGCGGTGAAGACCATGCGCCCCGCGCAGACCGGGCAGGGCATCATCAGCGAAGGCAGACTTGACGCGGTATGAGCCGCTTGATGGCGCATTCACTCACCGAATCTCAACCGAGCCGAGGATGACTATTTTGTGAATTACTGGCCCCTTTTGCGGCGGAGTCAAGGAAATTGTGCATTGCACACAGATGCACCGCGCTGCAGTATCCATCGGCGGGGATAAATTATTCCAGCACCTCGTGAATC
>JASHOX010000074.1 GCA_030038415.1 Xanthobacteraceae bacterium
GCTCCCTATCATCTGTTGAGGACAAGAGCCGAAGGACCGACGGACCATGCTTCCCCACGGTGCCAGACACCCAGGGGGAATAGCGGTCCCGCCGATCCGCGTCGGGGCCGGTGGCCACCGGCCTCGACGCACCTCTCAGCTTGCGCCGATTCGGTCTGCCGAACATGCAAGGGGGACCATGCGAAGCATGGTGGAGGAGGCGCGTGACTCGACGCTTCGCTTTCGTCGCAAGAGGAGCGTCGATGCTCGCGCCCCTCCCACCGCACTTCGTGCGGTCGCCCCTCCCCGCTACGCGGGGCGGGAGGCTATCTTTTCTTCGGCTCCCAGCGATAGGCTTTCGCCGTAGCGCCGCGCATGAGCATGTCGCGCTCGCTGTCAGTCAAGCGGTCGGTCTTGAGAAACGGCTCGACCGCCTGCTCGTAATTGACGACGGCGAAGGCGCGGGTCCAGTCGGTGCCCCACAGGCAGCGCTCCAGGCCCCAGGCATCGAACACGCGCTGAAGCGGATCCCAGATGTCCGGGAACGGATAGGGCTTTTGCGACAGCGTGCAGGCGCCGCTCACCTTGATCACCGCGTTCTTGCGCTTGGCAAGCTCCAGCACCTTCGGCAGATCGGCCCACGGTTGCGGCGGCGCCGGCGGCGTGCGCGGCTGCAGAATCCCCAAGTGGTCGATGATAAAGCGGGTGTCGGGGTGGTGGTCGATCAGCGCGGTGCCGGCATCGAGATTGCCCCAGCAGAGGAGGTTGACCGGAAAGTCGTGCTTGACCGCCGAGCGGGCGATGCGGGTGAGCCCCGGATGGCTCGGGTCGCGGTCGCGGCCCGGCTCCCTGGTCAGCATGATGCGGATGCCGACCGTTCCCGGCGTCTTCTTCCATTCGGCGATGACGTCGTCCACGGCCGGATCGTCGGGATCGACCGGCTTGACGAGCGCGAACTTGTCCGGATGGGCGCGCTGTACCTCCACCGCATAGCTTGCATCGTAGCGGTACAGCCCGAAAGCCGAGATGAAGATGGCGCCATCGACGCCGACCTTGTCCATCGCCGCGACCATCTCGTCGCCGGTGGCATGCGGCGGCCAGTTCGGCACGTTATGCCACGGCCGCTTCGGCGTATTGGCTTCGTAGGCGTGGACCTGGGAATCGATGATCATCGCGGGCGCCTCCTCATTTTCTTCGCTATCGCAGCAGGTCGCGCGGGGTGTGTCTAGGGACCCCAAAGTGATCCTCCAGGCGGGACTTAAGCCCCGTCACCCTGAGGTGCGACCCCCGACTTGATCGGGGGGAGCCTCGAAGGGCGACGGCCCGAGCGCCTCGGCAGCATCCTTCGAGGGCCGCTTCGCAGCCACCTCAGGATGAGGAGATTGGGCCGGGAGATGACGCTTGGCCCGGCTCTTGCTATTGCTGATGTCTGATTACTGAATGCCGAACTCCCGAGCCCTGGTATGAAAGACATTCTCGACAGACTCGACGAGCGCCGCGCCAACGCGCGCGCCGGCGGCGGGGCGGCCCGTATCGAGGCGCAGCACAAGCGGGGCAAACTCACCGCCCGCGAGCGCATCGAACTCCTCATGGACCGCGGCTCGTTCGAGGAGCTCGATATGTTCGTCGAGCACCGCTCCACCGATTTCGGCATGGAGAAGAGCCACATCGCCGGCGACGGCGTGGTCACCGGCTTCGGCACGGTGAACGGCCGCACCGTGTTCGCCTTCGCCAAGGATTTTACCGTATTCGGCGGCTCGCTGTCGGAGACGCACGCGGCCAAGATCATCAAAATCCAGGACATGGCGATGCGCGCCCGCGCCCCGATCATCGGCCTGTTCGACGCCGGCGGCGCCCGCATTCAGGAAGGCGTCGCCGCGCTCGGCGGCTACGGCGAAGTGTTCAAAAGGAACGTCATTGCCTCGGGCGTCATCCCGCAGATTTCGGTGATCATGGGCCCGTGCGCCGGCGGCGACGTCTATTCGCCGGCGATGACCGATTTTATCTTCATGGTGCGCGACACGAGCTACATGTTCGTCACCGGCCCCGACGTGGTCAAAACCGTGACCAACGAGATCGTCACCGCCGAGGAACTCGGCGGCGCCTCGGTGCATGCCACCAAAAGTTCGATCGCCGACGGCGCTTACGACAACGACGTCGAGACGCTGCTGCAGATGCGCCGGCTGATCGACTTCCTCCCCGCCAATGCGACATCGGGCGTGCCGGGATGGCCGTCGTTCGACGATGTCGAGCGCATCGAGCCGTCGCTCGACAGTTTGGTGCCCGACAACCCCAACAAGCCTTACGACATCAAGGAACTGATCCTGAAGGTCGTCGACGAGGGCGACTTCTTCGAATTGTCCGAAGCCTTTGCCCGCAACATCGTCACCGGCTTCGGCCGCATCGCCGGCCGCACCGTGGGTTTTGTTGCTAACCAGCCGATGGTGCTTGCCGGCGTGCTCGATAGCGACGCCAGCCGCAAGGCGGCGCGCTTTGTTCGTTTTTGTGATGCCTTCAACATCCCGATCGTCACCTTCGTCGACGTGCCGGGCTTTTTGCCCGGCACCGCGCAGGAATATGGCGGACTAATCAAGCACGGCGCCAAACTCCTGTTCGCCTATTCGCAATGCACGGTGCCGCTCGTCACCGTGATCACGCGGAAAGCCTTCGGCGGCGCTTACGACGTGATGGCAAGTAAGCACATTGGCGGCGACGTCAATTACGCCTGGCCGACGGCGCAGATCGCGGTGATGGGGGCGAAGGGCGCGGTCGAGATCATCTTCCGCGCCGACATCGGCGACCCCGGCAAGATCGCCGCGCGCACCAAGGAATACGAGGAGCGCTTTCTGTCGCCGTTCATCGCCGCCGAGCGCGGCTATATCGACGACGTCATCATGCCGCACGCCACGCGGTCCCGCATCGCGCGCGCGCTGGCGATGCTGCGCACCAAGACGGTGGAGCTGCCGCCAAGGAAGCACGATAATTTGCCGGTGTAGAAATGTATCGCTCGAGTGTGATCAGCGCGCTCTTCATCGTCGCGGCTTTGTTGGCGGTTTTGCACGCCGGGCCTGCTTATGGCCAAGACGCTGCGAATCCGCCGGTCGGCGGCGTTGTTTCGCCGCCGAACGCCATGATTTTCTATTCCGCGCACGGACCGGCAGGAGCGTGCGGGTCCA
>JASHOX010000075.1 GCA_030038415.1 Xanthobacteraceae bacterium
GGATGTGGACGGCGATCGGCGTCATACCCTTGCCGCCTTCCTTCAGCCACGGCGTGCGGTCGCCTTCCGCCGACCACAGCCCCCTGCCCTTCCAGCCGGCCGTGGCATCGTCGATGCGGGCATCGAGCCCCTTGGCATAGAAGCCCATCGGATAGGGAACGCGCAGCGACATCATCTTGCCGTCGACCAGTGCGGCAAACCCGTCATTGAGGTTTGCCGTCGAGATCGGCACGTTGTCGCCGAGACCGACCGCGTTATGCTGGTCGACCCAGGTGTAGTAGCTCGCCTCGGCCGAGTTGTCGCCGATGCCGGCAAAGCCCGGTCCCGGATATTTGTAGAAGGTCCAGCCCTCGGGGCACTGATCGCCGGTCGCCTTCGGGCCGTTGAGCGGGCCCTTGCATTTCGAGCGATCGAAGCTGCCAAGGTGGCCGCTGGCGAGCGATACCCAGACTACGCCCTTGGAGTCGATATCGCCACCGCGCGGGCCGAAGCCCGGCATCGGAATATTGTACACTTCCGACAGCTTGGTCTTCGGATCGAAGCGGATAATGCCGCTTTTGCCGGCGAACACATCCCAGGTGTACCAGATCGATCCGTCGACCGGGTTTGGCATCACCGCGTAGGTGCCGGAGCCGCCGACGCGCATGTCCTTGTGTGGATCCATCGGCTGGCCCGGCTCGGTGTAGTCGTCGAGCTTGCCGTTACCAATGGTATCGAGCACGAACGGCGCCCAGCCCTGCGCCTTCTCGGCGCTGCCGGTCTGTTCGAAAACTTTGGTGTCGAGCCAGCCGGCGACGCCCGCGCCGCTCGTCCAAAGCGTGTTGTCCTTGTCGAAGCCGAACTGCAGATGATGGGTGCCGAAGCAGGTGTCGATGAAGGTGAACTTCTTCGCTTTCGGATCGTACATCGCCAATTGGCGCTCGTTGGAATCGAGCGGGACCGCCTTGGCATATGGATTATCCGAGCCCTTGCGGCAGAACGCCGGCGTACCGGGCGCGTGATTGGTTCCCGTCATCCAGACGTTGCCCTTGGCGTCGAGCATGTCGTTGTGATTGTCGAATTTGGTGTCCCAGATCTGCTGCATGCCCCAATAGGCCGATGCCGCTAGCGGCTTTTCGATAGCGGCATGGCCCGGCCCGAAGGCTTCCGGCACATCGGCGTCTTCCGGAGGCGTGACGTAGGAGACCTTGTTGGTCTTCGGATCGAGCACCGGCTCGTGATCCGTGGCGTATTCGGTCGAGCCGTACAGCGGACCGTGAGCATTGACGGTCGGATTGCGCTTATCGGTCGAGATCAGATCATGGAGATATTTGTCGGGTGCGCTCCAGTCCCACTCCGTGATCACGACGTTGCGCTCGATGCCTTGCGGCCGCGGCGGCTTGGCAAACGGCAGCGCCCCGTTGGCGATGCTGTCCGTCCATTCGCCGAAATATTTGAACGGCACGCCGCCGAATTTGCCGGCCAGCACGTTCACCATCAGCGGAGACGCCTGACCGGCCTGCACGCGCCGCTCCCAGGCCTCTTCGCCGTTCTTGAACTCGCCGAGCCCCGTCGGAATGGTCCGCGTCGACAGCTGACCGAGCTGATGGCAGCCGACGCAGGCCTGGTTCTTGATCGCGGTCAGCCAGTCAACCTGCGTGACATTGTCCGGAATGTCGCTCTTGCCGCCGAACTGGTCCTGGCCCGGGATTTTCAGCATCGCGAACCAGTAGATCGCCGGATAATATTTTGCCGCCGCCGCGTCGTTCGGCGCCGGCACCGCGGTCAGATTGACGTGCTTTCCGGGTTCGGCATCGACCTTGGCCGAATCGACAAGGCCGTAGCCGCGCACCCAAACCTGATACTTGGCCTTAGGCAGGTCGGGCACGACATAGCGACCCTGGTCGTCGGTGACGACGATTTTGGCGTAGCGAGTGGGAAAATCGTGGGTCTCGGCGATGACCCAAACCCCGGCCTCAGGACCGTGCGGCCCGGTGACGACGCCGCCGATAGCGTCGGCTTTGATGCTGACGGCGTTCTGAGCGTTAAGCCGCGCCGGTGATGCTATCAGGAATGCGGCTATAACGACCGCCGCGACGCTGCACGCGCGCTTCATGCCTATCCTCCCGGTTTTGGCAAAGCTCGGCGACAAGGCCGGGCCCCTTTGATTTTTATTGACGGAGAATTTGCCCCAGCGGCTGTCTGCCCGCAAGCAGAAACCTGCCCCCGCCGGGAACCTGACCTGCGGCAAAGTCATGCGGGGCTCGCGCCCGGCGCACGCATCAGTTCGAGGACGTGTCGGCCGCGTTCGACAATTTGTCGAACAGGCCGGCGATGTCGCTCCGGATTGTCGCCAGCTTGGAAAATTGCTCGGTGACGGTCGCAACGCGGCTTTCGAGTTCTTTTTTGGTTTCGACGAACTTGTTCACCCGCGTGGCCAGGTCGCCGTTCTCGTCGGCCTCGATGCTTTCGATCTTGGCGATGAGACGGTCGCGAATAGCCGCGAGCTTCGCGATCAGGTCGGCCACGCCGCCGTCGCTGGCTTCGAGCGGCGCGAGCCGGGTTTGCAGGTCGCCGAGCTTGACCAGCAATTGGCCGGCAGCGGCCACGCCGCGCTCGATCTCGTCGAGCCGCGCTTGGGCGGCTTTGACGAATTGCGAAAGCTCGGCAAGTCGGGTTTCGGCATCGCCAGCGGCGGAGGTCGAAACAATATCCAGCGCTCGATCGAAATTCGCCGACACGCTTTCGACATCCGTGCGCAACGACGACAGCCGGGACAATTGCATTTCCAGGTTAGCCACGCTGTCTTCGAGCTTGTTCTTGCCGTCGGCAAAGGCCTGCACGCGCTCGGCGATGGTCCCCTGCGGCGTCTGCTGCAAGGTCTCGATATCCGCCGCCAACCGATCCTGGGCCTCGTCGAGATCCTTGATCCTGCGCTTGATGCCGTCCTGCGCCGCCGCATGGGGCTTGAGCCGCGTCCGCAAGCCGGCAAAATCCTCCTTCAGGCTGCCGATTGTTTTCGACGCCTCGTCGATATCGTCGCAGCGCTCGTGGCTGCGGCGGACGAATTCCATCAAATTGTTCAGACGCACTTCGATCGCGGTGGCGTCGTCGCCGCTGACGATGTCGGCAAGCGACCGCTCGATGTCGTTCTCGCGGCCATCGAGCTCGGCGAACAGCTGTTCGATCGCTCTTCTTTTCTCCAGCACCGGAACGAGCCGTTCGCGCAAAGCCTGCTGGCGCGCGCGCAATTCGTCGACGCGGGACTGCAGATCGCCGATCTCGTTGCGGCTGTCCTGCACCTGCGCCACCCGCTCCGCCTTGGCCAGGCGCTCGTCGACCGCGCCGATGGCGCCTTCCGGATCGGTGCGGGCGAGGTGATGCACCGACGCGTCGGCGTCGACCTGCGCCTTGGTCAGTTCGCGCGCGCCTTGGCGCACGCCGCCGAGCCGCAATTCGAGCGCCTCGTTAGCGCGGCGTTGGCGCAGCAGCGCGTCGCAGAGCCAAAGCGCCGAGGGGATCAGCGCCAGTGGAATGAGGACCGCCAGGAACCAGGCAAGCTTCTGCGCCAGAGGCTCGGAGCGGAAGGCTTCGAACAATGCCGCCATATCCTGCGGCTGGTTCACGACGATGAGCCCGACCGCAAGCACAAACAGGACAACGCAAATTCCGACAAATCTCGCCATCAAAATACCCAGCCCCGCCCAACAAATGCCGTCTGGTTTGGTACGCCAGGAGCGCGCCTCGCACAAGCGCAAGCTTGCGTATAAACTCGGTTCCACGATTAAGTCCGCGATCCGACATGGTGGTAACGAAGGAATGAAGACGCGCCTCATGATCGGCTTGCGGCATGCCGGACTAACGTTCTGCGCCCTGCTCGCAGCGGTCTTGCTGGTTGCCGCGCCATCCGCGGCCCGCGGCGAGGAGCCGGCGCCGGCCGCGGTCAAGCCGGACCTGTGCCAGCGGGCGAAATTTCGCGTCGTGATCGACGTCGGTCACACCGTCGACGTGCCGGGCGCGATGAGCGCGCGCGGAATTCCCGAATACGCGTTCAATCTTCAGCTTGCCCGACAAGTCAAGCAGTCGCTCGGCGACGCCGGCTTTAACGAGGCGGTGCTGCTCGTCACCACGACGGCGCCCTGGCGAGGACTGTTCGAACGGGCGGCGCGCGCCAACGCCATGCATGCCGATCTGTTTATAGCCATTCATCACGACTCGGTTCCGGACAATCTGCTGCAGACTTGGCAGTACGCCGGTCAAGACGAGCATTACAACGACGACTATCCCGGCTACGCCATTTTCATCTCCAACGACAATCCGGATCGCGCCGGCAGCCTGCTGTTCGGCAGATTTTTGGGCCACGAGCTGGAGGCGCGCGGCTTGCAGTACACGCCGCATTACACGCTGCCGCTGATGGGACATCGCCGCCGCGAGCTTGTCGACGCCAAAGCCGGCGTCTACCGCTATGACCAGTTGATCGTGCTGCGCGCGACGCACATGCCGGCGGTGCTGCTCGAAGCCGGATCGATCGTTAATCGCCAGGAGGAATTGCAGCTGGCCAGCCCCGAGCGCCGTACGCTCACCAGCGCGGCCATCGTCGCCGCGGTGGAGGATTTCTGCGCGGCGCGCGCAAAACCTGTCGAGGCAAAGGCTGCCGCGCCGGTCAAGCGCGTCAATTTGAACCCGCAGCTCCGGCCATCCGTTACGCCAGCGCGGTCTGGCTCTGGCGCAATGCCAGCGCACTGATGATCATGAAATTGAGAATATTGACGCCGAGCCCGGTGGCGAACGCCGGCGCGTAAAAGCCAAAATAATCGTAGATCACGCCGGCAATCCAGCCGCCGGCCGCCATGCCGAAGCCGCTGCACAACAGCAGCGTCGGCATGCGCCAATAGGCGTCGTTGACCGGAAACATTTCGCGCGAGGCCAGGATATTGGCGGGAACGAGACCGGAAAAACCCATCCCGAACAGCGCCGCGACCGTGAACAAGCCGGCTTCGTTCTGCGTCAAGAGAAACGCCAGCATGCCGAGCGCCTGACACGCCGAGCCGGCGAGCATCGTATAGAGCCCGCCGATCCGGTCGGAGATCACGCCCCAAACCTGCCGGCTGAAAAATGCCGCACCGAGGAGAACAGACACCATGGCCGCGCCGTGCGCAGCGCTGATGCCGTGATCGGTGCAAAACGCCACGAGATGGCCTTGCGGCATCGACATCGGAATGCAGCACGTGAAGATCGCGCACATCTGCAGTCCAAAGACCAAATTCGGCGGCCAGCCCATTACCGTCTTTGGCCCGACCGCTTTAGCCGCACGAAGAACGTGATGCGGCGTGTCCGGCGGCTGCTCCAGGAACACTGCGGCGGCCGGCGCGATAATGAGGAGCTCGAAGGCGGCGTAATACAGCATCGTATGCCGCCAGCCCGCATAGTCGATGGCGCGAGCAAAGATCGGCGGCCAGATCGCGCCGGCGAGATACGCGCCGCTCGAAATCAAGGCCAGCGCCGAACCGCGGCGGCGATCAAACCAGCGGCTGACATAGACGTAGGACGGCGCATTGATGCCGCCGATGCCGATCAAGCCGATGAACAGACCGTGGCCGATATAAAGCGGCCAGGACGGACCCAAAGTCGACAGCGCCAGCCCGAGCGCGATCATCGCCGCGCCGAACATCACGGTCCAGCGCACGCCGATCCGCTCGGCGATCCGGCCCATGAGGATGCCGCCGACTCCAGAGCCGATCCACATCAGCGCGCTGGCAAAGGCGGGAACCGAGCGCTCGCCGTCGACCTCGGCGGCAATGTCCTTGAGCGCCACGACGGTGATCCACGGCGCGCCGAAGGCGATCGCCATGACCACGAGGATCATGCTGGCGACGACCCAAGAAGTCCGCGTCTCGACTGATGAGACTGCCGCTTGCAGCATGAATTCCGCGTTGCTGGCGCGCCCGGCGCAGTTCGTTGGCCGGGAGGGTATAGCAGCGACGCCGTCCCACCGCCCATTGAATTTTCGCGCCCCTCCCGGGAATAAACCGCAGGCCTTCCCAATCAAGTCCTCGGAAGCCGCAAAAGCCGCCACGGCCATCGTGGTTTCGTGGCCATCGGCCTTTCAGAGGAGAGCGACAATGAGCGAATCCGATCGCGACGACGGCCCGAGCCGGCGCAAAGTGCTGGAATGCATGACTTGGGTCGGCACCGGGGTGCTATGGACCGTTGCCGGCGGGGTGCCCCACTCGCTGGGAATCATGGGCGAAGCCGCGGCGGCCGAAGCCAAGGGCCTCACCTTTCTGCAGATCAGCGACAGTCATGTCGGCTTCGACAAACCGGCCAATCCGAATGCGCTCGGCACCCTGGAAGAGGCCATTGCCAAGGTCAATGCGCAGCCGCAAAAGCCAGCTTTCATGATCCACACCGGCGATATCAGCCATCTGTCGCTGGACTCGCAATTCGACGATGCCGACCGCATCATCTCGCAGGCCCGGCTCGATGTGCATTACGTTCCCGGCGAGCACGATTTTCTCGACGCCGACCGCAAGCTTTATCTGCAACGCTACGGCCGCGGCACCAAGGGCGCCGGCTGGTACTCGTTCGACGCCAACGGCGTGCACTTCGTCGGCCTGGTCAACGTCTTCGATCTCAAGGGCGGCGGCATGGGCGACCTCGGCGCCAAGCAACTCGAATGGCTCGAGGACGATTTGAAAGGCCGCTCCGCATCGACCCCGATCGTTCTGTTCGCCCACATTCCGCTGTGGACGATCTATCCGGAATGGGGCTGGGGCACCGACGATTCGGCGCAGGCGCTAACTTATCTCAAGCGCTTCGGCTCGGTGACCGTGCTCAATGGCCATATCCATCAGGTCATGCAAAAGGTGGAAGGCAACGTCACCTTCCACACCGCGCGCTCGACGGCGTTTCCGCAGCCGGCGCCGGGGCAAGGCCCCTCGCCCGGACCGATGAAGGTGCCGGACGACCAGCTGCGCAAGATGCTCGGCATTGCCAACGTCACGTTCAAGCAGAACGAACAGCGCCTTGCCATCATCGACAGCCCGTTGAAAAGCTAAAGGAGCGCGCCAATGTCCGTCGCAAAATCCCAATCGAATACCATGCGCAGCGCGCTGGTCGCGGCCGCGCTCGGCGCCGCGACCGCGGGTCTCCTTGCCGCGGTCGTGCTGCCGGGCTTCGCGCAAACCACGCCGCAGCCGGCCGCCGGCGCCATAGCGATCGACAATTTCACCTTCACGCCACAAACGCTGACGGTGAAGGCCGGCACCACGGTGACCTGGACGAACAGGGACGACATCCCGCACGGCATCGCTTCGGACAACAACGCCTTTGCCAAATCGAAGGCGCTGGACACCGACGACAGCTATTCGTTTACCTTTACCACGCCGGGAACCTACAAATATTTCTGCTACGTTCATCCGCATATGACGGGCACGATCGTGGTAGAACCAAACGGCTAGCGATGCCAGGCGGCGATGCCTGCGCGCCAACTGGAGTAGGAACTACACAGCGGCACCATGCGCGACACGATGACTGCCGACGCGAATGCCGAACAAGACAAGGCGCGGCGTTTTCGCGACGCCGCGTTGCCTTATCTCGACGACGTATTCGCGTTGGCGCGCTATCTGATGCGCAACGCCGCCGACGCCGAGGATGCGGTGCAGGAATGTTATCTGCGGGCGTTGCGCCATTTTGACAGCTATCGCGGTCCGGCGATGAAACCGTGGCTCTTGGCAATACTGAGGAACGTCTGCAACGCCGAGTTCGCGCGGCGCGGCAGGCAGGACGTGCCGGCCGATGACGCCGATGACGAGCCGGCATCGGCGCAGCCGCCGCTGTGGCAGGAGCCGTTGGCGTCACCCGAAGCCGCGCTGCTGCGCCGCCAGGACGACGACACCATCCGCCGTCTCGTCGCCGCGCTGCCGCAGCCGTTCCGCGAAGCCATCGTGCTGCGCGAGGTCAACGAATTGTCGTATCAGGAAATTGCCGAGGTTGCCGGCGTGCCGGTGGGAACGGTGATGTCGCGGCTTGCGCGCGCGCGTTCGATGCTGCGTTCGGCTTGGAATGGCGCCGAAAGCGCGACCCCGGGAGCGGTGTCATGAACTGCGCCGAATGCGAGGTCCTGCTGCATGCGCTGATCGACGGCGAGCTCGACGCCGGGCATGCGCGCGACGTCGAGGCACATGTGGCAAGTTGCGCCGGCTGCGCCGAGAAGCTCAAGGCGTTCCGCGCCATGCGTGAAGCGATGACGAAAGCCGACCTGAAAGAGCGGGCACCAGCGCATCTGCGCAGCTGCATCGAGGCGATGCTAGCCGTGCCCCCCGCGCAAGCATCGGCGGAAATCATCAGACCGAAGCAATTCTTGCAGCCGTCACGCCGGTCCTTCTTCGGCGGCTTTGCCGTCGGCACGGCGCTTTCCGCCGCGGTTGCCGCCACTGTTGTGTTCACCGTCTTCACCAGCGATCGCGAGCAGACCGTCGCCGACGAGGTAGTCTCCGCGCATATCCGCTCGCTGCAGCCTGGCCACCTGATGGACGTGGAAACGAGCGACCAGCATACGGTCAAGCCGTGGTTCGACGGCAAGGTCGACGTCGCACCGCCGGTGATCGACCTCACCGCCGAGGGCTTTACGCTGCTGGGCGGCCGGCTCGATTACATCGACGGCGAACCGGTCGCCTCGGTCGTTTACAAGCGTCGTAAGCACGTGATCAATCTGTTCGTCGCCCAACGATTAGGCACGGCGCACGCCACTGTGACCGACCGGACGGTCCAGGGCTACAATGTGCGCCATTGGTCGGCCGGAGGCCTCGACTTCTGGGCCATTAGCGATCTCGATCCGGCCGAACTCGACGAGTTCGTGCAGAAGATCTCCGCGGCAATCCGCGGCAACCCATCCTGACTGGCCTGCATCGCCATTACCGGGTAAAAGCCAAACGGCATACGGGCGTTTGAAAAAGCGCCGCCGGCAACCCATTTGGCAGGCAAGCGTTTAAGCCTTGGTCATGGATCAACGTGTCGATAACGAACGCCGCCCCGATTCGGCGCCCGGCCAGGGAGCGAAATCCGCTTCCGGCGGGGTGAGGAAGAAGCCTTCGCTGTTCGGCAGAATTCGCCAGCGCCGGGGCTTGGCGACCGCCATCGTTCTCGGTTCAACGGCCGTCATCCTGGCAATCGTGTTGTGGTGGCTGCATGCCAGGAACTACGAATCGACCGACGACGCCTTTATCGACACCCGCACGGTACAAATCAGCGCCCAGGTCGCCGCCGCCATCGTCGACGTGCCGGTGACGGACAACCAGCTGGTCGAGGCCGGCACCGAGCTCGCCCGCCTCGACGATCGCGACTACGTCGCACAACGCGATCAGGCGCAAGCGACTGTCGACGATCTCAAGGCCCAGATCGCCGCTCAGCAGGCCAAAATCGCTCAGGCGGACAAGCAGGCAGCTCAGGCGCAAGCCGCGCTGACCTTCGCGCAACAGGAAGCCGATCGCTACGAGCAGCTCGCCAAGCAGGGCACGGCCACCGTCGAGCAGGCCCAGCAATATCATTCCAACCTGTTGCAGGCTCAGGCGACATTCGCGGCGGCGCAGGCAAACGCCATTGCCACCGAGAAACAGGATCCTGTGCTCAAGGCGCAGCTGGAGAGCGCGCAAGCGCAGCTCGCGCAAGCCGCCACCAATCTGTCGCGTACCATCATTACTGCGCCGGTCGCCGGCCGCGTCACCCAGCTGACCGCGGCTAAAGGCGCATGGGCTGCGGTCGGTCAGGCACTGATGATGTTCGTACCACGCGAGGTGTGGGTCACAGCCAATTTTAAGGAGACGCAACTCGACCTGATGCGTCCGGGCCAGTCCGTCAGTATCGAGATCGACGCCTACCCCGATCGAACATTCGAGGGTCACGTCGCCAGCGTTCAAGCCGGCAGCGGCACCGCGTTCAGCCTGCTGCCGGCGGAAAATGCGACCGGCAACTACGTGAAGATCGTGCAGCGCGTGCCGGTGAAGATCGTCTTCAACAAGCCCCCCGATGTACTGCTCGGCCCCGGCATGTCGGTCGTTCCGACGGTCAAGGTGCGATGAGCGACCAGTCGCGGTCGAGAGGCTGGGATTCCAGCCGTTCGGCGGCCGGCGATCGCAACCCTTGGCTCGTCGCGGTCATCGTCTCGATCGCCACCTTCATGGTGGTGCTCGACACCGCCATCGCCAATGTGTCGCTGCGCTATATTGCCGGCAGCCTCGCGGCCAGCGTCGACGAGAGCACTTGGGTGGTCACGACCTATCTCATCGCCAACGCTGTGGTGCTGCCGGCAAGCGGCTGGCTGTCGAATGTCGTCGGCCGCAAGCGCTTCTACATGATCTGCGTGGCGCTGTTTACGATCAGCTCCTTGTTCTGCGGATTGGCGCCAAACCTCAGCGCGCTCATTGTCTTTCGCATCCTGCAGGGTCTTGGCGGCGGCGGCATGCCGACCAGCGAGCAGGCCATCCTCGCCGATACCTTTCCGCCGCAACGGCGCGGCCAGGCCTTCGCGCTGTACGGCGTTGCCGTCATCGTCGCGCCGACGGTCGGACCGACGGTCGGCGGCTGGATCACCGACAATTTCTCCTGGCATTGGATCTTCTTCATCAATGTGCCGATCGGGCTCGCTTCGCTGGCGCTGGTGCATTGGTTCGTCGACGAACCCGCAGTGCTCGAACGCGAACGGGAAGAGCGTCTCGCCGGCGGGCTGAAGGTCGATTGGATCGGCTTTGCGCTGATCGCGGCGACGCTGGCCTGCCTCGAAGTCGTGCTCGACCGCGGCCAGATCGATGATTGGTTCCGCTCCGGCACCATCGTCACATTTACAGTGCTGGCCGCCGCCTCGTTTCTCGCCTTCATTCCGTGGGAACTCAGTCAGGACGATCCCATCATTGAAATTCGGCTGTTGTTTCACCGCCAATTCGGGATGGCGTTTTTCACCATGCTGATGATCGGCGCGATCCTGTTCGGCTCGAACCAGATCATGCCGCAGCTGTTGCAGACGACGTTCCCATATACCGCAATGCTGTCGGGACTGGCCATGATGCCGGGCGGCTTCGCCATGCTGATCATCATGCCGATTGCGGGCCAGGTCACCGGCCGATTTCAACCCAAGTATCTGATGGTGCTGGGGCTGAGCGGAATCGCGCTGTCGATGTGGTATTCGACCTCGCTCACCCCCGACGCCAGCTTCGATTATTTCGCCTGGGTGCGCGTCTACCAGACGGTTGGGCTGCCATTCCTGTTCATTCCCATCAATACCGTCGCTTATGACGGGCTACCAGCGAACAAGACCAATCAAGCGTCGGCGCTGATGAACGTCGCCCGCAATCTCGGCGGCAGCATCGGAATCTCGCTCGCCAACGTGGTGTTGACCCAACGCACGCAGTTCCATCAGTCGCGGCTTGCCGAGAATACGACGCCTACCTCGCCGATATTCCAATCGACCTTGAAAGCCTTGACAAATTATTTCGTCCACCATGGCGCCGCACCCAGTGCGGCGCGCGGCGAAGCATTGGGACTGTTCGGGCAGCTCATTCAAACGCAGGCAACGATTTTAGCCTATATTGACGTATTCTATGTCTGCGCTGTTGCCGCGGCGGTAATGATACCGCTGGTCCTGATCATGGTCCGGCGCGTGCAAAGTCAAGGGCAGATGGCGGTCGGACGCTGACGTAGAGCGTTTGTAAACAATCCGCGGAATTTCACCGCCGGAATCGTGTTAGTTCACCGATGCGAGCGGCGTAGCGGCTCGCATACTAGGTACACGTGAATAACGAGGAAACGTCGATGGCCTCGCCCGGGAAGGCAGTCATGATTCGTACTGTCGCGCAGCTGTGTCTGTCGACCATGTTCGCACTCTGTCTCGGCGCCGCGGCGCCGGCCCCAGTGACGCTGAACGTGACGATGATCGACTACAAATTCGTACCCGATCATCTGACCTTTAAGCATGGTGTGCACTATCGGCTGCATCTGGAAAACCATGGCAAGGAAACGCACGAGTTCACGGCGCCGGTCTTCTTCGCCGCAGCCAAAATCGACAATCCGGATGTGCTCAACCGCGAGCTCACCGAGGTGGTGATGCAGCCGGGCGACGTCAAAGATGTTTTCCTGACCCCGGGCAAACCGGGCACCTATGACCTGCGCTGTGCCGACCACGATTGGAACGGCATGGTCGGCGGTATCACCGTCGAATAAAAGCGCGACGGCGACTGACACCTTTGAACCGGCGTCCTGCCCTAAACCGCCTTCGTTGCAGGCATAGTGCCGAAAAATGCGCCCGCGTGAAGCAGGGTGCCACGGATTTCGCACACCCCATTGTGCTCCGGCAGCAGTTATTGGGCATGGCTGACAGTGCCGGCCGAATGCGCCGAATGGCCGGATATCGAAACTCGACGCTACACGTTTACGTGTATGCGCTGAAATGTCCTGGCCCTGCCAAAGTGCGGCACTAAACTTGCTTAGACTCGTTGTCGAGGGGGTTGTGGGGCTGACTAGCAAGATCTGGGAAGAAAGGAGTCGCCAATGTGTGACTTTAGCCTTCAAAGCGTGCGATCAAGGCCGGCCAAGGTCGGTGACAAGCTCGTGACGCGTGACTTTGGAACTGGAACCCGCGGGTTCTCTGCTTCCGATGACCCGGGAATGGCGGTCTGCATTCTGCCCGGCACAGAGCTGGCCTTTGCCGGAGAAGTCGCCTGCCTACCGGCCGGTCTGCTCGGCTGGAAAACGAAGACGATCAATTACCAAACGGCCATCTTCCGGCAAGTCAACAAAGACAAGATGGCCGCGCATCACGACGCGCTCGAATTTCCTGACGGGCGGACCGTGCTCCTGACCCTGTTGTGCGAAGGCCAGGAAGCGACGGTCCTGCAATTACCGGCGCAACCGAAGACCGAAGAAGAGGCGCGCGAGCAGGAACGCGTCAGCTACGTCGGCTGAGACTTCGTCGAAAGCAAAGCCGGCCGCCTCATGGCGGCCGGTGCCCTTATCGGTATGACGGAGCCGTGAAGGCTCATTGCGAGGGGCCGGGCATCGAATCCGCCGGCATTGGGCGCGTTCTTGTCGTAGGCTGTATTCGGCGTGCATATCCCGCCGATACGCTGGGTGTTGTACATGCATTCCTGGTCGGTTGGGTGGGTGCATTGCGTACCCATTCCCGACGTCTGAGAACACCAGGGATAGGTCATTTTTCTTGTGCCGAGGCACGCTCGATGTGGACCATTCCCACAGCGGCGAGGAGTCCCTCCGCAAAGTAACCATCGCATTTTGTTCTCCACTTATTTGCTGCCCTACTGAGATAATGGAGTGCACTGCGGCGCGTTCCCGGCTGACATGCCAAGGATGCCCGCCTGGAAACGCAGATAGCGCGGGAAAGCGCGAGTTCACACCTTCGCGGCGGGAACACGGCCCCCATGGTGCCGTTTGAGTCCAAGGTTGCCGATTCGAGGCGGGACGCTTCCTCGCCCGTAATTCGCCGTGACTCGAACCCGGAAGAAGTAGAAAATTGCCTTTGAGTCTCCAAGCGGCGGACGATGCAATGTCGGACCGTCTCAATCCCGGCGTCGTCACGATCTTTCGATAAAAAATTGCACGATGAATGAATCGTTGGACCCATCGGCAGCAGCCGAAGAGCACTCCGCCGCCAGACCGGCCGCCGCTCCGCCTCCGGATTCCACGGCTGCAGCGGGGACGGTCGAACCGCCGTTCAAAGAGGTTTCGACCGCCGCGCAGTTCCTCACCGTCTTTCCGCCGATTATGCTGCCGATGTTTCTGGCGGTCGCAGATCAGACCATCGTCGCTACCGCGCTGCCGGCCATTGCCTCGAGTCTGGGCGAAATCGAGCGCGCCTCTTGGGTCGTGGTGTCCTACCTGATCGCCAATACGATCGCGGCGCCGGTCTACGGCCGCCTTGGCGACACGTTCGGCCGCCGCTTGATGATGGTGCTGGCGCTCGGGCTGTTCATGATGGGTTCCGTGCTATGCGCACTGGCACCCAACATCGAGCTCCTCACCGCATTCCGGGTGCTGCAGGGATTCGGCGGCGGCGGTCTGATGACGCTATCGCAAGCCCTGATTGGCGAGTCGATCCCGCCGCGTGAACGCGGCCGCTATCAGGGCTATCTGGCCGGCATCGCGGTCAGCTCCAACACCTTCGGCCCCGTGGCCGGCGGCTATCTAACGCAGGCATTCGGCTGGCAGTCGATCTTCCTGATCAATATTCCGTTGGGACTGCTCGCAGTCCTGTTCGTGTTTCGCATTCCGTCACGTCAGGGCGACCGCCGCCGCACCACCTTCGATGCTCCAGGCCTGGTGCTGTTCATCTTTTTTGTCGGCCCGGTGATTCTGGCGCTCGAGCAGGTGCAGCGCATGCAGCTGAGCGCGATGCCGATGGCGCTCGCCATGCTCGCCGTCGGCCTGGTCTCGCTCGGTCTTCTTACATGGCAGGAACGGCTGACTCCGGCGCCGCTTATTCCACCGAAACTGTTCCGCCAGCCCTCGATCTGGCGCGCCGACGCGATGGCCGCACTTCACGGCGCCGCACTGGTTTCACTGATCACGTTTCTGCCGATTTATCTGCGTGCCGTTCGCGGCGCTTCCCCCGGTGAGACCGGCCTGATCCTCCTGCCTCTCACCGCCGGGATCGGCATCGGCTCGATGCTGACCGGACAGATGGTAACCAGGACGGGCTACACCGCGGTGTTTCCCACATGCGGATTGATCGGCGCTACCACGGGGTTGGTCTTTATTGCTTTTTGGATTCCGCATCTGTCGACCGCCGAAATGGCTTGGGCCTTCTGCATCATCGCCCTGTTCATGGGCACCGTGATGGGCGTGGTTCAGGTGACGGTGCAAGCCGTTTCCGGGCCGCGCCTGCTCGGCACCGGCGCGGCCATGGTGCAGTTCTCCCGCTCGGTCGGTGCCGCTTTCGGCACCGCCGCCGTCGCCGCGATCCTGTTTTCGATTCTCACCGCCACCGACCGCACTACGGCAACTTTGTTCGGCACCATCATCGAGCAAGGCCCGGAAGCGCTCACGACGCTCGATTCCGCGCGGCAAGCGATCGTGCATGCCGAGATCGGCGACGCCTTCCACGCCGCGTTCCTCACCATCGCCACCTTCACCGGATGCGGCGCCGTGCTGGCCTGGTCGCTGCCACTGCGCCGTCTTTAACCGATCGAGTCGTGGCATTGCGGCGCGGCGCCGCACCCGGCAGACTCCAACAATAGCAGCCTGGGGGCTGCGATGACTGCAAGCGACCGCGTCGCATGACAAAGATCCTGCTGACCCGGCACGGCCACGTCGAAGGCATCAAGCCTGAGCGGTTCCGCGGCCGCCAGCCGCTCGAGCTGACCGCGCGTGGCCGCGCCCAGGCCGCGGCGGTGGCGCAATGCATCGCCGACGCCCGGCAGCCGAGTCACATCTATACGAGCCCGCTGGGCCGCTGCGTCGAAACCGCGACCGCCATTGCCAAGGCCTGCGGTATTGCCGCCAAAACCTGCGACGCGCTCAACGACATCGATTACGGCGCGTGGCAGTTCAAGACTTTCGCCGAGGCCAAAGCGCTCGATCCCGCGCTATTCGCCGCTTGGTTCGCTACCCCGCATCTCGTCCGCTTTGCCAACGGCGAAGCGCTGCAGGATGTCGCGGCGCGGGTGGCCGACGCCGTGCGCATGGTGCTGGCGCGCCACGCCGAAGAGACGATTGTGCTGGTCGGCCATGACAGCGTGAATCGCGTGCTACTGCTCGGTTTTCTCGATCTGCCGCTGTCTGCCTATTGGCGCATCGCGCAAGAACCGTGCTGCATCAACGAGATCGATGTCAGCGGTGGAATGGTCTGCATCCGCAGCATCAATGAAACTCAGCATCTCGATGCCGTCGCCAGAGAGTACGATGCGCGATGAGGCGGCCGCGCAGTTCGGCTTAACTCCTGTGGCGCAAAATCGCCCGTCTTTTGTCGGTCGCTCGCTGCCGCGCCTCGAAGACCGGCCGCTCGTCACCGGGCAAGGACGCTTCGCCGCGGATATCTCGTTTGCGCACCAATTGCACATGCGCGTTGTCCGCTCCGCTCATGCGCATGGACGCATCGTCGCCATCAAATCGGACGCGGCACGCACGATGCCGGGCGTCATTGCGATTTGGACGGGGCCGGACGTCGCCGCAATTCCGCCGATCGATTTCCGCCTCACCCGCATCGAGGGACTTGAGCCCTACCGGCAGCCGATCCTCGCCCGGGAGCGCGTGCGCTATGTCGGCGAGCCGGTCGCGGTCGTTTTCGCGGCCGATCCTTACGCGGCCGAGGACGCGGCCGACGCGATCGAGGTCGAGATCGAGGCATTGCCCCAACTGCTCGTCGCCGATGCACCGCCCGGCGAATTCGCTGCCGGGCATTCAACCGAAGCCGCGGTCGTGCAGAAGGGCTACGGCGACGTCGCGGCGGCCTTTGCCGCGGCAAATGAGATCGTCGCGCTCGAGCTCAAGATCGGCCGTCACAGCGGCGTGCCCCTGGAAACGCGCGGCGCCATCGCGCGTTACGACGCCGCGCGCACTGTGCTCGAGCTTTTTGGCGCGGCGAAAGTGCCGCACTGGAACCGCGACAGCTTGGCGCGCATGCTTAAGCTGCCACCGTCCTCCGTGCATCTGCACGAGGGTCATACCGGCGGCGGCTTCGGCGTGCGCGGCGAGCTCTATCCCGAGGACGTGCTCGCCTGTCTCGGCGCCCTGCGGCTCAATCGCCCCGTGAAATGGATCGAGGATCGCCGCGAGCATCTGATCGCCGCCAATCATTCGCGCCAGCAGCATTATCGCGTCCGTGCCGCCATCGACGAAATGGGCCGGCTGCTCGCCATCGACGGCGAATTCTTCCACGATCAGGGCGCCTATGTGCGCACCCATGCCGCGACCGTCCCCGACCTCGCCGCCACCATGATGCTCGGGCCTTATCGCGTCGCGGCCTATCGCATGGTCGGACGCATCCGGCTCACCAACAAGACGCCGTGCGGCACCTATCGCGCGCCGGGACGCTATGAGAGCACGTTTGTACGCGAACGGCTGTTGGATGCCATCGCCGCGCGTTTGCGCATCGATCCTGTCGAAATCCGCCGCCGCAATCTCATTACCGCGGGCGAAATGCCCTACGCCCGGCCTCTCGATACGCTGGGCACGGAAATGACCTACGACTCCGGCGATTATGCCGGACTTCTCGACAAGGCGCTTTCCGCCATTGGCTGGCAACAGCTGCAGGAAACTCTCAAGCGCCGACGCGACGCCGGCGAAGCGGTGGGCGCGGGGCTCGCAATGTTTGTCGAAAAAAGCGGCCTTGGACCCTACGACAGCGTGCGCGCCTCGATCGACGCCAGCGGGACCGTGGAAATCGTGACCGGCGCGACCTCGGTCGGCCAGGGCATGGAGACCGTCATCGCGCAGATCTGCGCGGATGCGCTCGGCGTCGATTATCGGCGCGTGCGCGTCGTGCACGGCCAGACCGACCGCATCGCCTATGGCATGGGCACATTCGCCTCGCGGGTCACGGTGATGACCGGTGAGGCCGCGCGTATCGCAGCGGCAAAGCTGCGCGCCAAGGCGCTCGCCGTCGCGGCTAGCCTGTTGCAAACCCCCGCCGCAACGCTTGACGTGATCGACGGTATGGTGATGCGAAAGAACGCCGCCCAGGGACCGTCAATCTCGCTCGGCGACATCGCGCGTGCGCTCAATCCCGGCTCGAAGCTCGTCGGCGAGGCAACGCCGGGGCTTGCCGCCCAAGGCCTGTTCGAGCAGCAGCACATGAATTATCCGTATGGAATCCATGTTGCCATCGTGCGGGTCGAGCGCGAGACCGGAGCGGCCGCAGTCGAGCGCTTTTTCGTCATCTACGACATCGGCAAGGCGGTCAACCCGATGCTGGTCGACGGCCAGATCGCCGGCGGCGTCGCCCAAGGCATCGGTGGCGCGCTGTTCGAAGAGTTTCTTTACGATGCGCGTGGCGAGCCGCTCTGCGTCAGCTTTGCCGATTACGTCATGCCGACGGCGCGCGAGATTCCGCCGGTCGAAGTCATAATTACCGAGGACGCGCCAAGCCCGCTCAATTCGCTCGGCGTCAAAGGCGCCGGCGAAGGCGGCGTCAACGCAGTCGGCGCCGCCATCGCCGCAGCCATCGACGACGCGCTCGGCCGGCCCGGCGCGGTAACCGAGCTGCCGGTCACGCCGCAGCGGCTGCGCGATATTTTGCAGGTCGCCGCGGCGGCGCGCTGATCAGTTCATTTGTTCTTCGCCGCCGAAGCCATGACGACCTTCACGGCGGCGTTCAAAGCCGGCTTCGATGCCGACACGTCGAGGCCGATGCTGGAAATTTTCGACATGAAGGCGGCCTGATCGGCGGCCGGCAGAGTGGTCAGGCTGCCGCCGGACTCCGTCCACAGCTTGCGTTGCGCGTCGAAGAACTGATTGACGAACGGCACGATGTCGGCCGACACTTTCAGTGCATCGTCGCGCACGATCTTCTGCAGGTCGGGCGGCAACCCCTCGACCCATTTTTTGCTCAACACCGCAATCGAGCTGACGTAGGGCTGGCCGGTTTCGACGACGTATTTCGCCGCATCGATATAATGCAGGGTCGTGTATTGCGTGATCGTGGTGAGCGAGCCGTCGATGGCGCCTTGTTGCAGCGCCGGCAGGACGTCAGCCAAGGTCATCGCCACCGGCGATGCGCCCATGCGTTTGATCAGTTCCAGTTGAAACTGAGACGCCAACACGCGAATCTTCAGTCCCGAATAATCGGCAAGACCGTGAATCGGCTTTTTGGTGATAATCGATGACGGGCCGATCGGATAGATGCCGGCGCCGATCAGTCCCTTGTTCGCGCCGAGCCCTAAGACGAGATCGCGCACCGTTGGATCATTGATCACGCGCAGGTACTGATCGCGATCTGAAAACAGGCCGGGTGCACTCAGCATTTCATAACGCTCGTCGACGCCGACGAGGAATTCTGGCGGCCCGGTCCAGCCCTGAATCGATCCGAATTGCGTGCCTTCGATCTGCCGAGGGATGGCGCCGAGCTGGCTCGCCGGATAGATCTCGCCCTTGATGCGGCCGCCCGAGTCCTTTTCCACCGCAGCGGCAAATCGCTTGAGCCATTCGTGCTGCGTGTCATTGACCGTCGCGGTGCTCAGTTTCATGATAATAGGGGTGGCGGTCTGCGCAGCGACGGGTGACGCCAGCCCGATAATCGTCGACAACGCTACCGCGAAGAGCGTCGCAACGCCTGCGTGGGTTCTGCTTTTTATTCCGCCCATGAGTTCCTCCCTGGCCCCTTCAACATCGCGCCAACGCGGCGCATCGCGGAGAGCATAGGAGACTGCCACAGCACTCGAAGCGGGTACAGAAGTCGATTCGCCGCGTCGAAAGCGCTATCGTTGCGGCGGGGTAAGCGATGAGCGACGTGCGGCTGACGCTGCGGATCGATTTTGGCGCGGCTGGGGCAATCGGGCCCGGCAAGATCCGGCTTTTGGAGGCCATCCAAAAGACCGGCTCGATCTCGCAAGCCGGACGTTCGCTGCGCATGTCCTATCGCCGGGCTTGGCTCCTGGTCGACGATCTAAACCGTTGCTTTCGTGAACCCGTGGTGACCACGAAGCCCGGCGGCACCCGCGGCGGCGGCGCCACGCTCACGCGATTCGGTCGCGAGGTGATCAAGAAATATCGCTCGATCGAGACTCAGGCAACGAGCGCGGCCAAGCGACAGTTGCGCGATCTGGAAAATGCCCTCCGCACGCGCACGCGTCCACCGAACAAGCGGCTGAAAACCTCGATCCAGGCCACCAATCAGGCAGCGCCGCGTTAATCCGCGAGCCCGTTACAGTTCTGCTGCGATGAAATGCGTCACCTTCGGCGCGCCGCTCAAATTGAAGCGTTGCACGGCATCTTGGACCAGACGGTCAGCGTTGGTCACGCGCTCATGCTGGCGTAAGTGCTCCAACCACGATTCCACCAGGAAGGTCTCGACCATACGGCCCGCCTCGGCGGCATCCTCGAAGACGCCCCAGGCATAGGCACCGTCGCGGCGCCGTTCGTGCTCGACCTTGGCCAGCGCTTCGAGGAACGCCTCGCGGTCCGCCGGCCGGATACGGTATTCGACGGTGACCAGGACCGGCCCGCGGTCCTGGCCGATGGCCTGTGCGGTGATCGGCGCGGGCCAGTGCATGGACGGCGTCAGATCGACGCCGACGCCGGTCTGCAGTTTCCACCGCCAGGTGAGGACCGTTGCCGCAACCGTACCGGCTGCAGCGAGAAAGTGCGCAGCCGGCAGCCCGACGCGGACGGCGATTTCGCCCCAAGCCGCGCTGCCGACGGTCAGGCAGCCGAAAAACACCGTCGTATAAAGAGCAAGGCCGCGTGCGCGCACCCAATCCGGCAGCGCGACTTGCGCGGAGACACCGAGCGTCGCCAAGGCGGCAATCCATGACGCCCCAGCGATGGCGCTGGCGAGAAGTGCAGTAATCGGGTCGCGAGCGAGACCGTAAAGCACGATTGCCACGGCCTGGCCGAGTGCACCGAGCGCCATGAGCCAGTCCGGTCCGAGTCTGCCTTTCAGCCAAGGCAGAAAAAACGCTCCGACCACGGCGCTGGCGCCGATGACGCCGAGCAGCACGCCGTAAAACTCCGGCCCTTTGCCGATCTGCTCGCGGCTGACGAGCGGCAGCAAGGCCCAATAAGCGCTGGTAAATAAGAAGAAGCCGGCGGCCCGCACCATCGTTGCGCGCAGATGCTGGTTATGCCGCGCGTAGCGCAGGCCGGCCAAAATGGCTTGGCCGAAGCGTTCGGCCGGCAACAAGGTCCGCGCGCCGTCCCGCGGCCGCCACCACAGCAATGAACCGACGATCGCCAGATTGGCGAGCGCATTGGCCCAGAACGGCGCGACCACGCCGTAGGCGGATATGGTCAGGCCGCCAAGCGCCGGCCCAAGGGCGCGCGACACGTTCACCCCGGCGCTGTTGGCGGCAATTGCCGGCGGCAGATCGTCGTTGGGAACGAGCTGCGGCACGACCGCCTGCCACGCCGGCACGGTCAAGGCTCCGGCGGCGCCAATCAGGAAGGTGAACAGCAGCAAATTGCCCGGTGTTGCCAGGCCGAAGGCAACAATGGCGGCATAGATTGCCGAGACCGCGGTTGTCAGCGACTCAACGACAAGCAAAAATTTTCGCTTGTCGAAAATGTCGGCAAGCGCGCCTGCCGGAATGGCGAACAGGAAAATCGGCAGGGAGCTTGCGGCCTGTACCAGAGCGACGATGAAGGGATCGGGATTGAGGCTCGTCATCAGCCAGCCGGAGGCGGTGCTGTACATCCACCAGCCGACGTTTGAGATCAGCGTCGCGGTCCAGATGACGGCAAAGCCGCGATGGCGAAACGGCGCCAAAAAAGACGGCGCCAGACCCACTTTACCTTGGGCTGCACTCATGCCGCCGGTGGCCAATGCGCGAGGCCGCAGCTGACAACTTCCGCTGCCGTGATTCTGAACATGGCCGCAATCCCTCTCGCCGCAACGGCCTCATGTTACAGAAATCGGCGCGCCGCCTGCAAACGCACGCGATAGCGATTTCGCGAAAAGCAAAAGGCCGCCCCCAAAACGGGGCGGCCTCTCACGTGCCGGATGGGGCATAAGCCGAATAACTCGCTGATTACGCCATCCAGAAAGGCTTATTGGCTTCGCGGTGCGCGTCGCAACGGGTGATGCCGATGTCGCGCAATGTCGCGTCGCTTAAACCTTCCAACTCTTGGCGCGAGCGCGATCGGCGCTGCCACTCGCCGATACGGCGCATAACTTGCTCCCAACTGAACAGACGGTGTGTTCGGAAGCTGGTCATCGTGGTGGTCGTCATGGCTCTCTCCACATCCGGCAAAATCAACGTGGCTGCACTCTAGGCAGAGTTTGCAGTGCAAAATGTGATTGCAAACACAGTTCGGCGCTTTTCTATTAAAGTATTGATATATAAAGATTTTTATCGCCGTGATGGCGGTAGTTGCACTGCTTTCTCCACTGCCCTTAGGCAGCCGTCGGCGCTGGCGGTGCAATTTCACAAATTTGCGTCACCGGTTCCGGAAGTAAGGCGTCGGTCCGGTCATAACCGAGAACGCGCAAGATACCTGCGGCCGGACACATGGCAACGGCGAGCCGCGTATAGGGATTGAGAACCGGCTCGCGCACCCAGTCGAAACTCGGCGCCGATGCCGCGCCGTTCCATCCCTTGAGCGCCTCGCGGCGCGCGCGGCTATAGCTCGCGGCATCGGCGAACGAACTGGTCAGGAAACGGCGCGTGCCAATGCGGCCCTCCCAGCCCTCCCGCGACGGCACCCAGTCGTTGGCGGCGCTGGTTTCGTTCTCGCGGGTAACGAAATCGGTCTCGGTGCGCTCGATCACGCAGCGCTCGTTTGCCGCGCAGCCGGCCAGCACATAAATGACCGGGCGCGCCACCGGCGTCGTCTCCAGCATGTGACGCGCCGCGGCGAAATCCCGGCAAAGCTCGAACGTCCGCCGCAGCAGCTGGTCCGGCGGCATCAGATCCGCCGATCGCCAGATCGCATGCGCATTGGCGGCAAAGTCGTAGGGCCGTAGCCAGCGATGCGCGGTACGCCGGCGCATCGGCGCCTGATTGACGCAAGCGGCAAAACGGAACGGCGCCATGGCGGTCAGCGCCCCGACATAGCCTGGCCAGGTGACGCTGTAGAAATCGCCGCAGCCGCCATGCATATGCGCCACTTCGGCGTAACGGCCGAGGCCGAGAAACGGCCAGTCGAGCGTGCGCAGAATCCACGGCGCGCCGTCGTGCTCGACAGCAAGCGACGTGCAGGCCCATTGATAGGAGGCATTGAGGAGCCACACACCGGAAAAATCGAGCGCCGTGGCGATTTTCCCGATCTCATCGACATAGGGCGAACGCGATCGCGCCAGCCAGCGCCGCGATGCCCGATCGAGCGCCGGCACCAGCGGCAAAGACGCGCGCGGCAGAAAGCCGAGACAGGCGTCGCGCAGCGCGCGCGCCCGCAGCGCGCTCCTTTGCGCGTGATGCGGCGGCCCGCCCTCACGTAGATCGACGATGGGGATAGCGCTCAACACTGCCGCATCCTGCCCTCCATTCCGACTGCAAGCGAGTCTAGCAGAAGACGGTTCAATCCGCGATAATCGGCAACAGCAAATGCGAGGGATGCTCCCGGTCGTGATAGACCTTGTGCAGCACCGTCTTGCTCGAGCAGATGTGGTACGGCACGTATTCCGCATTGGTGGCGCCGGCGACGCCGGTCGGCAAATCGAGGCTGGTAATGTCGAGGCAAATGCGGTGGCCTTGGCGGAACAAATTCGCCGTTGCCATGATCTCGATCCGATATTCCTCGATGGCGCCCGGCGTGACCGGCTTCGAGGCCGCCCGCGTCAGCGGATGCCATGGCCACCACGGCTTCGAGCGCTTGGCATCGATGGCCCGGTGCGAGGCTTTGAGCCAGCCGCGGGTCACTTCGCGCTCGGGCAGATCTTTCGGCACCTCGCGCTCACCCTCGCGCACGCTCAAGACCGAAACGTCGGGGCCGACGTCCTTGAGGATGACAATCCAGTTGGTGTCGTCCTGGTCGATCGAGGCATAAAGCGTCAGCGCGACCGGCCCGGCCACCAAGACGTCATGCGGCAGCGGATCGGTCATGTAGCGCAGGCGCTGGATGACGTTGGTCTGCGACGGCGGCATTTGCACGAAAGCGTCGGGCGGCTGCGTCTCGGTGGCGCTTGACGGCGCGATGGTATCGGTCGTCAACCGCTCCCAGCTCTTCAGATAAAGCTTTGTCCATTGCGTTTCCGGCAACGGCCAGTCGCCGGCACTGCGCCACTTGTTGGCTCCCATGACCCAGAACCGCACCGGCGCCTCGTCCATGATGCCGGTGTCGATGCCTTTGAGCCAATGATCGTGCCAGCGCAGGACTTCGCTGTGGAAGGTGTGATACGGCCGTTCCAGATGCGCCGGCCCGGCGAGCAAGAGCTTCTTCGGCGCCTTGATGTTGCGAAACCAGTGCTGGCAGCCGTTGAGATGCGTCTTGTAGCTGTAGCCGTACCAGCCGGAACCGGTATAGGTCGGCACCTTTATTTGCTCAAACTCGGCCTCGCTTTTTTGCACCGCCGCTTCTGAGTCGAACGGATCGACCAGCACATTGTAATAAGGCGGCATGTGCTGGCCTTTTTGCGCAATCAGATTGTAGACGTGCGGATACATTTTGTAATCGGGATTGTTCATGGCGTCACGCCAGAGCTTCTCGCGTTCCGCCGGCAAGGCGCCGGGCGGCCCCTTGTGCTGATGCATCGCCGAGAAATGGCCGACCAGATAACGGAACAAATGGATGACGCCGCCCGGATATTCGTCGCGAAAACCGCCGAGCTCGCCATAGGCGCCGCGCGAATCGAACGGGAAGATTGCTTTGAGGTGCGGCGGCTGCTTCTTGGCGACCGCAAGCTGCTCGGCGCCGAAACCGGAGATGCCGACCATCCCGACATTGCCGTCGCACCAGTCCTGGGCCGCGATCCATTCGATGAGATCGTAGCAATCCCATTCGCGCGAGCCGCCGCTTTCGGATTTACCGACGCCGCGCGGCGAGCCGATGATGTGAACGTAGCCGCGCGACACCAGAAACTTTGTGTCACCAGCCTCCAGGGGGCCTGTCCACAGCGGCGACCAGGCCGGCTGCGGCGGCAACGCTGCCGCCATGTCCGGTCCCTGAAAGTCCTTGTTGTAGATTGCGAAGGCCAATAGAGCGGGAAATTTTCCGCTCGCCTGCGGCCGATAGACGTCAACGCAGATTTTGGCGCCGTCGCGCATCGGCACCATGACGTCCATGTCGCGCGTGATCGAGGAAAAGATCGGCGCGCGGTCGTAACTCGGTCCTGGATTTTCCGCCGACTGCAATAGTTGAGACGACGATCCCGGAGCCGACGCCTCGACGCTCACGTAACCCTCCCCTACGCGCAACGTCCGCGCGCATGCGATTGCAATTTGTGCGTGGTGCACTCGATGAACGCGTCATCATCGTCAATGCGCCGCGGCTTGGCAAGCAAGTCGCCGACCGCGCGATATCGACTGAACCGGACGCGACGCTATCGCCGCTAGAACTCGGCGTCTTCTTTGACCGCCACGGCGGACGTCGTGCGCTTGCCGACGACAGGTCCGCCACGCGCTGCGCCGGACGGCCGCTTCGGCAAGGCCGCGATCGAAGCCGCCTTCGTGCTTGGCGTCCGCGCGTGTTCGGTCGCCGTGCCGGTGTTGAAACGGAAGAACGAGATGCGATCGTCCATGGCTTTGGCCTGCTGCTCGAGCGTTTTAGCGGTCGCGGCGTTCTCTTCGACCAAGGCGGAATTCTGCTGCGTCGCCTCGTCCATTTGAGCAAGCGCCTTATCGACCTGCTCGATGCCGGTCGCCTGCTCGGCGCTGGCATTGGCGATGTCGGAGACGATCGTCGCCACCGTCTTGATCGACTCGACGATCTCGGTGAGCGCCGTCCCCGCCTGATTGACGAGTTCCACGCCTTCGCGCACTTGGCCGCTCGAATTGGTGATCAGGTCTTTGATATCCTTGGCGGCCTGCGAGGAGCGCTGCGCCAGCGAGCGCACCTCCGAGGCCACCACGGCAAAGCCGCGGCCGGCATCGCCGGCGCGCGCCGCTTCCACGGCGGCATTGAGCGCCAAGAGGTTGGTCTGCCGGGCAATCTCGTCGATCACTGAGATGATGTCGCCGATCTTGCCGGAGGAGGCCTCGATCTGCGCCATGGCCGCGACCGCCTTGGCCACCACCTCGCCGCCGCGATCGGCGACCTCACGGGCTTTGCCGGTTGACTCGTTGGCTTGTTTCGCATTCTCGGCGTTCTTCTTCACGGTGGTGGCGATTTCTTCCATCGAGGCCGACGTCTGCTCCAGGCTCGCCGCCTGCTCCTCCGTACGCTGCGACAGGTCCGTGGTGCTCGTCGAAATTTCCGCAGTCGCGTTCGAAACCTCCCGCGTCGACTCGACGATCGATTCGATTGTCTCGCGGAGCAGTGAAATGGTGCTATTGAAGTCGTCTTTAACTTGGCGATAGGCTTCGCTGAAGTTATCCTCCAGCTGAGCAGTCAAATCGCCTTCGGCAAGCTTGGAAAGGCCGTGGGCTAAAGCCTTGAGCGAGTGCGCCTGCTCGGCTGCGGCAGCGGTCTTCCCGGCCTCGGCCTCACGGCGCTCGGCTTCAGCCGCCGTCCGTTCGGCTTCGGCTTGATCGCGCTGTTTCTGAGCGTCGGCCTCGATCTGCAATTTCTCGATGGCGGACGTCTTGAAGCTGTGGAAAGCGCGGGCAAAGTCGCCGATCTCATCCGTGCGTTCGACACCGTCGAACGTGGCGTGTAGATTGCCGGCTGCAAGCTCCATCATGACGAGCCGCATCCGGTTCACGAGTAAGATGACGGTGCGGTAGACGAAAATCGTTCCCGCAGCACCCATGAGAACCGCGATCACGGCGATGATGACAAGCAATTCAGCGTTCAAGCTTTTGACGCTTTCCACCAAACCTTGAGCTCGGTCCTGGTGCCCGGCGTAGGCCCTCTCAAGCTCGCTCAAACGATTGTTGAGCTCGATGCGAGAGTTACGGTTGGCATCATTATCGCCGAACGTTCTAGCTGCCGCGGTGCTGTCCTCCCGGGCCAAGCGGACCAGTTCAGTGCGGAATTCAATAAAATGGTCGATGCTGGCGGCAAGTGCCTCGATCTTGGTGCGCTCGGAGTCAATGGCGACATTGTGCCATGCACCGACGGTCTTCTTCATATCGGCCAAGTGCTTCAATAGCGACGTGCCAAATTGCTCTGCCGTTTTCCAATCGGGCGACATATAGATGCCGCGCGACTCCATCACCACGGCATAGACTTGGCCGTCGAGATGCTCGAGATACACCACGCCCTTGCCCGCGGAGTCGACGGCTTGCTCGGCTCGATCGCTCTGCCACATCCCATACGCGGTCATGCCAAAGCACGCGACCGGTAGCAGACTGAGAAACCCTATGACCCCAAATACCCTTTGCTTGAGGGTGGCGTTTCGCATGATTCGCATGCGTCGCTTCCGCGTCTTCCGCGACCCAGATTCGACGGAGGAGCTGATGTCAGGTTTCATTCGAAATATTCCGTAGTGCTGCAGGCCTTGCCGGCTAGAACTCGGCGTCTTCCTTGAGTGCGACGGCGGACGTGGTGCGCATTTGCACGACGGGCTTGGCGGCCGGCGTCGGCCGCTTGGGCGGCACCGGCGCCTGGGCGCTCGAGGTCCCCCCATGATCCGCTTTGTTCGCTGTTCCGTCGCCGAGCTGAAAGAAGGTGACGCGTTCGTCCATGGCCCTGGCCTGCTGTTCGAGCGCCTTCGCCGTCGCCGCGTTCTCCTCGACCAAGGCCGAGTTCTGCTGCGTCGCCTCGTCCATCTGGGCGAGCGCCTTGTTGACCTGCTCGATGCCGGTCGACTGCTCAGCGCTGGCATTGGCGATGTCGGAGACGATCGTCGCCACCGTCTTGATCGAATCGACGATCTCGGTGAGCGCCGTCCCGGCCTGATTGACGAGTTCCACGCCTTCGCGCACCTGACCGCCCGATTTGGTGATCAGGTCCTTGATGTCCTTGGCGGCCTGCGAGGACCGTTGCGCCAGCGAGCGTACCTCCGAGGCGACCACGGCAAAGCCGCGGCCGGCGTCGCCGGCGCGCGCCGCTTCGACCGCGGCATTGAGCGCTAGCAAATTGGTCTGGCGGGCGATCTCGTCGATCACGCCGATGATGTCGGAGACCTTGTGCGAGGTTTCCTCGATGCGTGCCATGGCGTCGACCGCCTTGGCCACCACCTGGCCGCCGCGATCGGCGACCTCGCGCGTGCCGCTGGCCGATTGATTGGCGGCGTGGGCGCTTTCGGCGTTTTTCTTCACGGTCGCCGCGAGCTCTTCCATCGATGCCGAGGTCTCTTCCAGGCCGGCGGCCTGCGCCTCGGTGCGCTGCGACAGGTCGGTGGTGCTGGTCGAAATCTCCGCAGTCGCGATCGAAACCTCGCGCGCGATTTGCGCAATCGACCGAATGGTATCCTGAAGCTGCGCGACGGTGGCATTGAAGTCGTCTTTGATTTTCCGATAGGTGTCGGAAAATCCGGCGTCGAGGCAGACTGTCAGATCGCCATCCGAGAGACTCTGGAGTGCCGCGGCCAGGAGATTGAGCACCTGCGTCTGTTCCTCGGCGGCCTTGGCGCGTTCCGCAGCGGCCTTAGCCTGAGCCTCCACCTCGAGCGTCCGCCGCCGTTCGGCCTCTTCGGCTTCCCGCGCGCGACGGGCGGCGGCCTCTTCGGCTTCCGAGCGGGCCTTTTCAGCCGCCGTCACCTTGATGCCTTGGACGGCGGCCGCTATCTCGCCGATCTCGTCCTTGCGCCCAAGCCCCGGAAGCGCCGTGTCGAAATCGCCCTCCGCCATGCGCTTGATCGCCGCGGCGATGCCCGTAACCGGCCGTGAAATTCCCCGGCTGATGAGAAGCGACGCAGCCCCGCCGACACCGATCATCATCACCACGATGGCGATGAGCAGCGTCGCCTGGCGGTCGAGCGCAGCATCGTTGCTGGCGACGCTATCGTCGCGGTATTCATTGGCGGCTTTGGTCAGCTCATCAGTCAATTTTGCGATCGCTATGAAGTTGCGGGTGGCGCTCATCATCATCGTCAACGCCGTGCCGGCATCGCCGTCGGCGATGTCGATCACGGCCTTGGCTTGTTTGATGTAATTCGGAACTGTGGTCTTGAGCTCCCTCAGCTTGTCGCCGGTCGTGCTATTGTCGAATGCGAGACGGTCGAGCGTCTGCGATTTCTCCGCCAGTTCGTTCAGCGCCTTCGTGGCGATACCGGCGAGTTCCTTGATTTTCTTCTCGTCAGTCTCATTGGCGGCCGTCGCCGTGAGTCGGTAGAGGAGGACCTGCGCGCGCCATGCCGATGTATTGAAATCGCCCAGGGTTTGCGCCTGGCGTACCGGACCGGCCATGAGCGCCGCGACCGCTGCCTGGTTGGCACGCTGAACTTTGACGGCATACAGGCCGACGCCGGCCAACACCATGATCAACAAGGCCGGCGCGACGAGAACTTTCCAGCAAAGGCGCAGGTTATGGTACCAGTTGAACATAGCGCGACGTCCATTCCACAGCGATCGAATATCCGGCCCTGCCGGACTATGAGGATCGCCGCAACGGCGACCCTGATGTCCTCGCGCTATTGCTTATAGACGCCGGAGCAGATGATGTCGTCGCCGACAACCTCGCAATAGGCCTCCTTGGGCTCGATCCTCTTGGTCTCCGGATCCACGAATTTGTAGTCCTGCCAGAAAGCTTTTTCCTTTGCTGCGAGCGCCATGCGATCTTTGACGTAGTACTTGCCGTCGACGTCTTGCGCGTCGCTCATGTCTTTGCCGATGAGTTTCGCATTGGCGCCATGCGCCAGCACGATGCCTTTCGTGCTGTAGACGAGAATGTACAGATCGCGATCGGTGAATTCGCCGCCCTTGGCGTCGAATGCGGCAAAGGCTTTGTCGGAGCCTTCCTTTTCGAAGTAGGCGACGGCCTTGTTCACCATGGCGACGGCTTCGTCCTTCGTGGCGTGCTCCGCAGCCAAGGCGGGAAGATTTGTGGCGGGAAGAATTGCGGCGAGAAGACTTGCGGCGAGAGGAAGTGCAGCGGCGGTTACGGTCGTCGTGGCTTTCATGTCGAGTTACCTTCCGGTTCGCGTTAGAATTCTTCGTCCTCTTTGATCACTGCAGAGCCTGTCGTTCGCATTTGGACGATCGGCTTGGCGGTCGCTGGAGGTGCCGGCCGCTTCGGCGAAGCCGCAGCCGGAGGCTTCGCTGCGTGCGGCATCACCGCATGATCCGCCTTGGCTGCCGCACCGTCGCTGAGCCGGAAGAAGGCGAGCGTTCGTCCATGGCCCTGGCCTGCTGTTCGAGCGCCTTCGCCGTCGCCGCGTTCTCCTCGACCAAGGCCGAGTTCTGCTGCGTCGCCTCGTCCATCTGGGCGAGCGCCTTGTTGATCTCGGCGACCCCGCTCGCCTGCTCGGTCGACGCACCGGCAATGTCGGCGACCAGCCCGGCGACCTCCTTGATCGCCTCGACGATCTCCTTGAGCGAAGCGCCGGCCTTGTTGACGAGATCGACACCCTCCTGGACCTTGCCGCTCGAATTAGTGATCAGGTCCTTGATGTCCTTGGCGGCCTGCGACGAGCGTTGCGCCAGGGTTCGCACTTCCGACGCCACCACGGCAAAGCCGCGGCCGGCGTCGCCGGCGCGTGCCGCTTCCACCGCGGCATTGAGCGCCAGCAAGTTGGTTTGCCGCGCGATCTCGTCGATGACGCCGATGATGTCGGCGATCTTGCCGGAAGACGCTTCGATCTGTGCCATGGCGGCGACCGCCTGGGCGACCACTTCGCCGCCGCGATCGGCCACATCGCGCGCTTTACCAGTCGATTGATTGGCTTGCTGCGCATTCTCCGCGTTCTTCTTCACGGTGGCGGCGATCTCTTCCATCGACGCCGAAGTCTCCTCCAGGCTCGCCGCCTGCTCTTCGGTGCGCTGCGACAGGTCCGTGGTGCTGGTCGAGATCTCCGCCGAGGCGTTGGTGACTTCGCGCGTCGAGGACACGATCGATTCGATGGTTCCGCGTAGCCGCTCGATCGTCAGGTTGAAATCGTCCCTGATCTGGCTATAGGCCTCGGTGAAGCCGGCGTCGAGCCGCACCGTCAAATTGCCTTCCGACATCTTGCCGAGACCCTCGGCCAGAGCCTTGACGGCGCGCGCCTGTTCTTCGGCGGCGATCGCCTGCGCCTCAGCGTTGCGCCGGCGCTCCTCGTCGGCCTTTTGGCGCTGCTCGTCGGCCTCTTTGCGCTGCTCGGCGGCTTGCGCTTCCAGGCGAACTTTTTCTCGGCCGGCGTCGCGGAACACCAGCACGGTTTTCGCCATCGCACCGATCTCGTCCTTGCGGTCGGCTCCCTCGATGTCGATGTCGAGCTCGCCTTTCGCCAAGGTGTTCATGCGCTCGCCCAGACGCCTTAGCGGCCTGGCAATTCCGGCCAGCGCCAGCCACAGGCCGATGCCGAGGCAAATTGCCAGGCCGGCAACGCCAATGCTGACAGTCGTTATAATTGTCCAATGCGCCTGTTGAGAGGCCGCCTCAGCATTCGTATGCACCTTCTCCTTGTTCGCATCATTGAACTTGGTCAGATCTTTCGAAAGCCCGATAATGAGGTCATCCCCCTTCACCATCTCCTTCGTAGCTTCGTCATTCTCGTTCTTCAGCCCGTGCGCAACGACACCTTTGACAGCATCCTGGATCGCATTGACCTGGGCCTTGAAGCCCTCAAACAGTGACTTATCCATTGGATCGAGCGCGGCAGCATCGTCAAATGATTGCAGCGCGTCGTTATAACTGTCGACCTCAAGCTTAGCCGCATTCTGGGCTTCGGCGGACGCCCCGTCGTAGGCGATCGTGCGGTAAGCTGTATAGCCGATTTGCCGGATAGAATTATTCGCGCGGGCCACATCCAGCGTGACTGGAAAATCCTTCTTGACAATGGGGGAGTAGCTGGCGTCCAGCCCGAGCAACGAAGTTGCCCCGAGCGCAATCACGACGATGGTGACGCCACTCAACAACGCAATAACGCTCAATATCTTGGTCGAGATTTTCAGATTGTCGACAAACTTCATTGGCTAACTCCTGGCCCCCTTCGCCACCTGCTTGAGAGGTGCGCTGCAGCTAAGCCGTCGCGAGGCTCTCGACCTCGCGCTCGGACAGAAGATGATCGAGATCGATCAAGGCGATCATGGTGGTATCGATCGTCACCAGTCCGGACAAGAAATCGGCGCGCATGCTGCGGGACACCTGCGGCACCGGCTGGATCTGCGATGCGTCCACGGCAACGATGTCGAGCACACGGTCGGCGAGCAGACCGACGGTCTTGATGCCGATCTGAACAACGATCACGACATGCATCGGCGTGGCCTCGGTGAGGCCCTGGCCGAAGCGGCAGCGCAGATCGACGATCGGCACCATGACGCCGCGCAGGTTGAGCACGCCGCGCATGTAGTCGGGCTGGTTCGGCAGCTGGGTGACGCTCGACCAGCCTTTAATCTCGCGCACCGCCATGATGTCGACGCCGTATTGTTCGTCGCCGATGGCGAAGCTGATGAACTCGGTCGCGACGGCATTGTCGCGCTCCTTTGGCGCGGGCGCGCCGGCCGGGGCAAGCTCGGCAGAAGAATCGACAGCTGAACTCATGCTGGGCAACCTTTGTGTGGCCGTTACTGCGACCTCAAGCGACAACGAGTGTCCGTCTGCCGGCCCGGCACCGGCCGGCATCGTATTGAGCGATACGCTTCGGGCTGTCTCGATCCTGTAAATTTGCTACTAAGTAAGATTACATAGCGACGGGAAATACGCTGGGAGGACCTGACGATGGAGTTGAAATCGACGCGGCGGATCGTGACTGGGCATGACGCACAGGGCAAAGCGGTGGTGCTGTTCGACAGCGCGCTGCCGGCGAAACAGCGCGCTGCCGGCGGCAACGGCATGACGCTGTTATGGGTCACGGGCGAATCGCCGGTCGACGTCGCCGGCACCGCCGACCGGGCGCAGACCCAGGTCGGCGTGCCGCCGCCTGCCAACGGCACGATCTTCCGCATCGTCGATTTCGCCCCGCTGCCGGCGAACGCGGCGCCGGTCGATCATCATCAAATCCTGATCTCGATGGGCATCGACCCGGCGACGCAAGGCTATGCGCGGCATGCCAATACGCACCGCACCCGAACCATCGACTACGCCATCGTGCTCGACGGCGAAATCGACATGCTGCTCGACGACACCGAGATCCACGTCAAAGCAGGCGACGTCTTGGTGCAGCAAGCCACCAATCACGCCTGGGTCAATAACGGCACCAAGCCGTGCCGTATCGCCTTCATCCTCATCGACGGCAAGACGCCGCCGGCCTGGGGGCAGGGTTGGAAGCGGTAAGTATTTAGCCGGCGAAGCACCGCCGCATGCAGAGACGGGCCGAGCGCCCGCGATCTATTCCGCCGCTTCCTGGTGGCGGTGAAGCAGCGGCATGATGCGAGCCCGTTCGCCGGCGCAAGCCACGACGACGCTATTCTCCGGCACCGCGATCCAATTCTTGTGATCGCGGTCGAGCGGCTCGGAGACAATGACGATGCCTCGGTCCGATTCGCGATAATAAAGCGTGTTGGCGCGATCGTTCACCGCATAACGGAAGGCATAAAGATCGCGGCCGTTCGAAAGCGCCGCGGTAACGCGCAACCGGTCCGGTGGCGTCGTCTCGTTCACGAATGCGGTAAGCCGGGCAAACACCGTCTCCGCGGCAGCAACCGGATGCTCAATGCCGGCGCCGAGTATGGCGAGAAAGATCGCTTCGGAATCGGTGGTGCCGATGCGCGCCGGATAGAGCTCGTCGCGGATCAGCCCCTCGACCTGACGTCGCAGACAGCTCCAGTTGCCGACGAAGCCGTTGTGCATGAACATCCATTGGCCGCAGGCAAACGGATGGCAGTTGGGCCTGGTAATAGGGGTTCCGGTGGCGGCCCGGACATGGGCGAAAAACAGATGCGACTGCAAATGCCGGCACAAATAGCGTAGATTTTCGTCCGACCAAGCCGGGCGAACTTCGCGGTACAGGCCCGGCTCCGGGTGAGTGCCGTACCAGCCGAGCCCGAAGCCGTCGCCGTTGGTGCCGGCGGTCGATTCCAGCGCCGCAATGCTCTGCGAGATCAAGGAATGCGACGGCTCGGTAACGTAGTGTTCGAGCGCCGTGGTTTCCCCGCGATATGCGATCCAGCGGCACATAATTCAGCCTTCTCAACGGGTCATGCCACCAATGTGGCGTCGCGAATCCACCGTGTCACCTTGTGCAGGGCAATTTCGGCACCTTCGTGTTGATTTTCAGTAAAGATACGTAGCTGGGCATCGGCCGAAGTTCCCTCCACGATGATGACGCGGCTATTCTCCACCTGCTCGGCGCAGCCGAGCGCCTCGGCGTCCGTCGACGAAGTCGAGGATGCGGTCGAGCACGGCGGCGACGCCGACCGCGCCTGAGCGCGTGACGAACGTGCCCTGTACACCGTACCGCTGAGCGCCCATTTGTTCTCCACCGCGATGGCGCGGTCGACGGTGTCGAGCCCGGCATTATGCTCGGGATGGCGGTAGAGGAAGCGGGCCAAGGACCGATAGAGCGCCGCGATCGCGACGGTGTCGTCGAGCCGCGTGCAGCAGTCCGGCGCGCGCAGCTCCAACGTCGGATATTTGAGCGAGGGCTCGCAGTTCAGGTGAGCAAACGGCGAACCGCCGTGCTCCATGCCGCCAATTTGCGTTCGCGGAGCGCAGCATCCATGTGCGGCTTAAACTGACGCTCTACGCGCCAATGCTCCGAGAACCGATCCGGCTCGGGAAAAAATCCGGCGTGTAGTCCGGCGAGATAGGCGGCGCCGAGCGCCGTGGTTTCCTTGATGTGCGGACGGTCGACCGTGCTGTCGATGATGTCGGCGAGGCGCTGCATGAACCAGTCCGAATTCGCCATGCCGCCGTCGACGCGCAAGGTTTTCAGTGCGGTTCTTGCGTCGCGACAATCGGCCTTCATGGCGGCGAGCAGATCGGCGGTCTGAAAGCAAACGCTTTCGAGCGCGGCTTGCGCCAATTCGCGCGGGCTGGTCGCCCGCGTCAGGCCGAACAGCGCACCACGCGCATGCGGACGCCAATACGGGGCACCGAGGCCGACGAACGCCGGCACGAGAACGACCTCCTGCGTCGGGTCCGCGGCTTCCGCAAGCGCGCCGGTCTCGGCAGCGCTTTGCACAATGCGTAAGCCGTCGCGTAGCCACTGCACCGCTGCGCCGGCGACGAATATCGAACCCTCGAGCGCATAGCTGCGCTTGCCGCCGAGCTGATAGGCGACGGTCGTTAAAAGCTTGTTTTGCGATTGAACCGGCTTCTCTCCGGTATTGAGAAGGGCGAAGCAACCGGTGCCATAGGTGGCTTTGAGCATCCCCGGTGCGAAACAGGCTTGTCCGATCAGCGCCGCTTGCTGGTCGCCGGCGATGCCGTAAATCGGAATCGCAGCGCCGAACAGGTCCGGATCGGTGGTGCCGAATGCTGCCGACGAATCCAGGATGTCCGGCAGTACGGACTTGGGCACGTTCAAGATTTGCAGGAGTTGATCGTCCCAGCGGCCGTCACGAATATCGAACAGCAGCGTGCGGGAGGCATTGGTCGCATCGGTTGAGTGGACTTTGCCGCCGGTGAGCCGCCACAGCAGATACGTATCGACAGTGCCAAAGGCGAGCTCGCCGCGCGCGGCTTGCTCGGCGGCACCAGTAACCTTGGTCAGAAGCCAGGCGAGCTTGGTGCCGGAAAAATACGGATCGAGCAAAAGCCCGGTCTTGGCCGCGAACAGTTTTTCATGGCCGGCTGCTTTAAGCTGCGCGCATAAGTGCGCGGTTCGCCGGTCCTGCCAGACCATGGCCCGATGCACGGCACGTCCGGACGACCGCTCCCACAACAATGTCGTCTCGCGCTGGTTGGTAATGCCGATGGCAACGATGTCTCGAGCGGCTGCGCCGGCCTGGCGCATCGCGCCACGGCAGGTCTCCACCGTCGTTCGCCACAGATCCTCGGGCTCGTGCTCGACTTCGCCATCGGCTGGGAAATGCTGCGGGAATTCCTGCTGAACGACGGCAGCCACCGAGGTGTCGGCGCGAAACAGAATGGCCCGCGTCGAGGTTGTGCCCTGGTCGATGGCTAGCACATACGGAGCCAAGCGCTTTTTCCTTATTTCTTGCTATTCCCCGATCCAGCCGCGTTTCGCGACCCGCAACACAGGCTTCACAATACAATGATTTACCGGCATCGTGACCCGATCGCGAGGCGGTCTTGCGGGAGCCCCGGCCGAGTAGGAAATCCCCGTGTCTCAGATTTCGGTTCAAAACGTCAGCAAATATTGGGGTGCGACGCGAGCGGTCGAGAACGTGAGCTTCGACGCCGTTGCGGGCTCACTCATTGTCCTGCTCGGGCCGTCGGGCTGCGGTAAATCGACAACGCTGCGGCTGATCGCCGGCCTCGAACAGGTCACCAGCGGCCGGATTTTCCTCGGCAGCCAGGATGTGACCGCGCTGCCTCCAGCCAAGCGCCGCATTTCGATGGTGTTTCAATCCTACGCCCTGTTTCCGCATCTGACCGTCGCCGAGAACATTCTGTTCGGGTTACGCGTGCGCAAGGTGCCGGCGGTCGAACGAACGCGGCGGTTGAACCGGGTTGCCGCTTTGCTCGGTCTCGATAGCCTCCTTGAGCGCAAGCCGTCGCAGCTTTCCGGCGGCCAGCAGCAGCGTGTCGCGCTCGGCCGCGCCATCATCGCGGAGACACCGGTTTGTCTGATGGACGAACCGCTGTCCAATCTCGACGCACAATTGCGCGCCGAGATGCGCCGCGAGATTCGCACGCTGCAGCAGCAACTCGGGATCACCATGGTTTACGTCACCCATGACCAGAGCGAAGCGATGAGCATGGCCGACTGGGTCATCCTTATGCGCAACGGCCGGATTGAGCAGGCGGCGCGGCCGGAAGACCTCTATGCCCGTCCGGCGAGCACCTTCGCTGCGCGATTCATCGGCACGCCGCCGATGAACATCCTGCCGGTTGTGCCGAACACCGGCGACCTCCTGTTCGGCATCCGGCCCGAGCACATAATCCTCGGCGACACCGGCATTCCGGCACGCGTGCAAAGCGCCGAATTTCTCGGCGCCGACACCATTGTCACCTGCGCCTATGGCGGCCAGACGCTGGCAGCGCGCGTGCCCGGCAAAGCTGCGTTCCCGACGGGGGCCACGGTCGGCGTTCAGTGGCATCCCGAGAATCTGCATTTCTTCGACGCAGCAAGCGGATTACGCCGCGACGATGTGGCCACTTCGCCGCGGGAAATGCCGGCATCACCCAAGAATGCCCCGTCGTTTGAGGAGAAAAGGACATGTTTTGCACAAAAGTGAAATGGCTAGCGGCAATCGCCGCTGTGGCGCTGGTCGCCCTCGCGACAGGCATCATGACGTCCGCCGCCACGGCGAAAGACATCGTGCTGTCGTTCTACTATCCGGTCGCTGTGGGCGGTCCGATCACCAAGATCATCGACGGCTACGTCGCCGATTTCGAAAAGGAAAATCCCGGCATCAAAATCAACGCCATCTATGCCGGCACCTATCAAGACACATTGACCAAGGCGCTCACCGCGTTCAAGAGCGGCGAACCGCCGGACATCGCGGTGCTGCTATCGACCGACATGTTCACGCTAATCGACGAAGACGCCATCACTCCGTTCGACGACCTGCTCAAGACCGATGCCGATAAAACCTGGGCGAAGTCGTTTTTTCCCGCCTTCATGGAAAACAGCCAGACCGGCGGAAAGACCTGGGGCATCCCGTTCCAGCGCTCCACCATCGTGATGTTCTGGAACAAGGACGCGTTCAAGGACGCCGGTCTCGATCCGGATAAAGCGCCCGACACCTGGGACGAGCTGGTTGCCGACGGCGGCAAGCTTACGAAGCGCGACGCGTCAGGCAACGTCAGCCAGTGGGGCATCGAGATTCCGTCCACCGGTTTTCCCTATTGGCTGTTTCAAGGGCTGACCACGGCCGATGACGTCAGGCTGATGAACCAGGCGGGCACCACGACTTATTTCGACAAACCGGGCGTGGTTCAGGCGCTGCAATATTGGGTCGATCTCAGCCGCAAATACAAAATCCAGCCCGAAGGCACCATCGAGTGGGGCACGACGCCCAAGGATTTCTTCGAGCGCAAGACCGCGATCATGTGGACCTCGACCGGCAACCTGACCAATGTGCGCGCCAACGCGAAGTTTCCGTTCGGCGTCGCCATGCTGCCGGCGCATCAAGGCCGCGGCTCGCCGACCGGCGGCGGCAATTTCTATCTGTTCAAGAAAATGGCCAACGAAGAGCGCGACGCGGCCTTCAAGTTCGTCAAATGGATGACGACGCCCGAGCGTGCCGCGGACTGGGGCATTGCCACCGGCTATGTCGCGGTGCGGCCCGATGCCTGGGATACGTCGAAGATGAAGAAGTACGTCGCCGACTTTCCCGCCGCGGCGGTGGCGCGCGATCAACTCAAATATGCGGTCGCCGAATTGTCGACGCACGACAATCAGCGCGTGACCAAAGCGCTCAATGACGGGCTGCAGGCGGCGCTCACCGGCACCAAGACGCCGCAACAGGCGATGACGGACGCGCAACAGGAGGCGGCCCGCATCCTCAAGCCCTATCAGTAATGCACGGCGTCGAACCTCTTGCCGTCGCACAGCCCCCGCCGCAGGCGCAGTACGCGCGCGGCGGGTCCGCGCTTGCGGTGCACATTTATGGCTGGCTGTTGCTGCTGCCGGCCGCGGTGCTGCTCGTCGCCTTCACGCATTATCCGGCGGTACAGACGCTCATTGACAGCTTCTACTCGACGCCGCGCGGGCGGCGCGGCGCGGTCTTTGTCGGTCTCGATAATTATCAAACCATGCTTGCCGACCCGGTGTTTTGGCGGGCGCTGCAAAACAACGTCGTCTATGCGACGAGCGTCATTCCACTGACGATCGCTCTGGCGTTGGCGATGGCTTTATTGATCAACGGCAAGATCGCCGGGCGGCCCTTCCTGCGGCTATCTTTTTTCACGCCGACCGTGCTGCCGATGATCGCAGTCGCCAATATCTGGCTGTTTTTTTATTCGCCCGGCTACGGGCTGCTGGACCAGATTCTCGGGCTGTTCGATTCCTCCACGCATAACTGGCTCGGCGACGAGCATACCGCGCTGGGCTGCCTGATTGCCGTCGCGGTATGGAAGGATGCCGGTTTCTTCATGATTTTCTATCTCGCGGCCTTGCAGCAGATATCGCCGCAATTGGCTGAAGCGGCGGCGCTCGAGGGCGCAGGCCGCTGGTATTTCTTCCGGCGAGTCACCTTCCCGCTACTGATGCCGACCACTCTCTTCGTGCTGGTCAATGCCGTCATCAATTCGTTCCGGCTGGTCGATCATATCGTAGTCATGACCCAGGGTGGGCCGGACAATACGACGGCGCTGCTGCTGTTCTACATTTACGAAGTCGGCTTCAAGTTCTGGGACACCGCCTATGCGGCGACTTTGACCGTCGTGCTCCTGGTCTTGCTCGCATGCCTCGCGCTCGGCCAGTTTCTGATCCTCGATCGGAGGATTCACTATCAATGAGCGCGACGGAGAAAGTGAGCCGCGGTAGCGAGGCGCTGGAGATCGCCGGGGCATGGCTGTTGGCGCTCATCTGGATTCTGCCGCTCGCCTATGCGGTCTGGGCGGCCATTCACCCGAGCGAATATTCGGCCCATTTCGCGCCGGACGCACCGCTTACGCCGCAGAATTTTATCAAGGCCTGGAACGCGGCGCCTTTTGCGTGGTACTTCCTCAACACATTTATTTTGGTGACGATGATCCTTGCCGCGCAGCTCGTTCTGTGCACGCTTGCCGCTTACGCGTTTGCGCGATTCTCCTTCGCCGGCCGTGACGTTGCTTTCATTCTCGTGCTGCTGCAGCTGATGATCATGCCCGATGTATTGATCGTGGAGAATTACCGCACCATGACCGCTTTGGGCCTGGTCGACACGATTCCCGCGATCGGCCTGCCCTATATGGCGTCGGCCTTCGGCATTTTCCTGCTGCGTCAGACTTTCAAAACCGTGCCGCGCGAACTCGACGAGGCGGCGCGGGTCGAAGGCGCCGGACCGCTGCAGGTGTTGCTCAAGGTCTACGTACCGCTGGCCAAGCCGGTTTATATCGCCTACGGCCTGGTCTCGGTCAGCTATCACTGGAATAACTTCCTGTGGCCGCTGATTATCACCAATTCGGTAAGCACACGGCCGCTGACCGTCGGTTTGCAGATTTTCGCTTCCGCCGATCAAGGCATTGATTGGTCGGTGATCACCGCCGCCACGCTCATGACCTCGGCTCCTTTGCTGCTGGCTTTTCTCCTCTTCCAGCGGCAGTTCGTGCAAAGCTTTATGCGCGCCGGCATACGCTGACGCTGCGTTGGCAAATCGCGGCTGCAGGTCGCTCTCCCGACAAAAATTCTATCCGTGGCGAGGCGCGTATTACTGCTGCGCCTGCTCCAGTTTTGCGAGTTGCCCCGTGGCTGCCGCCGAGCCGAGATCTGCGGCCCGCTGGTACCATTGCCGCGCCTGCGCGATGTCGGGCGTCATCCCGATGACGCCCAGCCGTCGGATGACGACGGGGTCGAAGGTGGCGCCGAGCGCCAGTGCGGCTTCGGCACTGCCGGCATCCGCCGCGCGACGCAGCAAGAGGCGTGCGGAAATGATATCGCCGCTCATCAGGATGTCCTTGCCGCGTTTGATCATCGCGGCGACCTCCGCATTGTCGATGTGCGGCGTGTTCGCATTTCCGGTCGGTGCCGGCGCGGCCGCGGATGCCGATAGCGCGGCGGCGGCCGGCTGAGACGGTATCGATGCCGGTTGGGAAGGAACGGTTGCCGGCTGCGAAGGCACGATTGCGGGCACCGCCGCTATCGAGGCGACCGCCGGATTTGGCGAGACTGCCGGCGGCGCGGGATTGTTCATCGCCACCAACCCCTGGTTTACAGTCGGCGCGGCGTCGGTCGATTGCGCTTGAACAAGGTCGACAGGCTTTGCGGGATCGGCCGTCGTTGCCGGCGTCTTCACGTCGGGCGGCACGATGTCACCGGCCTTCTTCATGCCGGGGAGCGATATGACGCCCCAGGCAATAAGCGCCGCAAGCCCCATCACCGCCGAAAAGCGCAGCGCGATCGGACGCAAAGCGCCCGCGTCATCAGCGGGCGGCTCCGGAATAGCGTCGGGATCGAGAATGAGCTGGCGTTGCAGCTCCACCATGGCGCGATCGCCGCTGAATTCGGGCCTTGCCCGTCGTACCGGCCTTGCCGCGGACGGCGCCAGGGGCCGGCCGGGCAGCGGCGAGGCCCGGTCTCGTGCCCACCGTGGCGCATATCGCAATGCCGGGTCCAGATCTTCAACTTGATGGATCGGAGAACTCATGATCGCCTCCCATGCTTTCAAGCTCCGATGTCACAAAACGAGTGTTCGTCTCCTGCAGTCATTTGATGCTGGCGCGCTGAGGAACGCACAGGTCGATGGATTTTTCGACGCGCCAAATCGTGGCCATAAACGGTCGTGTTGAGATTGCCGACAGGATCGAGTTGGCGTTCAGACGTTCGCCGAGCGCAACAAGATTAGTTTCAGCCGGCACTGGTCGCGGACCGGCGCACTCACTGGGAACGAATCGTTGGGAAATCGCTGCGGCCAGCAAAACCACGGCCAATACGCAAGTCACCGGAAATGGCCGATCGGGCCGCCGCAGTCCCCCCATAGCTACCCCCGAGCGGCGGATCTACGCGTTACGCCACACACACACTTGCGCTGCAGATCCGCAACGTCTGACACCCACCAAGCGCCGCGCTTGAAAAACCAGACGCGCTTTATTGCGATGCGCGTTCCTACGCGGTCAGGCTGATCGTCTGCAGGCATTTGGGCGGCGGTATGATCCTGCCTGGATGATTCCAAGGCGTACGCGCCGCATTGCGGCGCGCGCGTCCAAAAAATACGCGATGTTCCCGTTGAATTATGGCAGGCGCCGGCGGCACAATGCTGTAATGCTGCGCCGACGGTCTGAACAACTCGCCACCGGCGGCGCTCTGATCGACAATTTCTGTCGGGTGTCCGAGCGGAAAATATAGAAGCCCCGGTCCTGGGACCGGGGCTTCCCCGTCCACGGCCGGTACACCCACTAACCCCCCGGCCAATTAACCAGTACCACCGCATCCGTATTAGAGAGGTTAAGGCGCGCGCTCCACTCCACCTGCGGTGGTGAGGAGGCGCGATCTGGACTCAGCCGGGCCTCATATTCAAGCTCCATTTTCTGGACCCAATTTTAATGTTGCGCTTTCGGCGACTCAGTTAGTCTCGTGCGCGCCGGGCTGCTGTCCGGCCCTACTCTGACGACGATCTTGCGGCCATGATTCACGAGTCATGGCGCTTAGGCCGACAAGAGCCGTGGTAATTGGCGGATCGCGCGGGGCGTTCGCGAGGTCGAATGTTTCCGAATTTGCGCCTCATGATCGTGGCGGTTCTGGCCTCGATCCTGGGCATCAGCTGTGCATTGGGCCTTTTTGCTGAATTTCGCGTCAGCCACGATTCCGTTTTGCGGGAATCCAACGCCAGCGCGCCGTTGCAGCTCGGCTCCGGCGATGCAGCTCCGGGGCGGATCGTGGATACCTCGGCGCCATTCGAATTTCGCTTCCAGGCGCCGCCTCCGCCCGTCGCTATGGAAGCCGCCGGCAGACCTGAAACACTTGATCACGTTACAGTCGTTGAGACGCCGCAGCCTGTCCCGCTGCCTCCGCCGGAACCTGAGACCGCGGCAGCATCCGCCGCGGCCGCGAGCGCCCCTGCAACGGCACCGAATGTTACCTCGGCTACCGAATCCGCTGCCATGCCGGCGCCGTCCGATCACGCGGCCGAGGCGCCGAGCCCAGCGTCGACCGGCGCGATTGCCGACCAGAACAGCGAGCAGGAAACTCCACAGAACAGCAGGCAAAACACCAAGCCTGAGGCAGAGGGCGATCTCGCGGTTCGATCGCCGGCAGCCTCGCTGTCGGTCGGGAGAACCGTGCCGAACGCCGAAATTGCGCCGGCAAGCGCACCGGCCGCAGCGCCGGAAAAGCGCAGGCGAACCACGCTGCGCCACAGGCCGGTTATTGTGCGTCGCTCTCAGCGAACACGGCCCGCCGCATTAATACAGGATTTCACCGCTTTGCAGCCGCCTTTCCAATGGACGCTGCAATCTGCATCCCAATCGCCGCAACCGCCGCGGCGGCGCATCATCAGACGCATCCGCCCGGCTCGCAAACCTGTCGTTCAGACCGCAACACCACAAACGGCAGTCTCCAATACTTCACCGGTCGACCCGCCGGAGTGACCCTCGAAGGCAACTCCGCCGGTCACTGGTTCTGCGTCTTAAATTCCGAGCGCTCCATTTCCAGAAAAATGCGATAGGCATTGCCGCGGTTATTGGCGTCGAACGCCGGCATGTTCTTGTATTTGGACCAATCGGTCTGCGCATAGGCAGCATTGAAATCGGCCCAATCGGCGGCCGCCGTGCCCATCGCGGCGCGCACATAAGTAATGTAATCGCGCGTAAACGCGATGGCGTCCTTGGCGTCGCTCGACGGGCGACCATGGCCGGGAATGATGAATTTCGGATCGAGCTTCTCCACTTTGTCGAGACTGCGCAGCCAATTTGCGGTATCGACGTCGTCGGCATTCATGAACGGAATGCGGCCGTTCTGCACTACGTCGCCGGCGAACAAGACGCGGTCGGGCTCGACCATCATCATCGAGTCGCTCGCCGAATGTGCCGGGCCGGCATAGATCAACTCAAAGCGTTTTCCGCCCAGGTACAATGTCGCTTGCTGCGTAAAGGTGATATCCGGCGGCACCACGCGGGTGGCGGCATCGACCCACGGCGCCAAGGCCTGTCGGCGCTGGTCGAGCCTCTGCACAGCGCGCTCGCCGGAAGTTTCCTCGTCTTCGCGGTATTCGGTGGCGCGCTCCTGCGCGACGATGAGGCTCGACGTGTGGTCCTTGAAGGCCTGTAGGCCATAGATGTGATCGGCGTGATAATGGCTTACGACGTTATAGCGGACCGGCTCGTGCGTCACCTTGCGGATGGCTTGCAGCAAATTCCAGCCGAGGCTTGGCGTGCCGAGCGCATCGAACACGACGACACCGTCCGCGGTGACGATGAAGCCGGCATTAGAGGTGTTGCCCTCGTTGTCGTGGTTCGGCACGCCCGAACTGCCCAGCGTGTAATAAATCGGTTCACCGGGAACCTGTTCGACGACAAGCGGATGCGGGAGCGGCGCGTATGGCGCAGAGTCAGCCGCTAAAGCAGCGTAGCCAACCCATGCGAGAACGAGCAATGGAAAAAATCCGGCCGAAACTCGCTTGGCTCCGGCCCAAGCCACCTTTGGACCGCACCGGCGCATCAGAGGTCGCCGCAATACATATCTTTAAGCAATTTGAGCAGCCGCGCCGCACGAGGATCGCTGATGCGATAGTATAATGTCTGTGACTCGCGACGGAACGCGACCAGGCCGTCCGCGCGCAAGAGCGCAAGATGCTGCGACAGCGCGGATTGACTCAATCCGACCGCCTCCACAATGTCGCCGACCTTCATCTCACGCTGCGCCGCAAGCGAACACAGGATGAGCAACCGATTTTCGTTGCCGAGCAGCTTCAGCATCCGCGCCGCCGCCGCCGCTTGGGCGGCGAGCATTTCTAGCTCGGTGCTGCCGTGCCGGCGCGATCCGTTCGACACCCGGCGTCGGCCGTGTGTGATTTTCCTTGGCCGTGGCGTTGTGGCATCCATGTGGCTGCTCGCAGTGGTCAAATTCTCAGCAGGCAAGACTGGAATCCAAGTGTCATTTAGAATTGACTAATTTAGGACTCATTGATAAATATTACTCCTCTTGCTGAGCAGCGGCAACAGAAACCGGCCGAAAAAAGCGCCGGTACGATCTCGCTGCAGAATTCCGGGAGGAAATTAAGGATGTCCGGGCCAATACGGCAAGGCCACTGGCATAAGTCGCGACGATCGATCCTGCGCATCGGCGCGGCCATGGCCGGCGGCGCCGTTCTCGGACCCGCGGCCGGCGCCGCCGAGATGGAAAACTCGCCGCCCGGCGAACCGGATTGGACCAAGGCAATCGGCGCCGGCGTCGTCGACCGGCCCTATGGGCGGCCGGCGGAATTCGAAAAAGACGTCATCCGGCGCAACGTGCCCTGGCTCACCGCGACGCCGGAATCCTCGGTCAGTTTCACGCCGCTGCAATCGCTCGACGGCATCATCACGCCGAATGGGCTGTTTTTCGAGCGCTATCACGCCGGCCGTGCCGATGTGGACCCGCATCAGCACCGGCTTTTGATCCACGGCCTGGTCGAGCGTCCGCTGGTCCTGACGATGGACGACATCATGCGGTTTCCATCGGTGTCGCGCATTCATTTCATCGAGTGCCCGGCCAATGGCGGCATGGAATGGCGCGAGGCGCAGCTCAATTCCTTGCAGTTCACACACGGCATGCTGAGCTGCGCCGAGTGGACGGGCGTCAAGTTGTCTACGCTCCTCGATGAAGTCGGACTGAAGAAGGAAGCCAAGTGGGTCATGGTCGAAGGCGCGGATGCCGCGCGCATGAACCGTAGCCTGCCGCTCGAAAAATGCCTGGACGATTGCCTCGTCGTCTATGGCCAGAACGGCGAGGCGCTTCGCCCCGAACAGGGTTATCCGCTGCGGCTCTTGGTTCCTGGCTGGGAAGGCAATGTCAGCGTCAAGTGGCTGCGCCGCATCAAGATCGGCGACGAGCCGTGGTTTTCACGCGAGGAGACGTCGAAATACACCGAGCTGATGCCCGACGGAAAGGCGCGCGGTTTCACCTGGGTCAACGAGGCGAAATCGGTCATCACGTCTCCCTGCCCCGAGAAGCCGGTCGCGGCGCCCGGCCTCTACGAAGTACGCGGCCTCGCTTGGAGCGGTCACGGCAAGGTCAAGGCGGTCGACGTTTCTTTCGATGGCGGCGTGAACTGGCATAGCGCCCAGCTCCAGGAGCCGATCCTGTCGAAGGCGCTCACGCGCTTTACCATTCCCTGGCGCTGGGACGGTCAGCCGGCGTTGTTGGAATCGCGCGTCGTCGATGAGACCGGCTATGTGCAACCGACCATCGCGGAATTGCGCAAAGTGCGCGGCAAAAATCCAATTTATCATAACAATTCCATCCAGACTTGGCAGATTAAGCCGGACGGGAAAGTGTTCGATGTCCAGCTCGGCTAATCGATTCCGCGCCTTCTGCTGGATTCCCGCTTGCGCGGGAATGAGCGGATTGATGCTGCTGCTTTCCGGCTTTGCCGCCGATGCCGCGGGTCCCGGCTATTTCGGTTACGGCAAACCGGCGACGCCGGCCGAGATTGCCGGCTGGAATATCGACGTGCACGGCCAGGACGGCGTCGGACTGCCCGACGGCAAAGGCACCATCGACCACGGGGCTGATGTCTTTGCCCAGCAATGCGCCGCCTGCCACGGCACTTTCGGCGAAGGCGAAGGCCGCTACCCAAAACTGATGGGCGGCGAAAGCACGCTCAAGGGCGACCGTCCGGAGCCGAGCGTCGGCAGCTATTGGCCATACGTGCCCACTTTGTTCGACTATATCAACCGCGCTATGCCGCTTTCCGCGCCGCACACATTGTCCGCCGACGACGTCTATGCCGTGGTGGCCTATATCCTCAACTTCAATAATATCGTGCCTGCCAACTTCGTCGCCGATCGCGATAGTCTGCCCAAGGTGAAAATGCCAAATCGGAACAATTTCACATGGAAGGACCCGCGTCCCGACACCGCAGCCAAAGAGTGCATGAAAGATTGCGTCGATCCCAAGGCTGTGAAAATCATCTCATCCGCGGAGGGCAAGGACCTGACGCCTAAGACGACCGGTCCGCTCGACACTATGGGGAATTAGCCCAGTGACGCTAGAAGCCACGCGGGAGGACGCGATGCAGGGCGGACGCAAGTCTGCGGGATTAAAGTCCGCGCGAATGTGGGCGATCATCGCCGGCGTCGTGCTAAGCGCAGTACCGGTTGCGGGCGCAGCGATCGCTCAGCCGACAGCTGTGCAAGCATCCATGCCGGGCGAGGCGCTGGCCTTCGACCGCAGCAAGGGCAACTGCCTGACCTGCCATGAGATCAAAGGCGGCGATGCGCCAGGCAATGTTGGTCCCCCACTCGCCGATATGAAGAGCCGATATCTCGATCGCAAGGAACTCGCGGCGATCATCTTCGACGAGACCAAGCGTAACCCGCTCACCGTGATGCCGCCGTTCGGACGAAACCTTATTCTCACCAAGCAGGAAATCGAACAGGTCATCGACTTCCTTTACACGCGATAGGAGCGCCGCGGCGAAATGGACAACAATAATTCGAGCAGAGAGACGAGCGAGCGATCCGGGCCGACACGGCGCGTGATCGTGCAAGGTGCGATTGCCGGGAGTCTGGCCGGCTTGGGCTTGGCTGGCGTCGCACCGTTAAGCCGGGCGCGCGCGGCCGCCGACGCATCCAAGTGGCCGAAAGATGCTTTCGCTCAGAAAACCGAAGCCGACGCAATCAAGGCGCTTTACGCCGGCAAAATGCCGGAAGCATCGGACAAGGTCAATCTCGACGCGCCGGAAATCGCCGAGAACGGCGCTGTGGTGCCGATCTCCGTCTCCACAACCCTTCCTGACGTTACTTCGATCGCCATTCTGGTTTCTGAGAATCCGTTTCCGCTGGCCGCGAACTACCCGATTCAACCTGGCACGTCGCCGATGGTGGCCAATCGGCTGAAAATGGCCAAGACCAGCAAAGTGATCGCGCTGGTCGCCTCCGGGGATAAAGTGTTCAGCGCGAGCAAAGAAGTTAAAGTGACGGTCGGCGGCTGCGGCGGCTGAGACAAAATCAATAAAGGAAAATTCGATGGCATCGACAATTCGCATACGCGCGGTTTCGAGCGGCGACACCACCGAAGTGCAGGCGCTGGTGCAGCACCCCATGGATTCCGGCTTCGTTAAGGACGCGCAAGGCAATCTCATTCCACCGCATTACATCCAGGTGGTGGAGTTCGAGCACGCTGGCAAGGCGGTCTTTACCGCTTATTGGGGCCCCGCAGTTTCCAAGGATCCCTACATCAAGTTCAGCTTCAAGGGCGCGCAGAAGGGTGACGACCTGACAGTCAGCTGGGTCGACAACAAAGGCGCAACCGATTCACTGGTCGGAAAAATTCAATAAAGCGGGAATGCGCCATTGAACGGAGGGAGGACGTCCATGCGTCGCGCAGTCTCGCTGGCACTTGCGCTGTTCTGTCTGGCTGCGCCGCCGGCGTCGGCAGCCGATACCGTCAATCCGAAGGCCGATTTCAAGGCGTTCCGCGATTACTTCACCAAACGCTTCCCCAACGTGCCGTTGAACGATTTCGTCAACGGTCCCTATTCGATGGACGCCGAGCTGCGCAAGCAGTGGGTGGAGATCGATGCGTTTCCACCCTACCAGTTTGCACTGGACAAGGGCAAGCAGATGTTCGACACGCCGTTTCCGAACGGCAAGACCTATGGCGATTGCTTTCCTAACAAAGGCATCGGCATCCGCCAGAACTATCCCTTTTTCGACGCCAAGTCGGGCGAGGTGATCACGCTCGACGTTGCGCTTAATCAATGCCGCCAAGCCAACGGCGAAGAGCCATTCGACTACACCAAAGACGATATGGCGGCGCTGACGGCCTATATGGCCTACACCTCGCGCGGCAAGCTGTTCGACATCAAAATCCCGAACGATCGGCGGGCGCTCGCCGCCTATCAGAAGGGCGAAGAATATTTTTACACCCGCCGCGGCCAATTGAACTTCTCCTGCGCCAGTTGTCACGTCCAGAGTCCGGGTGACCACATCCGCACCGAGGTTCTGGCGCCAGCGCTCGGTATTGTCGCGGCGCTGCCGATCTATCGCTCCGAATGGGGCGGCATGGGGACAACGAGCCGCCGTTTGATTACCTGCAACAGCCAAGTGCGCGGTGTGCCGCTCAAGCCTGAGGACGAGCTCTACCGCGACGTTGAATACTATCTGTCGTATATGAGCAACGGCCTACCGATCTCCGGACCGGGTGCACGCCCATGATGGTATGGAGAGGAATTCATATGCCTGCTTTGATGAGGCTCGCCGTCGTCCTCTTCGCTACAGGGTTGGCGACCGCGGCATTGGCTGCATCGGCCGACGGCTTCAAGGCGGCCTACGCCAAAGCGGAAGCGGCGGAAAATCAAGCCGGCGCGCTCAAGAACCAGTGGACCACCACGGAAGCCGAACTTAAGGCGGCAAAAAAGGCCGCTGATGCCGGGAATTTTAACGACGCGATCAAACACGCCCAGCAGGCCGAGGCGCTGGCCAATGCATCCATCGCGCAAGCCAAGGAACAGGCGACGGCCTGGAAAAACGCCGTCGTTCGCTGATCTGAAACCGCATCGAGGAGCATTGCGATGCGTCGCCGCGACGTATTGAAAGTTCTTGCGGCAGCGTCGCTCTCCGGCGTCGTGCCGCGTATCGGCTTGACGGCCGACGACGACCCTTACGACATCGGGCGTTTTGGCAACGCCCGTGTGCTGCACATGACCGACAGCCATGCGCAGCTTCTGCCGGTCTATTTCCGTGAGCCTAGCGTCAATATCGGCGTCGGCGCGATGGCCGGCCAACCGCCCCACCTGGTCGGCCAGGCGTTCCTTAAACATTTCGGGATCGAGCCGGGCAGCCGCGCCGCGTATGCATTCACGTTCCTCGATTATCAGGAAGCCGCCCATCGCTACGGCCGTATGGGCGGCTTTGCGCAACTGAAGACGTTGATCGATCGGCTGCGCAACGAAGCCGGTGCCGGCAATTCCGTTTTGCTGGATGGCGGCGACCTGTGGCAGGGCAGCGGCCTTGCCGACGCCATGAAAGGGGCGGACATGGTCGACGTCGGCAATCTGCTCGGCATCGACGTGATGACCGGCCATTGGGAATTCACCTATGGTGAGAAAATCGTGCGGCAGAATCTCGAGCGGTTCAAAGGGGAGTTTCTGGCGCAGAACGTATTCCTGACCGAGGAGGCTGCCTTCAACAACGCGCCGGCCTTCGATTCGGCGTCCGGCCGCGTATTCAAACCGGCGACGATCAAGGCTGTGAACGGTCATCGCATCGGCATCGTCGGCCAGGCCATGCCCTATGTGCCGATCGCTCATCCCAAGCGCTTTACGCCCGATTGGACATTCGGCATCCGCGATGCGGAGCTGCAGAAAGTGGTCGACGGACTACGCCAGCAAGACAAGGTCGATGCCGTCATCCTGCTGTCGCACAACGGCATGGATGTCGATCTCAAGCTTGCGAGCCGCGTGACCGGCATCGACGTCATTCTTGGCGGCCATACCCACGATGCGGTGCCGCACCCTACCGTGGTCGCAAATCCCACGGGAAAGACGCTGGTTACCAATGCCGGATCGAACGGAAAATTCCTCGCCGTGCTCGATCTCGATATCGGCAAGGGCGGCGTAAAGGACGTGCGCTACCATTTACTGCCGATTTACGCGAACCTCATCAAGTCCGACGGTGACATGCAGGCGCTGATCGATCGGTTGCGCGCGCCTTATGCGGCAAAATTTGCCGAAAAGCTCGCCACCGCCGATGAACTATTGTACCGGCGCGGCAATTTCACCGGGCCGATGGACCAAGTCATTTGCGATGCGCTGCGTCACGAGCTCGATGCGCAAATCGCGCTGTCGCCGGGCTTCCGCTGGGGCACCACTCTGTTGACCGGTCAGCCGATCACCATGGAGGACGTGCTCGCCGAGACCGCGATCACCTATCCCGAGGTCTATGTGACGAACATGACGGGCGGCCAGATCAAGGCCGTTATGGAAGACATCGTCGATAATCTTTTCAATCCTGATCCCTATTATCAGCAGGGTGGCGACATGGTGCGCATCGGCGGCATGGATTACGCTTGTGCGCCGAACGAAAGCACGGGCAAGCGCATCTCGGACATGACACTCGACGACGGTACGGCGCTGGATGCAGATAAAAGCTACCGCGTGGCCGGTTGGGCGTCGGTTAATCCGCAAACCGGCAGGCCGATCGGCGACGTCGTTGCCGGTTATTTGCGGGCGGAAAAGATCGTGAAAATCAAGCACGTCAATCGCGTCGTTCTCAAGGGCGTCGCCGCTAATGCAGGGTTTGACCGCGGAGGCTGAACACGATGACTTGCGTTCGCATGAACACTGCGGCGCCGATTGCTGGCGCACTGGCTGCCGTTTGCACGCTGTCGTTATTGGCGACGATCCAACCGCGCCACGCCGCGGCAGCCGAGAACAGCACGCTCGCCGACAAGCCTTTCGCCGACCACCATCTCGCCCTGCAGCTCTCCGACGACGACGACAAAAAGCAGCGCCTGGTCATCAGCGTGGCTTTCAACCTGCTCAAATTCTACAGTCCGGACAGGATCGCAATCGAGGTCGTGACATTCGGGCCGGGCATCGCGCTGCTGCGCGCCGACAGCTCGAACCGCAAGTTGGTCGACAGCCTAGTGGCGCAAGGCGTGAAATTCGATGTTTGCATGAATACGGTCGAGACCATCGAGCGGGAAACCGGACATCGCGTGCCGCTCAATCCGAATGCCGAGCCGGTCGAAGCCGGAGTGGCTCAAATTCTCGCCCTCACCGAAAAGGGCTACACGCTCGTCCGTCCATAAACCAGCGGGAAAAATCATGATTGCGAGCACTCGAACCGTCGTCGTTGCGTTTGCTGTCTGCCTCCTGGCGGTGTGCGGCGCGCACGCCCAAGGCGGCAAGCCGCATCGCATTGCCATCCAAGTCGATCAGAACGATCCCGCGGTGATGAACCTCGCGCTCAACAATGCCGAGAACATCATCGAGTACTACCGCGACAAGGGCGAGGACGTCGATGTCGAGATTGTCGCCTACGGACCGGGATTGAACATGCTGCGGGCCGACACCTCGCCAGTGAAGGACCGCATCGCCCAGATAGCGAGCACCGACGCTAGCTTCCCGGCGAAGATTGCATTTTCCGCCTGCCACAACACTCTGCAGGGCATGGAAAAGCGCGAGGGTCACGCCATCGCCATCGTTCCGCAGGCCAAAATCGTGCCGGCTGGCGTGGTGCGGCTCAGTGAACTTGAGGAGCAGGGTTGGAGTTACATCCGGCCCTAATTTGACCGGTTGCGCACGAGCCTGGTCGAACCCGCGATTCGTAACGTGTTCTTGGCCGACGCTCCACGGCGGTGCCGGCGTAGTTTCACCAGTCGCGTCTCGCGGTCGCCGTCACCAAGGAATCGGACCAGCTCTTGCTCCATGGCCCGATACTGGGCAACTTTGATGCGAAGCGAAAGGAGCTGGAACCGCCGCGCTTCGTGCTTGCTGCCCGGGTGCGCGTTGATGCGGGCTTCGGTCGCTTCCATGTAAGCGCGTTCGCGTCGTATGCGCTCCAGATAAGAGCCAAGCTCGCGCCTGATAACCTTTTTACTGGCAAAGTTTCCGAAAAAGATGCGCAGCAGAACCTCGTCGCGCGTCACCGAGGCGCGGATGGGCTCGCTCATGAATTCTTCGAGCCTGGCCCGACCGCGGGCGGTGATGGTGTGGATCTGCTTGTCCGGCTTGCCGTCCTGCGCTAGCGACCGGCTGGTGATGCAACCTTCCTCCCGCAGCTTATGCAGCGTGTTGTAGATTTGCGGACCGGTGGCGTTCCAGATGAAATAAGTCGAGCGACTGATCGCGCGCTTGAGATCGTACCCCGACGCCGGTTCCACCGCCAGCAAGCCGAGGAGCGCGAAGCGAAGCGACATGTCAGCAATGCTCCGCTTGCGTCGTGGCGCGCCGCCTACTCATAAGCATCGGCTCCCTTACGCAGGCTATCCCATTGTCGCGTGTCGTGGCCGCACAGAATGGTCGTGCCTGACGATTCGATGTGACGCACCTCGGCTAGCGATTTCGCTAGCGCCTCGCCGTTCCAGGTGTTGCGCGGGATGATGCCGGTATCGAGCGTCTCGCGCAGGCTCACGGTATCGCCGGCCAGCAGAAACGTGCCGCTGCGATCGAGCCGCGCCAAGGCGCCAAGCGAACCGGGCGTATGGCCCGGGAGCGGCAGCAGCACGATGCGGCCGTCGGCAAAAAGATCGCGCTGGCCTGTGAGCTCGTCGATCGGCATCGGCTGATCCCAATCGGCGGCAAGATAGCCGGCCGCCTCGCTACCGGGCGCGCGAGCGGCGGCGAGCTCATCGGCGTGGATCATGAATGTCGCCTTGCGGAAAAACGCATTGCAACCGCAATGGTCGGGATGCAGGTGCGAATTGATCACCACATCGATATCGTCGGGGCTGAGCCCAAGCGCGGCAAGGCCCGTTAAAACGTGCTCGCCGGGCTGCATGATCGGAATCATGAGTTTGGCAAGTCCGCCCCAACGTCCTTCCGGATCTTCCGGCACTGTCGGATGGCAGCCGGTATCGAACAAAACGTTACCCTGAGCATGCCGCAACAGCGCGCTTGAGACCGGAAGCTCGATGGTCTCGCTGCGCTCGGCCACGGGCAGGAAAATGCTCTTGCGCATGCGCAGCCGGCCGCAAGACAATAGATGCATCTTCATGGCGAGTGCCTAAAACCGTAACCCCGTGCAGTTGGCCATGGCAAGCGCTTACACCATGCAATAGCCGCCGCTGACACTGATCACCTGGCCGGTGATCCAGCCGCTGCGCGGCGAAGCCAATAACGCGACGGTGGGCGCGATGTCGTCCGGGCGGCCAAGCCGCCGCACCGGATAAAGCCGGACCAGCTTGTCGCGATTGGCATTAAGCCATTCCGGATCGTGACCGGTCTCGACCAGACCGAGCGAGACGGTGTTGGCGGTGACGCCGGCACGGCCCATTTCTCGCGCCAGCGATTTCATCAAGATAATGACGCCGGCGCGTGCGGCGCCGACGATGGACAGTCCCGATTCACCGACGCGCGAGGAGTCGCCGACGATGGCAATGATCCGCCCGTCGCCGGCCTTTTCCAGGTGCGGGCCCGCGGCGTGGCAGAGTTGTATAGTGCCGAGGAGATTGACGTCGATCTGGCTGCGCCATTCTGCGGGCGTGGTGTCCTTGAACGGCTTGCGGATTGCGAGTCCGGCATTGTTCACCAGGATATGGAGGCCGCCGAAATCGGCGACGATCTGCGCAATCATCGCCTGCACTGAGGCGTGGTCGGCGAGATCGGCCCGATAGGAACTCGCCTTGCCGCCTTGGGCATGAATTTCGGCAACGACAGCCGCCGCCTCGTCGGCCGCATCCCGGTAATTGACTGCGACCGCGGCGCCTTCCGCCGCGAGCGTAAGCGCGATTTCCCGGCCCACGTCGCGGGTGCCGCCGGTGACCAGCGCCACACGCCCTTTCAGTTGCAAATCCATAACTGCGCCTTATGCCTCGTCCTTGCGTTGACACCCTAGCGGCGACGGCCGCATATAGTAAAGTACTTACCTATGAAAGTCCTGACCTATGCGGGCCGCGACGTCCGCGCTCGCTCCCACGATAAGAGGCTGCGACACGCGTGAAGCCGGCATGGTTCGATTATTATGCGCCGCGCAGTTTGGACGAGGCGCTGCGCATTCTGGCCGACGCCGGGCCCAACGGCCGAGTTCTGGCGGGCGGCCAGAGCCTGATGCCGATGCTCAATTGCCGCCTCCTCAACCCCGCCATTCTGGTCGACATCAATCGTCTCGAAGTTCTCAATAGCCTTGACGTCACGAAGGACGGCCTGACGGTTGGCGCACTCGTCCGCCACGCGGATCTGCTGCACGACGACCGGGTGCGTCACGGCTGGCCGCTATTGTTCGAAGCAACCAAACAAGTCGCGCATCCTGCGATCAGGAATCGTGGCACCGTGTGCGGCAGTGTCGCCCATAACGATCCGGCAGCCGAACACCCGAGCGTGCTGGTCACACTGGACGGCACTGTGGTGATTGCGAGCGCTGCTGGCCGCCGCGAGCTTCCGGCCGAACAGTTCTTTACCGGCATTCTGTCGACCGCTCTGCAGCCGGGAGAGATGGTGGTGGCGCTGCGCTATCCGCCGCAGCCAGCGGGCACCGGCACCGGATTTGTGGAATTCGCGCGCCGCCTTGGCGATTTCGCCATGGCCGGAGCCGCCGCGACGCTGACGTTGCGCGATGGCGTGTGCGAACACGCCCGGCTGACCGTTGTCGGCATGGGCGAAGGCCCATTCCGTGCACGCGCCGCCGAAAACATGCTCGCGGCGCGTCGCCTTGGCGCCGATGATCGCAACGAGGCTTTCGCGGAAGCAGCGGAAAAGGTCAGGGCTGCAGTCGAGCCGGCCGACGATGTGCACGCGTCCGCATCCTATCGTCGGCATTTGGCGGGCGTCATGACCCAGCGTGCGCTGGAGACGGCGCTGGCGCGGGCGGGAGCGCATTAGCGATGCCGCGCGAGCAAAACATCCGGCTGAACGTGAACGGCAGGGTTTATGAACGGACCGTGCCGGTGCGCCTGTCGTTGGCGGATTTCCTACGCGATCATTTGCATCTCACTGGCACCCATCTCGGTTGCGAGCACGGCGTATGCGGCGCTTGCACGATATCGATGAACGGTCGTAGCGCGCGCTCGTGCCTGACGCTGGCGGTGCAAGCGGACGGCGCTGAGATCGTCACCATCGAGGGACTGCGCGCGGCGGACGGCAGTCGGCATCCGCTGCAGCAGGCTTTTCTTGAGAATTTCGGCTTGCAATGCGGCTACTGCACGCCCGGAATGCTGATCACTGCGATCGAGTTGTTGCGGGAAAATCCGCAGCCGTCCGAGCAAGACGTGCGCGAAGCATTGTCGGGCAATATCTGCCGCTGCACCGGCTACCAGGCGATCGTCGATTCCGTGCTGGCCGTGGCACGCGATACGCAAGGTTCGAAAAAGCGAGAGATCGTCTGATGTCGGACGCGCGCTTCGTCAATCAGAAAGCGGTCGGTTCGCCGGTGCTTCCCGACGAAGCGATCCCGCTGGTCGAAGGCGATGGTCGCTTCCTTAACGACATCCGTTTGCCCGGCATGTATCACGTGGCTTTCCTGCGCAGCCAGCACGCCCATGCGCTCATCCGCTCGGTCGACACGGCGAAAGCGCGTGAGTTGACTGGCGTGGTGATGGTGCTGACCGGCAAGGAGCTGTTGGGCAAAGTCGAGCCGTTCCGCAGCATGCCCAACCGCTTCTCCGGTGGCGAGTCGGTGCAACATTGGCTCGCTTTCGACAAGGTCCGATTCTGCGGCGAAGCCGTTTGCGCCGTGGTGGCAGAGGATCGCGCGACCGCGGAAGATGCGGCCGAGCTGATCGAGGTCGACTACGAACCGTTGCCGGTGGTGACCGATCCCCGGCTCGGCGGGCAAGACGGCGCGGCGCTGGTCCACGACACCTGCCCGAACAACTACCTGATCAAGCGCGAATACGAACGCGGCAATGTCGATGAGGCATTTCGCAATGCCCATCTCGTGGTCAAGCGCAAGTTCAAGATCGGCCGTAAGCAGGCGCTGTGCCTGGAAAGCCGCGGCTGCGTCGCCGGCTATCGGGAAAGCACGTTCGGGCTGACGATGTGGATCAGCCACCAACTGCCCTATGTCGTGCGTCATTACCTCGCCAATCATCTGCATCTCCCGGAGAACGACATTCGCGTCGTCGTCCCGCACACCGGAGGCGGCTTCGGCCAAAAGGCTTCGATCTATCCGGAGGAGTTCGTTTGCGCCTATCTTGCGCTAAACCTGCGGCGAGCGGTGAAATGGGTCGAGGACCGGCTCGAAAACATGGTCGCCTCCACGCATGCCCGCGATCAGTCGATCGAGGTAGCGGTAGCGGTGGACCGCGACGGCCGCATCTTGGCGCTGAGCTCCGACGTCTGCGTCGACGTCGGCGCCTATTCGACCTATCTTTGGTCGGCAGGCATGGAGCCGTTGCAGACCGCGGGTCTGATGCCGGGGCCCTATAAGGTCCCGGCAATGCGCTATCGGACATGCGGCGTCGCCACCAACAAGACGCCGGTCGGTCCCTACCGCGCCGTCGGCCGTCCCTCGGCGTCGGCGTCGCTCGAACTGCTATTGGACGAAGTCGCGCGGCGCCTTGACCTTGACCCCGTGGAGCTGCGGGCGCGCAACTTGATTCCGATCGAGGCGATGCCCTATCGCAACGCCAACAACCTTGTGCACGACAACGTCAACTACCTGCCCTGCCTGAAACTCGCCGCTACGAAGGCGCAGTATGACCGGCTGCGCGCCGAGCAGCGCGAACGCGGCGCGAACGGCAAATTGCGCGGCATCGGCATCGCCTGCTATGCGGAATTGACCGGACTCGGCACCAGCACGGCGGTCGGTCCGGGGACGCTGCTGCAGCCTGGACGTGATGCGGTGACGCTGCGCTTAGAGACAACAGGCGTTCTCTCCATCGCTGCGGCGCTACCGTCCCAGGGTCAGCGCATCATGACCGCGATGCGCCAAGTGGCCTGCGACGAGCTTGGCATCGCGCTCGACGACATCACCTGCGTGAATAACGACACCGCCATGGCGCCTTATGGTTTCGGCACCTTCGCGTCGCGAACGGCGGTGTTTGGCAGCGGCGCCGTCATACAAGCCGCCAAGGAGCTGCGCCGGCGAATGCTCGCTTTGGGTGCACACCTTCTGAACGTGCCGGTCGGCGAGCTCACCATTGTCAACAGCGTGCTTCAAACCATCGACCGAGCTAAGACGCTGCCGATCCGCGAAATGGCGGAGAAAAGCTATTTTTCCGCCAAAAACATTCCGCCCGAGCTCAATCCGGGTTTCGAGGTCACGTCGTTCTACGATCCTAAATTCGGCAGCTTTGCCGGCGGTACCCACATCGCAGTGGTCGACGTCGATGCGCACACCGGCGAGGTCAGTATCGTGCGCTACGTCGCAGCCGAAGACGTCGGCACCATCATCAATCCCGCCGTGGTTGAAGGCCAGATCATCGGCGGCATCGCGCAAGGCATCGGCGAGGCGCTGCTGGAGGAACTCGTTTATGACGAGACCGGCCAACCGCGCACCGTGACGCTGGCTGACTATCTGGTGCCGTCGGCACTGGAGGTTCCGCGCATCGAGCTGCATCATGCCAACACGTCGTCGGCGGCGCTGGGCGGCTTCAAGGGCTGCGGCGAGGGCTCGATCATCGGCGCGCTTGGTGCCGTGGCCTGCGCGGTGGCGGACGCACTCAGTCGCCGCGGCGGCGACATTCACGACTTCCCGGCAACGCCTGAGCGTGTGCTCAAGGGTTTGGGCGTGCTGCCGAGTGACGCGTGAGCGGATCGGAACGAACACGCATGTACGCGGACTGCCGGGGACTGACGTTGACGACGGCGAGCGAAGGTGCCGCGATTCACCTCGATCAAGCCGTCACCGATTACCTCGACTACCGCACGACCGCCTTCGGCCATGTTCGTTCGGCGCTGGAACAAGATCCCGGTTTCGTGCTGGCGCTGTGCTTTCGCGGCTATTTCCTGTTGATGCTGGAAAACAAGGCAATTCTGCCGAAAGTCCGGCAGACGCTCGACGAAATCCGCCCTAACCTCGCCGCGGCAACGTCGCGCGAGCGCCGGCACGTTCGCGCGCTCGAGGCCTGGGCGGCGGGCGACATCATGCTGGCCTGCGCGCATTGGGAGGAAATACTCGCGGAATGCCCGCTCGATCTCATGGCGCTGAAGCTCCATCATACCATGAGCTTTTATGCCGGTCGCAGCCAAGTCATGCGCGCGGTCATCGCCAGCGTGCTGGGCGAATGGGATGACAAGGCGCCGGGCTACGGCTGCGTGCAGGGCATGTACGCCTATGCGCTTGAAGAATGCGGCGCCTATGCCGACGCCGAGCGCTGGGGACGCCAGGCCGTCGAGAAAAATCCGGGCGATCTTTGGGCCATCCATTCCGTCGCCCACGTTCTGGAGATGGAAGGCCGCTCGGCCGAGGGCGTCAAATGGCTCAGTTACACCCCTCAGCAATGGGCCGATAAGAACCCGTTCAAGGCCCATGTCTGGTGGCACGCCGCGCTATTCTTCCTCGCGCAGGGCGACTACGACCGCGCGCTCGACCTCTACGATCACGCGCTGTGCTCGGTGAATTCCGAGACCTATGTCGACGTGTCCAATCAGGCGGCACTGCTCAAGCGACTGCAGCTTGCCGGCGTGGATATCGGCGATCGCTGGAAGGCGTTGGCTGAACACTCGCAACTGCGCATCCACGATCACATGCTGCCGTTTCGCGACGCACACTTCTGCCTCGCGCTGGCGGCGCACGGCGATTTCGACGTTGCCCGGAGCCATATCAAGTCGATGGCCGATTTCGCTGCCCAAAGCGAAGGCTGGCGGGCGGAGGCAACCAACAACGTTTTGATCCCGCTGTGCGAAGGCATTGTCGCCTACGAACAGGGTCATTACGACAAAGCCTGCAACCTGTTATGGACGGTGCGCAACGAAATTGTTTCGATCGGCGGCAGCCACGCGCAGCGCGACCTGTTCGCACAAATCATCTGCGATGCCGCGATGCGGGCGTGTAACCTGCCGGCGGCCCGGAGCCTCCTTTCTGAGCGTGTGCTCAGTCGGAGCACCAAAAAGGCAAACTGGCGCAGTTATGCCGAAGTCCTGACCGCGCTGGGCGAGACCGAACGCGCCGACGCGGCGCGCCAGCGCGCCGAGGCGGCGCCTGAAGTCGGCGCTTGAAAGGTCGAGCGTAAAACGGCCCCTAGGCGGCTCCGACGCGCAGGGATACGGTTTCGGATTCGCCACGCGTATCCTGATCCAGCGTTTTCAACTGACGCCGCATGATCTTGCCGGACGATGTTGTTGGCAGGGCGGGAACGAACTGCACCTCGCGCGGCATTTTGTAAGCCGCAAGATGTTGCCGGCAATGATCGAGAATGCCTTTGGCATCCGCAGTCACGCCCGGCTTGAGCACGATATAGGCCTTGGCAATCTCGCCCTTGGTCGCATCAGGCTTGGCGCCGACGCCAACCATGGCGACCGACGGATGCCCGGCAATGACGCGCTCGATCTCCGCCGGATAAATATTGTAGCCGGCGGTCAGGATCATGTCTTTCTTGCGATCGACGATGTAGAAATAACCGTCGGCATCCATTTTGCAGAGATCGCCGGAATGCAGCCAGCCGTCCGGCTCGATGGTTTCTTTGGTCGCCGCTTCGTTGCCGTAATAGCCGAGCATGTTGAGCGGACCCTTGACCATTAGTTCGCCGACCTCGCCATTCGGCAACGTATTCGACGCATCCAACGGGTCGGCGATGCGGCCTTGCATGAAGGGCATCATGATGCCGACCGAGCCCAATCGGTTTTCGCAATAGGAATGCTGCATGATGCCGGGACCGGCCAGTTCCGTCATGCCCCACAGTTCCAGAATAGGCGCGCCGCTGCGTTCCTGCCATTCCACCGATTTGGCCGCCGGCATGGTTTGACCGCCGACCACGGCGACGCGCAGCGACGACAAGTCGAATTTCTCGAAGTCGGAATGCGCCAGCATATAGAGATACATTGTCGGCACACCGTCCATGATGCTGACCCGGTGACGCTCGATCGATTGCAGCGCCCGCAAGGCATCGAACTTTTCCAGCAAAACGAAGGTCAGCCCGAGAAGAAAACTCAAATTCATCACCACGGTGCCGTAGACATGCGGCAGCGGCAACCCGGTGAACTGCACGTCGCGCTCAGTGCGCACGTTCATGGCCGCAGTCATTGCCGCGTTGAGTACCACGCTGCGGTGGTCGAGCATCGCGCCTTTGGGAAATCCGGTGGTGCCGGAAGTGTAGCAGATCGTGGACAACTCCTTGGGCAGGTTGCCCGGCGGCTCGATCGATTGGGCTTGCCCTGACAGCAGATCGTCGAAAGAAATCGTTCCAGCGGTTGCCGCGCCGCCAAGCACGACGATTTCCTTTAAATTGCCGTCGTTCTTGAGAGACTGCGCGGGGCCGGCGCGCTCGGCCGTCGTAATCAGCACCTTCGCGCTGCAATCCCTGACGACATAGGCCAATTCTTCGGCCGTCAGCATCGCGTTGACCGGATTAAGGACGGCGCCGGCCTTGGCAATGCCGATATAACTTATCACCCATTCCACGCTGTTCGGCGCGAACAACGTAACCCGATCGCCTTTGTTGATGCCGAGTGCCTTTAACCCATTGGCCGCCTGATTGGTCAGACGCTCAAGCTCGCTGTAGGTGAGTGTCCGCCCGCCAAAGATCAGCGCAATCTTGTCGGGCAGACGCTTGGCGGTCCCCGGCAAGATCTGGTCGATAGTCATATTCAACATGGCCGCGAATTCCTCCCGATACAGAGATTATTGTCGGCTTTTTGAGCACAACACTATCATCTGCATTTGGAGGCTTAAAGCGGCCTCGTTAGATCGATCTGCCGGTGGCAAGAGCGTTAGTCATCGACGGAAAATCATTGCAACGGCGTTGCCAGAAAGAGCGCTCTACCCAGCGTTGTTCGGCGCGGTAGTATGTCTGCCGTTCGGCCAGATACGCGGCGTATCTGGCATCGAGATCGTCTTGAAATTTTTCTAGAGCGCAAGAGTCCGACGAATGCGCTGCAACCAGTGCAACGGCCGCGTTATTGCCGCCGATAATTGCGGTGATGATGCCTTGTGAGGAGAGCGGGTCGAACGATTGCGCGGCATCGCCAGCCGCGATCCATCGCTCACCATAGGCTCGAACTAATCGCGCACTGACCGCGTTGACGTGGAAAGGGCCAGCAACGACGCGGTAATGCGGGTCTTTGGCTCCCGCATTCAGATGAAAAGCGTTGGCGACGTATTCCTCGAAATTTGCCGCCAATCGCAGGCGCGCATCGCACAGATCGCCGTCGGTGAAATAGGCCAGCACCCGGTGCCGGTTCGGTATTCGCGCGCTATAGAACCAGCCGTCCGGCGCCGATTCCAGGTAAATGCGCTGATCCAGGTCCGCCTGAGCGCTCGACTCTTCGGCAACGCACCAGACTGCAATAAGCTTGTCGTGAATCCGCCGTCGCGCGCCGGCGTCGATTGCCAACCGCGCCATTCTCCCCGTACAGTCCACAACATAACTTGAGATCGCGCGAATCTGCGGGCCTGCACTGTCGATCCGGAATTCCCATCCGCCGGGTGCCGGTTCGGTTTCGATCCTGCTGCAGTGCTCGATCATGACCGCACCGCTTTTAACGGCGCCAGCAATCAATTGCCGCTCAAACAGCGCGCGATCGAGGTGCCATCCGCCGCCGAAGGGGCTCAAAATCGCCTCGCGCGACTGGACCTGATCCGAACCCCACCGCACCATGGTGCCGGCACCCGGCAAATGCAGGCCGGCACTGAAACAATCGAGGCCCAGCCCGTCGAGCAACAGCCGCGTCTCCGCAGGGACGGTTTCGCCGATGACGAAGGCCGAGTGCGGCCGGTCGCGTACGAAGAGTGCGACGCGGGCGCCGGCACGAGCCAAGACATGGGCCGTTACCGCACCGGCCGGTCCCCCGCCAACGACGCAAACGTCGAAGCGGATCTTACCGCTGCGCCCGGCCATCGCCTTCAGTGGACATACCCGATGCCGAATTCCTGCACCAAAGTGCGAACCCGGCGACGAGGCGCCAGCGGCTCGGAGCGAATTCTCGAAACCGGTGCCGGCTCCTCAGGAATCGGACAGCCGGCATTGATCCAGCGCACGATCACCAGACGCCCCACTTGGTTGCCGAGCACCGGAAAACGCGTGTCCAAGGCCTGGGCCATGCGATTGCTGCCGGCGGCGAAATCGCGCACCAGCGGGCTGTTCTCGGCGTCCCACGGCACGACCCAGGGGTTATCGGGCTTGCCGAGCGCGCGCATGAATTCGACGAGATCGCCGGCAAACCACTCATGCAACGGCTTGCCCTCGAGCTTGTAGCGGAGATGCCCCGCCGTTCCCACTACCGAACTGCGCAGTTCCCGCAATAACAACAGCATCGACTGCGCCTTGGTCTGGTACTGCTTAACGACCGGCGTATCTCCGGTCCGGCCCAGCCATAGGATCCAGGCGCGCCACAGAGCAACGTCGTCGGCGTCGAAGACTTCGTACATCGGCCCATCGAACGTCGTCAGATAATTCAACAGCCGGCTGGCCTCCGGATTGCCGGGAACGACAAAAGCCGAATGGGCGAGCTCGTCGACGAAACCGTCCGGATCGTCGAACCAGTCGTTGATCCGGTTGACGCCCATCTTTCGATTGGCGTGGTTGAGAGCCCCGTAATGCTGCTTACGCGCCATCGGGCTTTTGATTTTATCCGTCATCGTCGGTGGACGGCGATGAGCGAGCACGTCATCGATGCCGAGATAATTCATGCCGGCAGTCGCGAAGGCGACGAAGCCGGTCCAGATGCGCTTCCACTCCCGTTGCATCGCTTCGTTTCCGCTCTCCTTCAAGACGTTGTCGAGATAAACATTGACGGCGTTGCGCGCCTTGGCGCCGTGGCCATCGACAGCGTTGTCAATGCCGACATGCATGCGCCAGAATTGGGAATCGATGCCGTGATAATCGAGCTTCTTGATCGTCTGGGCGAGTTCGAGTACCTCCCATTCAAGGAACAGCGTCATGCCGATGATCTCGGGAAAATATCGATCGGAATTCTGCGATATCGCCATCTGGAAGACCGGACTGGCGAAATCGCCGTCATTGAATTTCGGATGGTCCGCGTACGCTCGCGACGCCACCTCGGGCAGCGTGATGTTGAGACCGCGAAGGAACGTCGTGAACAGATTGCCGTGGTGAAGCGCCGGGTTGCCGTTGCCGAATTCGTCGCTCCACACGTCGAACAGAAATCCGCGCACGTCGTCGAGCGTTCCGGTATTGGCAATGAAGCGCAGCCAGGCACCATCATTCTGATTATATGGACCGGAATGGACCCGATCCTTGACGATGTCGGCACGCGCCTCGTCGAGCTCCCACGGCTTCATGTGCGCCGCCTGATCGCGGTAGAAGTCGTAAATCTCCTCCAATTTCGCTTCGAAGGTGGTCTTGTCGTAGTCGAAGTACTTCTCAAGGATTACGGCGCCAGAGTCGGTATAGGTTTGGTGCTCGATCGCGTGACGCGCCACGCCGAGAAATTGATCGACGATCTTGCAGCTGAACTCGTACATCTCCGGAAACTGATCGATATTGCACAGCATGTAGTAGAAATCGCGATACTGCAGGCCCTCCAACGCGTTGCGCTCGGTTTCGACATAGGCCGCCGAAGGCTTGGCGTCGGGCTGATCGGGTGACTCGAACATGCGCCGAACGACAAAGCCCAAATCCGACCAGTGCTTCACCATGCCGTTGTCGCCGCTGCAGTCGGACCAGTCGAGATAAACGATATCGCCGGAGCACTGACCAAGCTCGATCATTCGCAAGTTATGATAATGGCTGCTGTTGACATCGAAATCCTCCCGGACCAGGCTTTCGTAATCGCCGACGCCGCTGGTAAAGCCGCCGACCGAGTTCGAAAGCTGCGTGATGCGCTGATGATATTGAGCCGCGGTTTCTCCGGAGACTGAGATTGCTTCGAGGATGGCTCGGCAGTAATCCGTACAGCGATTCTTTATGTACTCGACGTAATCGGCGTCGGCGCGACGCGAAGGCAGCGCGTCGGCCCGCTGCTCATGGGCTGCGGCCGCGCGTCGCCGTCTGCTCGCGTTTTTGGGCGCGGTCTTGCGCGGATGCTCCGCTTGGCTCTCACTGCGCTGGAATTCGGCCGGTGACGGAACGACAAAATGAAAGTATCGGCCGCTGAAGCGGTCGAATTGCTCCTGGACGAGAAATTGAATGCGCTCGAGACTGGGTAGCCGCTCGGCGGGCGTCTGCTCTCGCGGCTGCACATTGTCCACAAGCTCGGAAAAAACCGTTCTGAGGTTGTCGCATAGCGTATCGATATAGTCGACCTGAGCGCCGTCGGGCTGCTCAGGCGGCGGGAACAGGAACGCTTCGATGCTCGCCGTATCGGGTCGCCGGAATTCGACGCCCCGCGCCCATGGTTGCCGCACCAGCATGAGCCGGCTCAAAACGCCGTGCGTGCCCTCATAGGGAAACGACTTCAAAAGCTCCTCGGCCGACCGGTCGGTGATAACGCTATCCGGGCGTTGCGCCGGCCACCAATGCGTATTGCATTCGAAAAAGTCGGCCTGCCAAGGCACCGCCATGAATTTGGTGATATCGCCCGCCTGGAGGTGATCGGCCGGCCGATAGGCCTCAGAATAGGCAAGTGGCGAATGCGAAATCGCCGTCATTTCAATTCCGGGATAGAACGGGTCGCCGGTGCAGGCATCGAGTGCGGCGCGCGTCAAAATCCCGGGCTGATGCGCCGGATCGGTTCGAACGGTGGTGTGGCGCGCGCCTGGCCGGAAGCGATGCTGCGCCCAGGCCTCCAGCCGCTTATATTGAAGCGCGGTAACCGTCAGCCACGTTGTCGGATCACCCGTTGTCGCGTCGCCTTCGTTTCCCGACAGCGCCGGCATGTAATAGCCATTCGCCTGCGCGGCCTGTTCTTCCTTGCTGGCAAGTTCACGGGGTTTGCGAATGCGCTTGAATATGGCTTCTCGCGATAGACGTCCGCTTTCGTGATGAGGATCGCTCAGCTGTTCGAGCGTTGTTTCATCGGTAAAGTCACCGGCTTTACCCTTGGCGTGGCCGCGTAAGCCCAGATCGCTGACCCAGCTGATCGCCGAAGCGCGGAAAAGAATCGGATAGATGTCGCGCCAGAATTCGACATCATCGGCGCCGATCGGAGCCGGCAAACCGGGATGGGCAAGGCCCTGGTTGAGCGCGACCTCCTCCATGACATCGTGCAGCGTGACGACGCTCGTGATATCGGGAGCGAAATCGGGTGGCGTCACCAGCACCCAGGCGCGGCCTTTGACCGGGATATCGCGGCCGTCCAGTTTGACTTTACATTCTATCGGCCCGTCGCTGGTATCGTCGTGCCAGAAATCATTGTTGGCGTAGTTGGTAATCCACTTCTTCCCGGATACCTCTGCTCCGGTCTCGTCAACCGCGGCAGAATGTCCCCGGCCGCCGAGCACCAGCAATCGCCCTGCTTCATCGGTACGCAGCTCGCCGAGATAGACGTCCTTCACGTCCTGGAATTTTCCGACAAAAGCGTATTCGCCCGCTGCGGAACTGCAGGTGCCTTTGCCCGTGATCGTGACCGGCGCGCCCGGATCGATAACGAGACGGCGCCTGCGCTCGGCGCCTTTGATCGAGGCATTGCGCCGCTCCCCTGATTCTTGCTCCGGCGTTTCGAATTGCTTGAGCGCCTCGGCGCCGCCGTGAAACTCGAACCATTCCGGTTTCTTGTTTGCGAGCGATACGCTCCAGGTCAGTTCGGCCTCTTGCGCCGTCAGCTCGCCGATCACGGCATCCTTGGTATCGAAAGCATAAACACGAAAGCGCGCAGCTTGGCGCAGCACCGCACCGGCCGCATCGGTGAAACGGCGTTCGTCGGACGGTCCCGGCGTCCCAATGCCCTCCGGTCCGATGAAAAAGCCATCGCGCTCGCGGCTGTTGCCGACGCGAGCAATGCCGATCGGCGGAAAAATCTTGCAATAGGCGATCTCGTTACTCATCTGACGCTCCCCATCCATGGCCGCGATCTGTCGCTTTGCGGGCGGAGTTTTCGACGGCTGCCCGACCGGCATCCGTCACGCGGATACACAACTTAAAGTATAATTTAATTATAGTAAACGCTGTGGTTTATCGCCTTCCGGTCAAGGGGGCCTACGGGCCAAGACCGCAAGGAGCCATGGGAAGACAGCGGCGGCGCGGCGCGAGCCGCGTGGTTGCCCGGAACGACGGAAAGCATGAGGGACTAGTGCCGCTGAGAAAGGAAACCGCTGCCGAACTGGCGGCCGTCCTTATGTCAGGTTTTCGGGATCAGCGTTTCAGCAGCGAAGATCGCAAAGCCAACGTTGAACGGTCATGTCCGCCGTCAGTTTCTTCTGTTTTTCTGTAACGTGCTAAAAAATTTTGTTTGGAGGGTTTTTATCCATAAAATTCGAAGGCGGGTGCTACTGCCGTAAAATTCGCTACGTGGCAGAAGGAGAACCTCGACTCAAGGCACTATGCTATTGCCGCGAATGCCAGTCCATCAGCCGTGGCGCGCCGAACATGTTCATGCTCATGGCGCCGCAAGGCTTTCGTTACACCAGCGGCGAACCGCGCAAATTCTCGCGTTCCGATCTCGAAGGACCGATGACGCGTGAGTTTTGCAGCGAATACGGAACCCATCCGACAACGCGATGAGCGGGTTTGCCGCTGGTCATCCTAAAGGTCGACACGCTTGATAATCCGAGTCTATTCGGCATGCCGCAAATGGCGATCTATACTGCCGACAAGCAGCCCTTCCACGTATCTTATCTGCTCAAACTCCGGTCCGGCGCTACCGTATCGCCGGCATCGGCCCCGCTTGCAGGCTTATGCGGGCCAGCAGGGTTTGCATCGTCGTCGAAGAGCCGAAGTTACAGAACGAACAGGGCACCGTCACGCCGGCGGAATCGGTAAGGCCCGTTATGTTCTTCGGCGCGAAGCGATAATAGTCATACTCTATGCCGACGATGAGGTGAGGCACGACCTGATATTCAAGGCCGCCGCCAATAGTCCAGCCGCTAGCGAATTCCGAAGCGTCTAGCGTAGAAACGCCGGGGTCATTGGCTTCTAACTTCAGATCGGTTAGCGCCCAGCCACCTTTGCCATAGGCAAGCAGGCGGTCAAACGCCAAACCCACTTGGCCAGTCGCGCTCGTCAGGCCAGAGAATTTCGTTGTCAGCGTCTGGCGGGTGATCGCAGGATCGGCTTGCGTAGTGCTAATGTTCAGACCGTCGAGCATTCCCTCAAGGCCGACGACGACGTTGCCCCACTGCCAGCGGTCGCCAAATTGTGCGCCGCCGACTATGCCGGCCGGAGACGCATGAGCGATTCCGGTAGGCGCGGGGGTCCCGCAATTCACGACGTTTTCATCGGTACACCACGAGGAACGCCCCCAGTCTTCACCGACGTTGGCGCCAACATAGATGCCTTCCCAGAGCGGTCCCGTCTCCGGCGGCACTGCCACGGGCGATGACATCTTGACCGGGAGGTCGGCGGCGATGGCCGTACCGAACGGCGAAGCTGAGAGAAAAGCTAGAAGGAAAATCGTCCAGCCTAGAACGCGCTTCATGGTTGTCCCACTTTTCTGCTGCCTTCCCCAAAAAGCCGCGTATCGATTTCGCAAGCCTTCCGCAGCTCTGAATCCCCAGCGGCGCTAATCTGAAGGAGGGAGGAGTAGAGAGTCGATATTTCTTGGTGCGACTTCTAATAAACAAAAAATAGCTATCCCTGACCATTATTAGCTCTATGCACTCGGATACGTCATATGGATCGCCTGACGCTAAATAATGTAGCGATCGCAACGCATGCGTTTGCGCCAGAGCGAATGGCAATTTGGCTTGAATAATCAAGCTGAAACAATGGATTAACACACCATCTCGCGTGAGTTAAAGGTGGTGTCGGCTGCCATGTAACACTTCCGCCACAGTAACTAAAATACGGCTGCCACTGCTGCAAAATCGTGACTTTCAGTAAGTGATATAGGGCGCGCGAAATCGCGGCCGCCGGTCCGATCTCAGACCGCGGAAGAAGCCGGCAATTGATTGTCTAGTGACGGCGCGGATCCTTGAGTTCAGCCTTCTGCCGAAGCCAGTTGGAACGCTTCATCGTCCGATGAGACATCGCAGCGACTCGGGGCGCCGCCATTTGAGCCCTTGTCCAGGCGGTAGCCAACGCCGGATTCGCTGACAATCAGCGCCGGCCGTGTTGCGTCGGTTTCGATCTTTTGGCGCAATTTCCGCACCAGGATGCGCAAGTACTGAATGTTGCCCACCCGGCCGCCCCAGATTTCCTTGATCAGCTGCTGATGGGTCACGACCAGGCCGACGTGAGTCGCGAGGGTGTGCAGCAGAGCGTACTCCTTGCGCGTCAGCTGCACGCGCTTTCCCTCCAAAGTCACTACGCGAGATACCAGGTCGATGGAGAGTCGCCCGGCTCGCACGACAGGATCTCTATCCGCGCTCTTGAGCTGGCGCCGCAACGCCGCCTCGCCGCGCGCCAGAAGCTCCGAGATACCGAACGGCTTCACGACATAGTCGTCGGCGCCCAGCCGCAACAATCGAACCTTCTCCTGCTCGTCTGCCTGGATCGACAGAACGATCACGGGAACATTGGACCAGGAGCGAATGCGTTCGAGGACTTCCGAACCTTCGATATCCGGCAAGTTAAGGTCGAGAATGACGAGATCTGGCTTATCGATCGTCGCCAGGCGGAGACCGGTCATGCCATTTTCCGCTTCGAGCACGGTGTAGCCGTGGAGTTCGAAGCCGGCGCGAAGAAACCGCCTGATCTGCGCTTCGTCGTCAATGACCAGTACCTTAGTCATTGAACGCATCCGCGAGCTCGACGGCGTCCGTGGACGTCGTTGGCAACCGCAACGATATCGTGGCGCCGTGGTCGGGCCCTTCGCTCTCGGCGAACAAGGAGCCCCCATTGGCCGCGATAAAGCTGCTCGCAATCCACAAGCCAAGCCCGGAGCCGGTGGCGCTCGCGGCATGACGCTCGCTTCTATAGCAGCGCTTACCCAGTTCGCTCTTCTCCTCCGCTGTCAGGCCACTTCCTCGGTCTGCTACGGACAAGTCCACGTAATCCTGTCCGTATCGGCTGCTCACTTTGATCTCGGTCCCCGGCTGTGAATACTTTGCGGCATTTTCCAACAGTTGACCGAGCGCTTGCTCAACAAGGACGGGATCGACGTTCACGAGTGGCACGTCACGTTGCAGGTCGAGAACGACTCGGTGTGCGGCCAAACGGCGTTCCTTCTGCTTCACTGCCGCCGCGACGATATCGGTCGGATCGCTCCACATCATTTGCGGCCGGACGCCCCTGGCGCTGATGCGCGTGGCATTGAGCAGATCGCGAATAGCGTTATCGAGCCGAGCCGCCTGATCATGGATCGCTTCAACCAGACCGCTCGACTCCGCATCTCCGGCAATTGCCGGCATCTTATCCAGGACACTGCAGCTTCCCAGTATGGAGGTCAGCGGGCTGCGCAATTCGTGGGACACTCCGCCGATCAGCGCATCACGCAGAATCTCGGTTTGATAACTTAAGTTCGCTTGCTCGATCGCCTCTTTCACTTTGAGGTGCTTGAGTGTCATCGTTGCTTCCTCAAGCATCGCTTCAACGTGCTTTGCAACGGCTCCGACAGCCTCGGCTGAACCGAGACCGAGCTCGACTGCTATAGCGCCATAACCCAAGATTTCCGTAACGATAACTCTTACGAGCCACGTCTTTCCGGTTCGAGACTCAGCGATGGTTGAAGCGCGTCGCTCGCCTGCCAATGACAACCTTGCGACTTCGCGCCGGACCTCGTCAGGAACGGGCATACTATCCGCATCGCCGGAGTAGCCTTCGGGCGTCGACGACAGCAGAACAGCTCGGTAACCCAGCGTGTTCGAGAGATAGTCCTGAACCGCGAAAATAAGATCGCGGCCCGTCAGGCAGGTGGCGAGACGCTGCGAGATGGCATGGAGCTCCGAAATTTCTCTTTGGCGTCGGTTCGATGTTTTCGCCTCATTCTTGAGGCGTGCAGCAAGATTGCTGGTGACGATGGCTACCAGGAGATACAGAAGCAGATCGATGACATCCTGCCGATTCTCAAGCCAGAAGCTATAGAGCGGAGGATAGAAGAAGAAGTCCGCAGCCGCAGCACCGGCGACAGCGGCCACCAGACCGGGCACGACTCCCCAGCGGGTGGCAGCGACGACAACCGGCAGCATATAGAGCAGCGGGATCAGATTGAGTGGAACGAAATGGCTGACGACAATAATGCCAATGGTTGCGAGCGCCACCAAACCCAACGATGCCGATATCGGCATGACGCTAGCCGTCACCGAATTTGTCCACCGGATTCCATGGTAGGCGCGAGCCGAGCCGGCATTGTTATAGCGGTTGTTCGCAGCCTGCCCGCGCAGCAGGCCGCGGCTTTGGAACGTTGACACGAACCTGCCTTTCCTAAACCCCCTTCGTGGGAGTTTTAAATAAACCCGGCTGTTATCTATTACGGTCACGGTTGCCTACTTGTCCATATAAAGCCCAGGTGGATTCCGCGTCCCATAAATATATAAATTATATATATTCTCTCCAGCGCTTACCTTTATGCGCGCTTTTCATGCTTGCAAGCGACATGCCAGAAAATCGCAACGCAAATGCATGTCGCCATGCACTTGCGTTGCACTGTCACCCCCCGCTCCGATCAGAAGTGGAAGATCATATCGGTCGCGGCGATTACCGCCCAATCCCGGTTCGGCACAATGCCTGCGGCGGCGTTGCCGTTGAAGGCCGGGTTGTTGAGTGAGCGGTAGTAGCCGATTTCCGGCCGGACCTCGATCTGCGGCGAGAACCAATGCTGCCAGCTCAATGCGGCGTCAGCATAGGCTGTCGGCACTCCGGTGCGCTGTCCCTCTGGATCGTTGAAATACTCGGTGCGCAGGGAGAAGTTGTTGAGCTTGTTGGGCGAATAGTTGACGTAGAGCAGGAACGTCTGCTCGTCCGCCGTACAGGTCAGCGGCAGGCTTGTCGAGGATGTGACGCCGGTGGAAGGGCTGCCACCATTCCACGTGCTTGGGCCACCGCAAACCGCCGCGTTCGGACCATTGAACGGCATATAGAGCGGGCTGAACGGCGTACCGCCATTTGCCACGAGCGCTGCAGCGGCTGGATTGTTGAGGTTCGGCACGTTGTTTTCATGGATATTCCAGGTTTCGAAAGCAATGTGCCAGTAGTCGTTGAACTTGTGGTAATAGGTGAAACCTATCCATTGCAGATTGTTGTAACCCCAGACGCCGTCATTCCAGGCATCCGCGACGATATTGAGGTCGTCATTGCCAGAGTCGCTGGTCCAGCGAATTCCGAGCGTGCCCGACGGCTTCGCGCCCGGATCCTGGAGCATCGTGCTTCCGGGGTAGAGCGGATCCACTCCAGGCCCCAAGCCGGCGGCGTTGCTTCCTGTTGCCACATACTGGTTGGTGATGTGGGAACCCCAATGCCAGACCGGTGCTTCGGTACCAACCGTGATACCGGCTTGTAGTATCCAGTTCTTGTTGAAGGCCTGAGTGAACTCGATGCCGGTGTTGGTGTAGTTGTCCCACGTATAGGTCAACGAGTGGACGTACGTGTAGTTATTGGGCGCAAGCTGGGCCTCGATGTCCGGCACCGAGATGAAGCGGCCGACCCGGACGTTCAAGCCTTGTAGATATGGAAAATAGAAGTCCGCATACACCATCGGCATATCGGCGATGTTAGTGGCGTTGGCCTTCAGAAGCTGATTGCTGAACAGGCCGTATGACATCGTGTAGCGGCCGTCGACGCCGTAGAGGCCGGAAATGCGGAAGCCCCAGTCGAAGTGATCGTTCTGCACCTCATCCGGAAGCCGCTCGATATAGAGCACGGCCTGGTCGAGCTGAAGGGCGTTAGGCGTGTAGTCATAAGAGACCGGGAGATTGCCGGCCGGCCTTATCTGATTGCTGCTGATGTTCCCCGCCGGATCAACCCAGCCGTAGATCTGGATATGATTCGCGCTCATCCATTGTCCTTCCGCTGTGTTGGCGATTGCCACCATCAACGGACTGTCGGTAGAATTTGGCAGTGTCGATCCAATATTCTGCGTTCCGCCATACGGCCATTCGGTGTACGGCATGGGCGGTACCGATTGGGGTGTCGGCGGGTGCACGGAGTCCGGACGAGCGCCGGGCGGCGCGTTCGGATCCGCCGGCGCCACGGCGTTGCCCCATTCCAGCTCGTAATAGCGAATGAAGCGCGTGACCGGATCGTCGCCGAGGTAAGCGTCGAGACATTTGAAATCGACGTATGGATCGCACGTGCCGGCAGCAGCCGCCGCTCGCTGCCGAGCTTTGGCCTCTGCCTTTGTCATTGGGCAATCGTAGTCGACCAGCGGATTGCAAGCCGGTCCCTCTACCCAAGCGGTGGGAAGCCCGTCTTCCCAGGCGCCGTATGGCAGTTGTCCCGCCGCGACCGCCCGACCCGATGCCGTGATGCCCAGCACGAAGATAACTATGCCGAGCAGAAGCATTCTTCTCATGACCCACCCCGTTTTCAATCTCAACCGAAGCCCGCATGTCGCGGCAACGCTTCGGCTGCGAAACCCAGCATGGATCATCTTCTCGGAGTCGAACGTCGTAAGTCGATATTGTTGGTAACGATTTTTAATATCCAAAAGATATATTACAGCGGCAACAACGACGCGCTTGCGTATCTATTCATCATTCGCCCTGAGCGGCGATCAATAACTTTGCGATTTATTTTTTCATTTCGCCATTCGCCAACCGCCGCATTAGAGCTCGACTCGAGATAAAACGCCGTGTGATAACAGCGCATTATCGATATTTGCACCTCGCTTTGCCTCGCCGCAGCCCCGCGATTGTTACTCTTCAGTCACAGTAACCAAAATTGCATGATGAATGCGGGTCGGAGCGGCGCATGTCCTCAGCTTAGGTCAGGCTCATCGCCGTGATCCAAGTCCGGTTAACGCAAGACACTGTTGCAAACCGGCTCGCACATTTCCCCTCCGAAGTTAGCCGCAGATCATTTTTTTCCTATTTTTTATCGTGCGAACAAGCCTCGCAATTATATCGCTATCGCCGATAACATCGAGTTGCTGGGAGTATCATGCATGATTCGAGCCTAACCATGTCGTTCACCCACAGCGCGACTGATGCTGAAAACGACGCCAGACGGCAGACCGATTTCAGCTTTGATGATAACTCCCACTTCCGCTTTGTTCCGCGCGATCTTGCAAACAAGAGCCGTAAGCTCGTCGAAACGTATCACGCCATCAACGGCTACAGCCGCCTGCCCGATATGCTGTGGAACTCCGACGCCCGCGACATTATTGAATGCCATCGCGATCTAGCGCAGATCTTTAAGACGGCATCCAAGTCGAGATGTGCCAAGCGCGCCAACGACTCCTTCGCACTCATCGCCACCATTGTCGTGTCGTTGGAAATCTTGGCGCGGGATTTCGCCGGTTGGGGCAAACGATATCCGGCCGCACGCCGCGAAGCCACCGATATGCTGATCAGTTATCCCGAGCGACCGCGCACCTGGTTCATGGATAAATATTTGTATCCGTCGCTCAGCCTTCATCGCGAGCTGGCCAGCGCGATTGCGCCTTCGGGCGCCGATGCGGCGATGGTCTAAAGTCAATACGTATGTTTCGACTCTTTGTTATTGGCGGCGTCTTTTTCTGCACGTTGATGATTTCCGGCTGCACCGACACGCCTGGCCGCAAGTGCGATTGGGTTGGCCCCGGCGCCCGCGCTGTCTACGTGTGCAAAGTGCCCTCGCAACCGAAGTGACAAAGCGCGATCGCCGATGTCGGCGGCCGACCAACGTTGAATGATCGAAAAATTTATTTTCTTGTTATTTGACGCAGTGCAACAAGGGACTAAGCTGAACGAACTGTTCGTCAGCGTACCTCGATGGACAGGCCGTGGTGATGGAAGGGGTCGGATCTGGCAAATCCGACCCCGTTTCTTTTGATCATTATGGAACGCGCCAACGGGCGCCAACAGACAAACCTAAAATATCATCTGTTGCATAATTCTCCATCAAATGACAAAAAATTTTTTCTTTGTCCGTCAGGCACAATTTTTTCATAATCAGGGCGAGCAGAGCGCGCTCGACATAATTTCTCTCTGATGAGGGATGCATGCAACGTACAGCACTTCTTACATACATCGTTATCAACACGCTCGTATTTGCCTTTACGGCAACCAATGCCGCGACGCATAAGAAATACAAACATCACCACATTTACGGACTGAGCGGCGTCGAGCTCAACGCGGCGCCGCAGCGCGTCTGCGACTGGATCGGCCCCGGCGCGCGCGCCGTCTATCGCTGCACTTACGTCAACGATCCGCCGCCCACGGTCGCGATGTCGACCCAGCCAAGCTGCGATTGGATCGGGCCCGGCGCGCGGGCGCTTTATCGCTGTAAATGAGTCCATCGCTCACTGTGAAGTTGCCGCTTCGTACGGTCCACCCTGAGAACATTCGCGCAGACACGCCGGTGAACGCACTATTGTTACGGTAGCCTGGCGGGGACGGGCCCGACTGATTTCGACATTGCAAACGATACGCGGCGCTCTGCGGCAGCTCGGCTTTCCAGCCACACGCCAGACCGGCAATGACGGAGCGGGGCGCGCTGGTATGTTTAGTGCAGCCGGCGTCATTCCATTTGCCGCGACTATATTGATGGTGGCGCTCGCCACCGGCGTGATTTTTCTATTCCAAAGCTGGCTTGCCACTCTCAATCTTGTTTCCATCATCTACTTGATCCCCGTGCTCGTGGTGTCGCTATGGTGGGGCACTTGGCCTGGCATCATCGCGGCAATCGGCGGCGCGCTGGCGGCCGATTTTTTCTTTTATCCGCCGCTCTACAGCTTTTGGATCGGCGATACGCAAAATATCGCCGATCTGATCGTTTTTCTGATTGTCGCTCTGATCACCGGCGCAATCTCCGCCCAAATGAACCAGCGCGATCGGCAAATTCTCAATCTTTACGATTACTCCAAGCGATTAGCGGGGTGCTTCACGACCGCCGACATGATCCGTGCCACGCAAGAGCACCTTGCGAATTCCCTGGGTCGCCCAACAATCCTTCTCGCGGCAAGGGACGTCCGCGATGAAACCGAGCCGGGCACCGCGGTGCCGCAAACAGTGCGGGATGCGATGGCGGCGATCGGCGCGGATGATTCCGCCGCGCACGCTATTGTCGACGACGCCAGCGGCGTTACCTGGCTGGCGCGCCGCATTCTTTTGGGGACGACGCACTACCTGGTTTTCGTCGATCTCGGCATCAATGCAATGGGCGGAACACGCCGGCTCAATCGGCGTATTGAGGCGATCCTGACGGACGCAGCGAGCTATCTGATGCACCTCGATCTTGCAGGAGCGATCGAGCAATTCAGGATCCAGGCACAATCCGACAAATTAAAAAGTGCGCTGGTTGCGACCGTGTCGCACGACTTACGCACTCCGCTGGTTTCGATTTTGGGCGCGGCGAGCGTGCTGAGCCAGATAACGGAAATAGCGAACAACAGTCGAGCGAGATCGCTGGTGGAAAGCGTCTATTCGGAAGCGGCTCGGCTTGATGGCAACATCAAAAACCTTGTCGACGCCGCGCGTATTACGATCGACGTGGGGCGGCCTAATCTTGAATTGACCGATCCTGTCGATATCGTGCACACGGCGACGGATCAGAAGAAGGGCGAGCTTGCGGCTTACGACCTCGAAATCGCTGTGGCGCCGGATTTGCCCTTGGTTCGGGTGCAGCCTGCGCTCATCGAAAATGCCTTGGTCCAATTGCTCGACAATGCAATCAAATATTCGCCGACCGGCTCGAAAATCGCGATTCTGGGCAATGCCGACGGCAAATGGCTGGTTTTGTCAGTATCCGATCAAGGAGCAGGACTGACAGCAGACGAGCGCTCGCACGTCGGTCAACGCTCGTTTCGCAGTAACCGGCACGCCGCCGCGGCGCGTGGTTCCGGTTTGGGCCTTTGGATTGCCAATACGTTTGTCGCAGCCAATGGCGGCAAGCTCGAGGCGGACAGCCCAGGGCCTGGGCGCGGCACAACCGTGCGCATTTACCTTCCGGTTGCGCAGGACTTACCCGTTGCGCCGGATATGAATGAATAGGGTCGTCGAATCACCAAACGCCGACGATGCAGATCAGCAAGAAGGGAACGGCGGCGAGCCCGAGATAGAACCAGGTGCGATAAGCGTGAGCGTCCTTCGGTACGGTGAAGAGCTGCACGATGCCCCACCCACACACCGCAAGGCCAAGCGCGATCTGAATTAGATCGTCGGGACTCTGCAGTACGGTCCAAAATGGATCGTGCGGCAGGCTCACATGCAGGGTTATGATGAGGATCGAGAGAATGAAAACCGTCCGCAACCCCAGGGCCGCCATTCGCAGGTGCCGGGAAACATTAGAGGCGGATGTCTGCTTGGCGGACCGCACTGCCCAATGGTCCACCCCAAGGTGCATCGACGACATGGGCTAACTCCCTAGGCGACGAACTGAACAATCCAAATATATACCTGAGGCCATAAAAAATATAGATTGCATATAAATAATTGCTGCGCCGCATATAGAATGTATAAGTGCAGCCATCAGGTTTCATAAAAGCATTTAAAAACAGCCCTTTAGCCGAGCGGCTGCATAATTTTAGGGCACAGGCCGCGTCCGCCCATTTCACGGACTGTGGATAAAAATGAGTGCGCAACTTAACGGGAGCTGAATCCGGAAAGGCGGGATCAGTGCTTCGGATGGATCGCGCTGCCGTTGACACCAACGATCATCTTCACCGGTCCGCCGATGCTCGTTAGGCCGATCCCCGGGCGGATGAAATTCGTGCCGTTGATGAGGCCGTGGCTCAACGCAATCGGCGTGATCGATGAAACGATTTTCGGTTGCGTCATTCCGTGATCATCGTGAGCGGCACCAACTGTTCCAGCGTTGCCCGACACAACATGTTCGCTCGCCGGCGGCACGGACGACCGCCGAACCGAAGGCCCATTTTGCTGTGGCACAGATTCGCCGAGCGAATTGCGTATATTCGACGCGCCAGCGCCGGGCCCTTCGTGACGTTGCAACATATTTCGCGGCGAAATTGACGTGACAGAGGTCTTCGATCGCGACCGCCGGTGATACTCTGCATCGTTCTGGCGCGGCAGCACGGTGACGCGGGTATCGACCGGGCCGTTGTCCAGCGTATGCCAACCCGTCGGATTGGTCGGCCGGGTTACAGCATCCTTCCCTTCGGGCATCGGTCCTTTGATTGCGTCGCCATTCCTATCGCTCTCGCGGCCTTCCTCCTTGCCCAGCCAAATTGATTTCGAACCGTCGGGCGAGCTCGTTTGTTGGTTCTTGAGATCCGGTCCGCTAGACCCAACGCCGCTTACGGGAGGCACCGGCGTATCGGACGTCGGTCCGCTCTTGGCGCTGGCATCAATGCGCGTTGATGACGAGGAAACGGGCGTTGTTGAGTGATGGACCCGATTCCTGAAGTGATGAGCGCTGGCCGGCCCTCCGCCGGCGAATTCGGAAAACATCAGCACCGCGCCGAAGAGACCAATCGCCAGGCCGGCACCTTTCTGCAAGCTGCGCGTCATCGCGTAACACACTCATTCGGCCGGCTGCGGTGCATTCGGCTCGGTCCTAGGAGTGCCCCTCTCCGCCCGATCCAGGAACAACGTTTGCACCGCAGGAACGACGATCAGCAGCACAATCGGCCCGATGAACATGCCGCCGACAACGACGGTCGCGAGCGGCCGCTGCACTTGACTGCCGATCCCGTGAGAGACCGCAGCCGGCAGCAAGCCGATGCACGCCGACAGCGCCGTCATCAGCATCGGCCGCATTCGTTGCGAAGCGGCGTGATACATCGACTCGATAGTTCCGATGCCGGTCAGTTTGACATCGTTGTAATAGGTCATGATCAGAATTCCATTCATGACCGATACGCCGAAAAGAGAAATGAAACCCACTGCCGCGGAAATGCTGAAATTCAGCCCGGAGAAATAAAGCGCCAGCACGCCACCGCCGGCGGCAAAAGGAATGCCCGCAAGCGCCATCAAGCTGTCACGCAACGAATTGAACAGGCTGTAGAGCAGCACCAAGATCAAGAGCAGGCTGATCGGTACGATAACCTCAAGCCGCGCCTTCGCATTTTGCAGATCCTCGAACTCGCCGGCCCATTCGAGGCGATAGCCGGGCGGAATCGTTACGCTCTTGGCGATCCGTTGTTGCGCCTCCTCGACCGCGCCGGCGAGATCACGGTCGCGGACGCTGAACTTGACCGGAATATAACGCTCTCCGGATTCGTGATAAATGTACGATGCGCCGGTATCAAGGCTGATATCGGCGAGCTCCTTCAGTGGAACATAGGCATTGACGCCGCTCGGGGTCGTGTAGCCGACCTTGATGTCGCCTACCGCTTCCAGGCTCGATCGATATTGGGCCGGCAATCGAACAACGACGTCGAATTGGCGATCGCCCTCAAGCAAACTGGTTGCCGTAGCACCGCCTAGCGCCGCCTGTATCACGGTGTTGACGTCGCCGGTATTGAGGCCGTAGCGGGCCGCCTTTTCGCGATCGACCTTGACGTTGAGATTCGGCTGCCCCAGCACATGGAAGATGCCAAGATCGGTAATGCCCTGCACCTGTTGCATCTGATGCATGACCTCGGTGGCAAGCCTTTCGATTGTTGGCAGATCGCGGCCGATGATTTTGACCGAGTTGGCGCCTTTGACGCCGGATAGCGCCTCCTCGATATTGTCCTGGATGTACTGCGAGAAATTAAAGTCGATCCCCGGCAGCTCGTCGTTGAACTCCTTCTGCAGCTCTTCAACGAGCATGTCCTTGGTGAACCCGCTCGGCCATTCGTCATACGGCTTCAGCGGTACGAACAGTTCAACATTCGAGAACGGCGAGGCATCGCTGCCGTCGTCGGGGCGGCCGTGCTGCGAGACCACCGTGATCACCTCGGGATGACGGAGCAGGATTTCGCGCATTTTGGCAGTCGCCGGTTCGCCGGCCTCAAGCCCGATCGTCGGCGGCATCGATGCCCGAATCCAAAGGTTGCCTTCCTCCAAGGCCGGCAGGAACTCACCGCCAAGGCGCGTTGCCAGCAAGCCGACGACCGCGAGGAAACCAATGGCGATCCACAGCATGATCTTGCGGTGAACGAGCGACCAGCGAAGTATCGGCACGTAGAGTGTGCGTAATACGCGAACGACGATGGTTTCCGTCTCCTCGACGTGCTCAGGCAGCAGAAAGGACGCCAGCACCGGCGTGATTGTGAATGTCGACAACAAGGCGCCGGCAAGCGCCAATCCGTAGGTGCGTGCCATGGGACTGAAAATCTGTCCCTCCACGCCCTGCATAGTGAACAGCGGCACGAAGGCTGCGACCGTAATCAACGCCGAAAAGAAGATGGCCATATCGACTTGAAGGGCGCTGGCAAAAATGAGCCGCAAGCGATCGGTCCAATGCGGCGCGCTGGTCGTGCCTGCCACTCTCGTTGGATCGTTGCCAAAACGCCCTTCGGCGAGCTGCTGCAACAATCCCACTCGCTCCGTCGGACTTTGGAAATTCCGGAAGATATTTTCGATCAAGATCACCGCCGAGTCGACGATGATGCCGAAGTCGACGGCGCCGACCGAGAGCAGGTTGGCGTCCTGCCCCATCATCACCATGATAATGACGGCAAAGAACAGCGCGAATGGGATGTTGACTCCGACGATAATGGCGCTGCGCAAATTGCCGAGGAAAATCCATTGGATAAGAAAGACGAGCACGCAACCGAAGATGAGGTTATGCAAAACGGTATGCGTGGTGACCGCCACCAATGTCGAACGATCGTAATAGGACACAAGCTTGACACCTGGCGGCAAGCTGCCGTCGCTATTGAGCTGTGCGATCTTAGCTTTGACGAGGGGGATGATGTCGTTGGTGTGGTAAGTTCGGCCCATCACGACGATTGCCAGCGCAACATCGCTGTCATGATCCCTTCCAGCAATACCAAGCCGCGGCCGATATCCGACTGAAACCTTCGCTACGTCCTTGATTTGCACCGGAACACCGTTCACCTGCGTGAGCACGACATTCTCGATGTCCGCAACGCGATAGCCCTGCGTCAAATCGCTGTCACCGCCCGAGTCCATCAGACCGATGCCGCGAATATTGACCGATTGCTGGCCGACGGTGATCTCACGCCCGCCGACATTGATATTGGCGTTGCCGAGCGCGGCGATGACTTGGGGGATCGTGACGTTGTAGGCATCGAGCTTATTCAAATCGACGTCAACGTCATATTGTTTGGTGGTGCCGCCCCAAGAGTTTATCGCCACAACGCCAGGCACCGTATACAGACGCCGCGTCACGATCCAATCCTGTATCGTGCGCAGATTTGTCAATCCGAAATGGGGAGGGCCTACGACTTGATAACGGTAAATCTCACCGACTAGACTTGATTGTTGGATCTGAGGAACCTGACCGCCGGGCAGCGTGACGTTTTGCTGCAACATCAGCGCCGCTTGCGTATAGGCAAAGAAAAAGTCGACGCCGTATTTGAAGGTCACGCGGACGAAGGACAGGCCGTAGAACGACGTCGAGCGGATATTGTCGACGCCCGGAGTGATATAGAGGCCGACCTCCATCGGAACCGTATAATAACGCTCCATCTCCTCCGCCGAGAGGCCGGGCGCCTGGGCGGTGATTTCGAGAATCACCGGAGCGGGATTGGGGTAGGCCTCGATGTTCAGTCGCGAAAAGGCGACGAGCCCCGCGCAGACAAAGACCACCAGCCCCAGAAGAATGATCGCACGCCGAGTGAGACCGAAGGCAATGATGCCTTTCAGCATAGGACGCTCCTAACGTGAGCGTTGCCGGCCGCGACCCCGCTCATTGGTTGCCCGCGATCGCCAGCATATTGCTGAGGAAGATCGCCCCATCGGTTGCAACCAACTCGCCGACTTGCACGCCTTCGAGAATCTGTCGGTAGCCTTCTCGCACCTGTCCGATCTTCACCGTCCTTTGCGTGAAACGGCGGCGGTCGGCAGTAATCCAAATGGTCTGCGTACCGTCGCCCTCCCGCACCACGCCGTTGACCGGCACCCCGGGAGAACGTGTGGGAGGACCGATGGCAATGGCGAAGTTCGCGAACATGCCCGAGCGCAACTCATGCTGCGGATCTTTGATCTCGGAACGGACCAAAACGCGTCGCGTATTGGGATCGACGAGCGCTCCAACGGTGGTGATCGTTCCATCGAAAACGCGATCGGGAAAGGCGCTAATTTTCACTTGGACCGCTTGTCCCACGTGAAACGCCGGACTATCGACCTCCGCGACATTCGCGAGCATCCACATCGTATCGATGTCGGCGACCGTATAAGGCGCAGGCGTGTTGCCCGGCTGGACGAACAGCCCCGGCGCGGCATTGCGTGCGGTAATTCGCCCGGTTATCGGACTCGGCACGACAAGTGTCGGGTCGGCTAGCCGCTGAGCGACGATGCGATCGATCTCGGCATCGGATTTGCCGAAAATGCGGACCGCGTCGCGCCCCGCTCGCAAATTGCCTTCAGCCGTTTGCTGGTCGGAGACCGCCTGCTCGAGATCGTGCTGCGACACCGCCTGCGTCGTATAGAGTTCCTTCAAGCGGGCCAGATTGCGGGTGGTCAGATCCATCACTCCGGCCGCGGCGATTAAATTCGACTCGGCGGCCAACAGATCGGGGCTGTCGATGGTGAACAGTGTCTGCCCTTTCTTCACATCATCCCCGACGTCGGCGAACAGGCCGATAATCCTGCCCTGGTACGGCGTGAAGACTTGCGTCTCCATATCCTCGTTAAAGTCGATGCTGCCGACGGCATTTTTCTCGTTCGGAAACTCGCGCGCTTGCACTGCGTCGACTTTAACGACGGCGAGCTGCGATTCTGACAGCTCGATGCTGTTGCCATTGACGCTTGGCGAATTACTTGAATCCGGTAGCGCCGCGTGCGCCGGAGGCGCAACACTCATCTCGGTTTTTGCTTCTTTGCCCGAATACTCGAATTTGTAGATTGCGACTGCACCAGCGATGAGTACACCGACCGCCACAGCCCTCACCTGGCTCTTACGAGAGATCATTTGCACGCGCGCCCCGAGTCACGAGTCATCAGAAACATTCATCGCAACCTGCCAACATCGTTGCGTCGCGGTCCACTGTGATTAGTTACATCATCTGGATTATCACGAGCCGGAAATGCGGCACAGCATTCAAATTCAGCAAATGTTGCTACGAAGCTAAGCAAATATATCTTTTAGATATTTTTCAATGAGCGAAACAATCGATCGACTTTATTTCTGTCTGTATGTCCCCTCCTCTTCGCTCCTCGCCGCTCGCCGCGTTTATGGACACTGACAGAATTGTAAGCAGCACAATGTCGTTGCAAGATTTTTGCTGTGATAAGTCACAGTTCTTTTCCGCGTGAATAATTCGCAGTGTGGCCAAGTCATCACAGCGTGCACGCGGGAAATCTGAAATGATGATGAAAGCGGCTTGCGGACATCGCGGTCCGTTTGCTGTAATTCACTCGGAATGTTTTTGCTGGAAAGATGTCGGTGCGGGGGACTAAGTTGTTTTTTAGGACTAACGCGGCGCTTGCAGCGGCGATGCTGCTGACCAGCTGCGCGGTCGGGCCGGACTTTCACGTTCCTGCGGCACCGGACGTCACGCGGTACACCGCGGAACCTCTGGCGCTGCGCACCTCGGCTACCGACACGCCGGACGGGCAGGCCCAACATCTGCTGCCTGGACGGGACATCCCCGAGGAATGGTGGACACTGTTCAGATCGCCGGCACTCGGCGCCCTAGTGGCACAGGCGCTGAACAACAATCCCAATCTGCAATCGGCCATTGCCACGCTGCGCTCGGCGAAAGAATCCGTTTATGCGCAGGAGGGCAAGTTCTTCCCGCTCGTCCAATACAATTTCAATCCGACGCGCCAACAAACCGCTTCGGTGATATCGCCGGTCCTAGGGTCGGCCGCCAATCCTTTCA
>JASHOX010000076.1 GCA_030038415.1 Xanthobacteraceae bacterium
GCCGAATGGTCCAAAAAATACACGCAAGCGACCGTGACCTGGGGGGCGGTGGCCCATGCGGAATCCTACGAGGTGCTTCTGTTCACGGTCGCCGCCGACGGTCCCTTCCAGAGCATTCCGCAACAGGCGGGAGATTACCCGAATATCGCGTCAACGACGTTCACCGGCCCCATAACGGCACAAAATATGACCGAGTACCAATATCAGGTCATAGCCCACAACCGCTTCGGGAGTAACACCTCGGCATTTTCGAACGGGTTGCTCGGGGCGTCTTCAGGGCAGTCGACGTCGGCGGCCGCGTCCAGCGGCGCTACTTCGAGCAATCCGACGCACACCCTGGTCCAGAAGAACGCCCCAGAGCAACCTTAAGCCGGTGGTGGCGCGCCATCCGTGTCGGTTGCATCGCGCAAGCAGAGACCGGAGGCCGGCAAGCGATCAGTTGTCAGGCTCCGATAGCGAGCGATCTCCGATCGCCGGTTATCGATCAAGGGCCGCCGACCATGTCGGCCACCGCCTTGCCGCAGGTGACGGTGTCGGCCGCGCCGCCGAGATCGCGGGTGCGCAGCTTCGGCTCGGCGAGCACGCGCTCGATCGCCTTGACGATGGCGGCCGACGCGTCGGCTTCGCCCAAATGCTCGAGCATCATCGCGCCCGACCAGATCTGACCGATCGGATTGGCGATGCCTTGGCCGGCGATGTCGGGCGCCGAGCCGTGCACCGGCTCGAACAATGACGGAAAGCGCCGCTCCGGATCGATGTTGCCGGACGGCGCAATGCCGATGGTGCCGGTGCAGGCCGGGCCGAGGTCGGAGAGAATGTCGCCGAACAGATTCGAGCCGACCACGACGTTGAACTTGTCGGGCCGCAGCACGAACAGCGCGGTGAGAATATCGATGTGATACTTGTCCCATTTCACGTCGGGAAAATTCTTCGCCATCGCTTCGACGCGCTCGTCCCAGTACGGCATGGTGATGGCGATGCCGTTCGACTTGGTCGCCGAAGTCAGGTGCTTCTTCGGCGTCTTTTGCGCCAGCGCGAAGGCGAATTTCAGCACGCGGTCGACGCCGATGCGCGACAGCACGGTCTCCTGCACCACCACTTCGCGCTCGGTGCCGGAGAACATGCGGCCGCCGATGGCGGAATATTCGCCTTCGGTATTCTCGCGCACCACCCAGAAATCGATGTCACCGGGCTTGCGATTGGCCAGCGGCGACGGCACGCCCGGCATCAGCCGCACCGGGCGCAGATTGATGTATTGATCGAACTCACGGCGGAACAGGATGAGCGAACCCCACAGCGAAATATGATCGGGGATTTTGGCCGGCCAGCCGACCGCGCCGAAATAGATCGCGTCGTGGCGGCCGATCTTCTCCTTCCAGTCCTCCGGCATCATCCGCTGGTGCTTGGCGTAATAATCGTAGGAGGCGAAGTCGAAATGATCCTGCCGCAGTTCGAAGCCGAATTTCTTGGCCGCGGCTTCGAGCACCCGCACGCCCTCCGGCACTACTTCCTTGCCGATGCCGTCGCCAGGGATGACGGCGATGTTGTAGATACGGTTGGTGGGCATGGGGGGTCCTCGTGGTCAGGAAGTACGCGGCACAATTAACGAAACTCGTCATGCGCGGGCTTGACCCGCGCATCCATGCCGTCTTTTAGCCGAGGCGAGCGGCGTGGCAAATCCCATAAGCGGCGGGTCTGCATGGATTGCCGGGTCAAGCCCGGCAATGACAATTATGGGCCGCGTCGGAAAATAACGCTGAGATTGTTCGCGGGCATTTCGACCGTTTCGGCTCGCGCCAAGCCGTGCTTTGCGGCCAGCGCCGTGACATCGTCGAGCTCGCGGATGCCCCATGCCGGATTGCGGGCACGCAGGTCGGCATCGAAGGCGGCGTTGCTTCGCGCGGTGTGGCGCCCGCCGATCTTGTAGGGACCGTAGAGATAGAGAACGCCGCCAGCCGGCAAGACGCGCGCGGCGCCGGCGATCAAGCCTTCGCAGGCCGCCCACGGCGCAATGTGGATCATGTTGCAGCAGACGACTGCCTCCGCGTGCGTGACCGGCCAGCTCGGCGCGATCACGTCGAGCTGCAGCGGCGGCAACAGGTTGGGCGCATTGGCAGTCGCCCGGTGCGCGGCGATGCTGGCAAGCGCCTGCGCATCCGGATCGCTCGGCTGCCACGTCAACGACGGCAGATTTTGGGCAAAGTAAGCGGCATGCTCGCCGCTGCCGCTGGCGATTTCAAGCACGAGCCCGCGCGGCGGCAGCACACGCCGCAGCACGGTGAGGATCGCATCGCGGTTGCGCGCAACATGCGGATAATAGAGACGCGGGTCGGCGGCTTGCGGCATCTGCTACATGAGCCTCGACTGGTCAGGTAAACAAATCTGCATGAGTTCCGGTGCGGATGAGGAGAATTTCCGCGTCTGTAACGGCGTAGATCAGGAGCCAGTCAGGCTCGATATGGCATTCCCAAACGCCGCTCCACTCGCCCGACAATTTGTGCGCGCGATAACCTGCCGGAAGATTGCCCTGTTCGGCAAGCAATTCGACCGCCGCAATAAGCTCCTCGACATCCTTGCCGCGGCGCTTCTGGCGCTTAAGGTCGGCGCGAAATTGCTTGCGCTGGGCAATGCGACGCATGTCCCGAGTTCAGGAAGACCGTATCTGCTTCGCCCATGCCGCGACGGATTCAAAGCTCTCGATATTCTTTCGGTCTCGCGCCTCGCGAAGCGCCTTTCGCGTCGCGGCATTGGGGATGCGAACCGGAAACGGCAGACCCCGATACAGCGTCACCTGCTTGTAAAACAGCGTGATCGCTTCGGTCGGCGTCATGCCGAGCCTGTCAAGCACGGCTTCAGCATCATCCTTCAGTGCCGGCTCGACACGGGCACGAATCATCTTGCTCTTGGCCATGGCGGGCCTCCTCCCCGCGATTGTACCACATTTGGGGAACAATGGAAGGCGCACGCTTGACGCAACAGCGCAGCAATATGAAGCTATCGCAGGTCAATGCTGTCTGGAGCGGCCGGCGGAGAATCTCGTCCAGCGAGGCGCCGTCGGCATCGCTGTTCATGAAGGAATGGATCACGGCGACGACCGGAAAGCGCGGGCTGGCGGCGGTGTTGGCAACCGGAGTACGGCAGCAATCGGCGTACCAGCGCAGCACCTTGCCGGAAAAAGTAATGCAGCGCATGGCATCGGCGCCTCGGATGAGCGTGACGCGACCCGCCGCCATTCTGGAAAATATCAGTACCGCCGGCAGCATCGAGCACGTCCGGCCGCCCGAGGATTTGCGCGAGTGCCTGGGAGTCCGTGCAATAACAGACGAAGCGAAAGCCGGCCGACGGCGACATCGCGTGCGCGATGCCGCGCACGTGGCCGCAAGTGGCAGCGGAGGAACAGGTCCATGGGCGAGCATCCCATTGAATTTCTATGGTAGATATGTGGGGCCCCGCGAAACTTGTAACGCCCATCGCCCGAAATGTCCTTCAGAGGGGACATAGCATGAAGTGGATAACAATCGCGTTGCTCCTGATGAACGGTAGCGCTTTTGCTCAAAACGCCAAGCTTTCAGACAATGAGATAACTGCTTGGGATAGCGTGCAATACGATGTTACGCAGTGTGCAGCTTTCTGGCAGCTTTTCAGAACTTGCGCACCTGACAGCGCGACCGGGGAGGAAAAGCAACAGGCGGAACGGATAGCGAAGTATTTCTCCGACTTGGCGCTCGCAATCGGGGTAAAAATTGGGATGACGCCTGATGCCATGATTTCGAGGCTGAAGATGGCTATAGAGGACCAAGCCAAGCTCACTGAAGGAAAATGTGTGAATTTTTCTTCTCTCGCCATTCGGTACACGGCACGCTGCAAGGCAATAGGAGAACATCCCGAGGTCGCATTTCACGAGTACATGAATAAATGAACTCGCTCTAGCTCACGCGATGTTCTCTGGCCGCCGTGGGAAGCTTGCCCGGTGCGTTTCGTAGAGAAAAACGCCGAGGGCAATGGCCGATCGAACAGCCAGCCAAGCCACTTCGGGGACTGCGGTGGGGGCATTTGGATGCGGGCCATGGCCCGGACCGAGTCGCCCGCGCAATTCCGCAATCCCTTGCGTCAGCGCGGCAAGCGCGCTGAGAGTTTTACGCATCGTATCGCCAGCCTTCTCCGGAACGGCGAGGCCGATGGCCCTGCGGGTTAAGTGGACAAGCTTTGGAATGTCCTCGCCTCCGGAAAGCGCCACGCCGCGCTCGGCTAGGATACCCTTACAGACCGTTTCTACGAATTCTTTGGCCGTGCCAATGGCTAACGCAGGGTCGTTCGTGACTGAAGATTCCATGCGAGTGATCTGTGTCGAGATGTTCTCCGAAGAAAGGTCGTCGGCGATTCTCCTCGCGGGCGCCGCGCTGTCACCAAACGCCTGGAGACGGGCCCGAGCCGCGAAAATCGGCTTGCCAGACACGTGGGTGTGTGGGCTTACTTCAAAGCCGTCGGCAGCAAGGTGCCGGTTGAATATCTCTACTAACCGTTGCGCCTCTGCTTGGTCTGAACGGACAATAGGGTGCACAATCTCGCAGAGAAACATCAGAAATTTCTCATCGGCGCAGCGTAAAAGATTAAGGCGAGTATCATCGTACACCCAGTTGACGCCGCCCCAGTCATCGTTGCGCTCCCGGTGCTGAAAAATATCGCCCGCCATATCAGACCAGCGGTGATCGTGTGAGGGCATCGCGCTTAGATCAAACAGGCGCGCTAAGAAGTCGGCCTCGCTCAGACGACCTCACCAGTTTGTATCAGTGAGACGCAGTTCATCAAACAGGTTACGCCGAGTCACTTCGGAAATCGCGTTCGGCCTCATTCCCGTAGTAACGCAAATTGCAGCGCTCTGCCCAATCAGCGCATGTGATGAGGCAGGACCGACGAACAAAAAGCCCCGCGGCGAACCGCGGGGCCTTTTGCATCGAGAACGTGAAGAGGATGAAGCGTTCCGTTCTTGGCAGACCTGGCAGCGACCTACTCTTCCAAACCTTGAGGTTTAGTACCATCGGCGCAGAGGACTTTGACGGCCGAGTTCGGGATGGGATCGGGTAGAGGCTCCTCGCTATGACCACCAGGTCGGCGAAGAACGGAACGGTGAAGCAAATGGTCTTTCGGCGATGGACATTGACTAATGAGAGCGTTCAAGCCGATCGAGCGATTAGTACCGGTAAGCTGAACGCGTCACCGCGCTTACACACCCGGCCTATCAACGTGGTGGTCTACCACGGCTCTCAAGGGAGAACTCGTTTCGAGGTGGGTTTCCCGCTTAGATGCCTTCAGCGGTTATCCCGTCCGTACATAGCTACGCTGCACTGCGGC
>JASHOX010000077.1 GCA_030038415.1 Xanthobacteraceae bacterium
AAGCCTGTCGGTTGCGCGACCACGAACCAGCCGTCGCCGTTAATTGCCATATCCGTCGAGACTTGCGTCGAGTTGATGGTGCCCTGTACGGTGTTGGTCGCAACCGAATTAGCGATGACGCCGTCCGCGGTCTGCTGGTTTTGCGCGGCCTGTGAGACCAGATCCTGAAAGCTGGTGTCGGTCTCTTTGTAGCCGGTGGTTTGCGAGTTTGCGATGTTACCGGAAATATTCTGCAGCGCGAACGATTGTGCCTGTAGACCAGCCACTGCGGTGGTCAACGCATCGAAGATACCCATGACTTGTCTCCAACTCGATCTCAACGCGACAGCGGCGGACAGCCGCACTCGCCGCCGAAGGCAGCAAACGGCGTGCCATCAAATTATCCTGTGAGTTCAACATCTTGCGATCGGCACGCGGTTCTCCCTGGTACGGATATGCCGCCTTGCGGGCAAAAATTGCCGAGGTCGCAGAGCTTGTGTGCCAAATCGACGTTGTGCCCGCGCACGACGACGTCTTGTAAGCGCCAAGTTCAACGTGATCTAATTTCGCCAGCATCAAGCGAGTGGAATTTCATGCGTTTCGAAGGCACCGGCGCCTATATCGCCACCGACGACCTCAAAGTCGCTGTCAACGCCGCGATCGCCTTGGAGCGGCCGCTCCTGGTCAAGGGCGAACCCGGCACCGGCAAGACCGTGCTGGCGATCGAGATCGCCAAGGCGCTCGCCGCGCCATTGATCGAATGGCACATCAAATCGACCACCAAGGCGCTGCAGGGGCTTTACGAATACGACGCGGTGACGCGGCTGCGCGACAGCCAATTGGGCGACACTCGCGCCAAGGACATCCGCAACTACATCAAGCGCGGCAAGCTTTGGGAGGCTTTCGTTGCCGACGAGCGTCCCGTTCTCCTGATCGACGAGATCGACAAGGCCGATATCGAATTCCCCAACGATCTCCTGCAAGAGCTCGATCGCATGGAGTTCTTCGTCTATGAGACCGGCGAAACGATCCATGCCCGGCGCCGCCCGATCGTCGTCATCACCTCGAATAATGAGAAGGAATTGCCGGACGCGTTTTTGCGCCGCTGCTTTTTTCACTATATCCGCTTTCCCGATCCCGACACCATGCGCGCGATCGTCGAGGTGCACTTCCCCGGCATCAAGCATCGCCTGGTCGCCGAGGCGCTGAAACTGTTCTATGAAATCCGCGACGTGCCCGGCATGAAGAAGAAACCGTCGACGTCGGAATTGCTCGACTGGCTGAAACTTCTGATGGTCGAGGACATTTCGGTCGAGACGCTGCGCGAGCGCGATCCGAAACGGCTCATTCCACCACTGCACGGGGCGCTGCTCAAGAACGAGCAGGACGTGCACTTGTTCGAGCGGCTGGCATTTATGACGCGGCGCGAGGGGCGCTAAACGTTCACCACAACGGGTGCATATTGAACGAATAGGTGGCGCCGAGGCCGTATGTGAACTGGTTCGGCGAACCGCGCTGCGTCACCAGTGGCGAATCGGCAGCGGACCCGGTCAGCCGCTGATATTCGACGAAGGCATGGGCGCTCCATGCCGGGTTGAACGTGTACTGCACTTGCGTTCCCGCCCCGTAGGAATAGAGGCCGCCGCCTGCATTATAGGCGGTCAATAGTGGCAGACCCGGCTGTAAAGCATTGGCTGCGGCGGCCTGCGCTGCCGTGATGCTGAAATAAGGCGACGTCGCCGCGGCCGTTTGCAGCGTCATCCGCGGTCCTGCCGATAGCGTCCATTGTCCGACCGGCACCACGGCGTCCAGGAAAACGTCGCCGGTCACGCCGGTTTCCCCGCCGATGCCCTGGCGGACCTCGCCGCGCAGGCGCAGCCATGAGACCGGCCAGAAATTGACGAAAGCGCCAATTTGCGCGGCGTAGTCGACATCCGCTAGGCCGTTGAGCTCGGCATAGTCGGAGGCTTTGCGCTGATTGATGATTTGCAGCGCCGGACCGAACTGGAATACGCTGCTGTTTATGAGGTTGAAGCCAAAACTGTCGCGCGGACCGAAATAATCCGGCGGCGTACCTTCTTTGCGAATGCTGAACAGCGGCAAAGCGGACCAGCCGAGCTTTTTGTCGGACGCGCCGGGAAAAGCCGGGATAATTCGGCCCTCGGCTCCTATAGTAACGATCCAGTCCGGAACGGCGGGTACGTAAGCCGCCGGCGCTGTCGGCGGCGAGGCCTGCTGCGGCAGATCGGCTGCCACAGCGATGCTCGGCGCGACGACGACCAACAACGCAAGCGCAAAACGCCAGGCAATCAACGGCATAGCGACCCCAGCCCCACCCTGCTCGCCCGGTCCCGCCGCAATGATACTGTAAATCAAGCGACCACGCGAAGCCCGGAATGCCGCATTCGAATTTGTGGCGAACCCACTGCCGATTTGCCCGGTAGCGCCCGTCTCAGGCTTGCCGCTCCGGCTCTGCGCCTAAGGCTTGGCGCCCTGGTTGGCTTCGTCCCCGGCGGTGCATTTTGCGCTCCCGCGGCGCCTTCTTCGCCTTAGCGGGTTCGCTGGAGGCTGCTGTGGCGACAGCTCGGATGGCCCGCCACCGTCCGCGCCGCCAAGCGGCGGGACGATGGATTCGGTGGACGTAACGGGCTGTTCGCGCGGGGCCAAATCCGTCGCCGGAGATGCCGCGGTTCCCGACTCATCCCTCACCTGTGCCGACGCCTGTCCCTCCACCGCCTCTTGTGACGTCTCCCGGACCATTTCGGCGTCACGCGCGTGGCGATGCGCAACTTCGCGTGCCTTGGCGCGGCGTTCCTCGATGCGATCGCGCAGCCGTTTGATCCAAACGCGCGCTTGCGCCGCGGCCCGGCCGAACTTGCCGCCCGCCCAAACCAATTCGAACGGCGTGAATTGCCGCCAAGTCGCATCGCCTTCGACGATCGCACGGGCGATGATATTGCCGGCCATCGCCGTGGTGTTCAGCCCGTGGCCACCAAAACCGCTGGCGAGCCAAACGCCCGGACCGAGTTCGCCGATCTGCGGCATCCGGTGCATCGTGATGCCCAAGGTGCCGGCCCAGGCATAATCGGCCGTGACGTCGCCCAGCTGCGGATAGGTTTTTCTGATGTCGGCGGTGAGTGCCCCGACATAGCGGCGCGGATCCCTCAACCATGCCGTCGCGCGGCCCGACAGCATCAGACGATCGCCGCCGACGATGCGGTAGTGATTGTCGGCGTGATCGGAGTCGCTGACGCCGCCGCGATAGCGTACCGCTTCGGCAAGGCGATCGCCGAGCGGCGCGGTAGTGATGACATAGGTCGTCATCGGCAACAGCGTGGCGGCAAGGCGCGGCATCAGCCGCCCAAGCTCGACATTGCCGCAGAGCACGACGTGGTCGGCACGCAACCGCGCGGCGGGCGTCACAATGCGTTTGCGCACGCCGGTCGGATCGATCGACAAAGCCGGCGTATGTTCGAAGATGCGCGCGCCGTCGCGTTCGGCGGCAGCCGCAAGCGCCAGCGCATAATTGAGCGGATGGATGGTGATCGCCTGCAGATAATTGATGGCGTAGAAGTAGCGTTCGCTGCGCAGCACCGCGCGCACCCGCTCGGCGGACCAGCCCTCGATCTCGCAGCCGAGCTCGCCGAGCAATCCGACATAGCTTACGAATTCATCGTTGTTGTCTTTTTTGGAAACATAGAGCCAGCCGTTCTGCGGGTCGATACCGGGCGCGTTTTCGGCGCGGATCGTGGCGCGCACATAGTCGAGACCGGCCTGTGCCAGCGACCACAAATCCTTGGCGCGTTCGAAACCAACCCGGGCGACCAGCTTGTCGGCGTCGGCGCCGAAACCCGGCAGCACGAAACCGGTATTGCGCCCCGAAGCGCACTGCGCCAGCCGCCCGGCTTCCAGCAGCACGACTGAATAACCGCGGCGCGCCACTTCCCGCGCCGTGGTCAGCCCGGCGAGACCGCCGCCGATCACGCAAACGTCGACATCGAGGTCAAGCGACAAGGACGGCCGCGGCGGCGCCCGCACCATCGTCGCGGCGTACCAGCTGTCGCCGTAGGCTTCGGGCTCGCTCATGACGACGCTTTACGACGCTGTTCCCGCGACATGCCGTTGCAATGTAGGGAGTTCATGTCGGCAGCACTAGTGTCCCGATTCCGAAGTTCGCATGATTATGCGGCATGCTCGGTTGCGAACTTCGGAATCGAAAGGATGCTAGAAACTATTGATCTAGTGTGGCTTTGGTTCAGAAGTCCGCATAACTCGCCCGGCCGAAATAATGGTGCGGACTTCTGAACCGCCGCACTAGACAGGTTAAGCCCGGAAAGCGACATTACGGCGATGCGCCGTCTGATGCTGCTACGACATGCCAAAACCGAGCGCGCCGTGCCGGGCGAGCGCGACCGCGACCGCAAACTCATGAAACGCGGCCGCTCCGACGCACCGGTGATCGGCGCCTATATGGCGCATCACGGCCTGACGCCCGATCTTGCGCTGGTATCGCCGGCAAAGCGGGCGCAAGAAACCTGGGCGCTTGTCGCCAGCGCGTTTGCCAAACCGCCGCGCACGGTCAGCGACGAGCGCATCTATAACGCAAGCCCGGAGGCGCTCATCGCCGTTATCGGTGAAGCGCGCAAGGCACATACGCTTCTCCTCATCGGCCATAATCCGGGGCTGCAGGACCTTGCCACGCAATTGATTGCCGCGGGCGACGTCGATATGCGCGAGCAGCTTAAGGAAAAGCTGCCGACGTCAGGCCTCGTCGTGATCGATCTGCCGGTCGACGATTGGGCGCTTTTGCACCCTCACGCCGGCCGGCTGGAGCGTTTCGTCAGTCCGCGCCTAATTGCCGCGGCGACCGAATGAGGTGCAGCAAACAAACATGAAACTTGTCTGTACTCCGCACTTGCCGCAGATTTAGGGGTGGAGATTATCGTACCGGACCTGCAAGGGATTCGGCGACCTCGTGAACCGTGAGCATTCAACTGCCGCAGTGCGGCGTTCGTCATGCCGATAGCGCTATCGAAGGTATTCGCATTTCTTTCTGCCAGCCGGGAGCCGACCGCAACCGACAAGCTGCACCCGCAAGCGACCGAGTGGGTGGCGGCTGCAGCGCCCGATGAACCAGCCGCGGCATTATCGGGCGTCGGCTATCTGCTGCTGCTCTTGATCATATTTGCCACCTCGCTGATCACGATCGAATTTGCGCGGCATTCCAATCTCATTGCAACGATTTGGCCGTCGAATGCGATTATCCTGGCTGCCTTACTGCGTTACGCCCGCGGCCCAATGCTCTATCCGGTGCTTGTCGCGGGCGGCGCTGCGGCAAGCGCCCTGGCCGGTTTGGCTGCTGGAAACAAGCCGATTATCTGCGCCACTTTGTTCGCCGCGAACACTGTCGAGATCGCCACTGCACTGGCATTGCTGAAGCTGCTCCGGATCGGGGCGTCCAATCTCAGTTCCTTGAGAAACCTGCTTATTCTCATCGCCATTGCCGGCGGCGTTGCGCCGATCGGAAGTACGATCATTGCGACGGCCGGATTTGACAGGGCTTATGAGCTTGCCTGGCCGGCCGTCGTGCGCAACTGGTATTCAGGACACGCGCTCGGCATGATTATTGTCGTGCCCTTCCTGATCAGCGTCACGTCGAAAGAGAGGCATGCCTGGCGCGTGAGAGAGCGAGCTGCAGAAGCGGCGGCCATACTCGCGATTTTCATCATGATTAGCATCTGCGTGGTCTTTTTTCGACCGTTTGTCTTTTTGCTTGCGCCGGCGATCTTGTTAGCCACCCTGCGGTTTGGCATCATCGGCGCAACGACATCGACATTCCTGGTCGCGATTGTCGCGAGTCTATTCGCGGTGCTGGGGATCGGCCATCCGATGATTTCGAATGCCGATATCTCAACGCGCATCTTTACGTTGCAAATGTTCCTGGCGATCACGTCGTTCTGGTCCCTCCCCGCCGCCGCGCTGCTGACCGAACGCGAGCGCCTGCTGGCTGACCTGTCGCGTGCCAACGCGCAATTGGCGGCGGATAGCGAAAGCAAGTCGCACCTGGTGACCGGCTTGCGCCGGCATCTGTCGATGGCGGAAGAAAACGAGCGGCTGCGCCTGTCACACGAGTTGCACGATCAAGCCGGACAAAGCCTGATCGCCGCCATCCTCGAACTCAACGAGATCGATGCATCGACCTCCGGCGCGGCCCGCGAACGCCTGCATTTCGTGCGCAAGAGAATGGAGGAGATGGGCAAGACGCTGCATCGAATCGCCTGGGAATTACGGCCGCCCTCGATCGACGAGCTCGGCTTGCGCAAGGCGCTGGCGAGCTACATCGCCGAATGGAGCGACCAGTGCGGCACCGAGGTCGATTTCCATTGCGACGATGCGAACCTCGATGAGGTGCCGGGTGAAATCGCCACTGCGGTATATCGCGTCGTGCAGGAAGGGCTTACCAATATCGTCAAGCACGCCCAGCGCCCGTCCGACGTAAGCGTCGTCATACGGCGGACGGACGCAACGCTGCAGGTCATCGTCGAGGACAACGGTTGCGGCTTTGACGTCGGCGCGCAGGCCGCCAAAACCGGCAATCATCGCGGACTTGGGCTTGAAGGCATGCGCGAGCGGCTTGCCCTGATCGGCGGTACGCTCGACGTGGAATCCGCGCCCGGCACCGGCACCACGATATTTGCCCGCATCACGCTCGACGGCCAAAGGTCGGCGGCATGAGCAAAACCCGGATCGTGCTGGCCGACGACCATCCCATCGTTCTCGACGGGTTGCGCAATCTCATCCGTGCGGAAGAGGACTTCGAACTGGTCGGCGAAGCGGGCAGCGGATTGGCCGCTTTGAAAGTCATCCGCGAGACGCGTCCCGACGTCGCCGTGCTCGATATTTCGATGCCGGAACTCAACGGCATCGTGCTGAGCAGGCGCCTTGCCGGAGAAATCCCGGAGTTGAGCGTGCTGATGCTGACGCTTCACGAAGACCGGGCCTACCTCAATCAGGCGCTGGAGGCCGGAGTCCGCGGCTATGTCTTGAAGCGATCGGCCGTGGAAAATCTCGTGCACGCCATCCGCGCGGTCACCGTGGGCGGAATATACGTCGACCCGGCAATCTCTGGACGCCTCGTCGACGGCAAGCGTGGTCACACCAAGCCGTCGCCGCGCGGTGGCGCGGCGCCGGCCCTGACCGAACGTGAAACCGCAGTTCTGAAAATGGCGGGGCTCGGCTTTACCAACAAGGAGATCGCTTCGCGGCTCGACGTCGGCGTGAAGTCCGTCGAGACCTACAAGGCCCGCGGCCTCGAGAAGCTCGGCCTGAAAACCCGGGCGGAATTGGTGCGCTACGCCTCGACGCAAGGCTGGCTCGATCTATAGCAAGCCGCAGCCGCCGGACACTTTGGCACGGGCGCGCGTCGCGCCGGCGGCGCCCGTACCGTGAACGATCGGTTAAGACGTCAGGCAATTTCTGACAGCAATTCTGCGTATTCTCGATCCGCCAGAATCGGATTTGCGGTATGAAATCGCCTTGTGGGGCCGATGAACGCGTCGGGTTTCCGACACTGGTGCACCGGCGTTGGTACGGAGGGGAGCGGTCGATGCCGAAAGCGGCCAACGCGATCGAGAATCACAGCGCGCCGTTAGCGCGAGCCGCCGACAATGACGTGCTGCGTTTTCTCTCGCGCACGCTGCAGGCGCATTTCCTCGATGCCAAGCCGCAAGACATTCTGGCGAAACTGCAAAACCTCGAGATTGCTCTCGAACAACAGGAAACCACGTTGTCGGCCTGGCCGGATTCACCCAGCAAGAGCCGCATTTGTGCCGCCCTGGCCAAGGCGCGGAACGCTGTTTCGCAGATCGTCGAAGATCTCAGCGCAGCGGCGCGGAGCGAGCCGGACAATCGCACGGTCAACGCATTGTGAGGCGGTTTTAACCTGCCGGTATTCAGCCATGTCGTTGTCCGCCAGTCGCGTGTCATTTCCGCTGGATTTTTCGCGAACGAGTTTTCTGGTTGTGGACGACCAGCCCTTTTCCCGGCGGCTGGTCCACTCGATGCTGCTCGGATTTGGCAGCCGCGAGGTCTACGAGTCGACGAATGGCGTCGAGGCTTTCGAGCTCGTGCGCAATGTGATGCCGAGCATCATCATCACCGATCTGGTCATGCCCATTTTCGACGGACTTCGCTTCATCAAAATGGTGAAGGACGCGCAATCGCCCGCCCACAAAACGCCCATCATCGTGTTGTCGGGATATTTGACCAAAGCCGCGGCTCTGACGGTGAGGAGCTCCGGCGCAGACGAGTTGTTGGTCAAGCCGGTCTCGCCGAAGTCGCTCTATGAGCACATCGTTTGTATGGTGCTGCAGAATGACTCTGCGAGCCGGCAGTTGACGCTTCCGCACAATCGCAAACGCCGCGCCGAGCAGCCACGCAAAGAAGCCGGCGGCGTCGCCTTCGTCTGACTTTCCGCCACCGGACCCGTCGCGTGCGACCGACGCTGAAGGCGTAGTCTCGATCGCCGACCGCAGCTATCGAACCAAGCGCGCATTCATCCCGCCAGCGCCGCCAGGATGCGCGCCCAGCTGCGGATGCCTTTGTGGAAGCATTTGAGGTCGTATTTTTCATTCGGCGAGTGCACACGGTCGTCGTCGAGCGCGAACCCGACCATCAAGGTGTCCATGCCGAGCACGGTCTTGAAATCGCCGACAATCGGGATCGAGCCGCCGGCACCGACGGTGACCGCCTTTTTGCCCCATTCCTCGCCGAGCGCGGCCCGCGCCCTGCTCAGCGCCGGGCTGTCGAACGCCACTTCGAATGCCGGCGCGCTGGTGAAATTGCCGAACTCGACCGTGCAGTCTGCCGGCACGCGGGCGCGGACAAAATCGCGGAAGCCGTTGCGGATTTTTTCCGGGTCCTGCGCACCGACCAGGCGGAACGAGACCTTGGCCATGGCCTTGCCGGGAATGACGGTCTTGGCCCCCTCCCCGGTATAGCCGCCGATGATGCCGTTGACCTCGGCGGTCGGCCGCGTCGAAATCTGCTCGATCAGCATGCGACCCTTTTCGCCGGCCGGAATTTTCAGGCCGACTGGCTGCAAAAATTTCTCCGGCGTCAGGCCCAAGCCGGCGAGGTCGGCCTTGATGTCGTCCGGCAGCTCATGGACGCCGTCGTAGAAGTTGGGAATGGCGACCGAGCCGTCCGGCGTGTGCAGCGCCGAAATGATATCGGCAAGAACGTGGATGGGATTGCGCGCGGCGCCGCCGAACAGGCCGGAATGCAGATCGCGATCGGCGCAGGTTAGCCTGATCTCCTCGTAAACCAGCCCGCGCAGTGAGGTCGTGATCGAAGGCGTCTCGGCATCCCACATGCCGGTGTCGCAAACCAAGGCCAAATCCCGTTTGAGCTCCGCGGCATTGTCGCGGACAAAGCCGAAGAGATTTTTCGAGCCACATTCCTCCTCGCCCTCGATCATCATCGTGATATCGAGCGGCAACGTACCGGTGACCGCCTTGAACGCGCGGCAGGCCTCAATGAAAGTCATCGCCTGGCCTTTGTCGTCGCAAGCGCCGCGGGCGACGATGATCTTTCGTCCGTCGTCGAGCGTCTTTATGCGCGGCTCGAACGGCGGGGTTTGCCAGAGATCGAGCGGGTCGACCGGCTGCACGTCATAATGGCCGTAGAACAGGACCCGCGGCGCGTTGCCGCCGGGGGCGGCTTTGCCGTTGCCGCTTTTGCCGATCACCACCGGATGGCCCGCTGTCGGGCGCACGCTGGTGTCGAATCCGAGGCTTTGCAGGTCGACCGCGACATGTTCGGCCGCTTTTTGGCATTGCGGCGCGTAGGCCGGATCGGTCGACACCGATTGGATGCGCAACAGAGCGAACAAGCGATCGAGACTTGCTTGAAGATCGCGGTCGATGCGTTCAAGGACCTTGGGCAGAGCGTCCGTTGCCGTCATAGGATCACCTTGGCATCACCTTGCTCATTCACGCCGCCGCACCTGCGGACCAGGACTTTTATTTCATAATCAGCATCTTTGGCCAATTCCATCGCGGGCGCGCCACCAAAGCGTTGCATGTTTGCAACGCTCCGCCACGCTTCGCGGGACTCCGTGTGGCAAATCGGCCGCATCTGCTTGTCACACCCCATCCGAGCGTACAATATGGCGAAAACCTGCCGAAAGTGCGGGGATGGCGCGAGACAATGGACGAACTCATCGGACGGCTTGTCGCCGACATCGGGATGGATCGTGCGGCCGCCGAAACGGCGGTCGGCATCATCCTCGACTTCCTGGTCAAGGAAGGACCGGCCGACAAAGTGCAACCCCTGTTGGCCAAGCTCCCCGGAGCCGACGCCCTGATTCAGAAAGCCGCCAGCGCAGGCGGCGGTGGGCTCGGCGGCGCAATGGGCGGGGTGATGGGCGCAGGCATGCGCTTGATGTCGGCCGGGCTGAGCATGGGTCAGGTGCAGAGCGTCACCCGAGCAGTCATCGCTTACACGCGTGAGAAGGCGGGTGAGGATGCCGTCGGCGAAATTGTCGCCGCCATCCCGGGTTTGGCGCAGTTTGTTTGAGTACGAATAGCGTTGCCGCGACGATATTTGGGCTGAGGGAGACATCGATGGCGTATCCCATTACCGAAATTCAGGGGATCGGCACGGATGTTGCCGCGATCCTCAAGTCGGACGGGATCCGCACCACCGTCGGGCTACTGCGTTCGGCTAAGACGCCCAAACAGCGGCTGAAACTTGCGCAAAAGACCGGCACCGACGAGAAGCACGTCCTCGACTGGGTGACCGCCGCCGATCGCATGCGCATCAAGGGTGTGGGCTGGGAATATGCCGAATTGTTGCGGGTCGTCGGCGTGCGTACCGCCAACGAGCTGCGCTTCCGCAACCCGCAGCGGCTTGCGCTCGCGATGAAGGAAGCCAACGGCAAGCGCCAATTGGTGCGCGTGCTTCCCTCCGTGAACATGGTCATCCGCTGGATTGAGGACGCCAAAGGGCTGCAGCCCCTGATCCGCTATTAAGCCGGCAGATTTTCGCGCCGGCACCCAAGCGCTATGGCTTGACTCAGACTCACCGACCGCGCAAAGCGACGGCCAAGTACCGCTTGGCAAAACACCGCTTGGGACGACCCGGATGATGGCCAAAATAGCGGCCACAAGCGAACCCCACCGCGCCGGTTCGGCGCCGGATAATGTGCTGACGCAACTCTTGGCCAAAGTTCCAGCGCTGGCGCGTCCGCTGATCATGGGCGTCCTCAATGTGACGCCGGATTCGTTTTCCGATGGCGGCCGGTTCCTGCAGCCGCCGGCGGCCATCGAGCACGCCCGGCGCCTCGCCGCTGAGGGCGCTGACATTATCGACGTCGGCGCGGAGTCGACCCGTCCCTATGGCGGCATGCGTCCGGTTTCGCTTGAGGAGGAACGAACGCGGCTCGAACCGATCCTACCGGCGGTCGCCACCATCGGTATTCCGGTCTCCATAGACACGATCAAAGCCAGCGTAGCGGCTTGGGCGCTCGAGGCCGGCGCCGCCATCGTCAACGATGTCTGGGGCCTGCAGCGCGACGCCGACATGGCGCGCGTGATCGCCGAGCATGGCGCTCCCGTCGTCATCATGCACAATCGCGAGACCGCCGATCCGCATATCGACATCATTACCGAGGTGGACGAATTCTTTTCGCGCTCGCTCGAAATCGCCTGGACCGCAGGGATCGCGCGCGACCGGATCGTGCTCGATCCCGGCATCGGCTTCGGCAAGACCCCGGAACAGAGCATGGTCTGCATCGCCAAGCTGGAAAAATTTCGCAGCTTCGGCCTGCCGCTTCTGGTCGGCGCGTCGCGCAAGCGCTTCATCGCCTCGGTCATACCGGCCGAGCCGACCGAACGGCTCGGCGGATCGCTGGCCGCGCATTTGATCGCGGCGGAAAGCGGCGCCGCCATCATCCGCGCTCACGACGTCGCCCCGACGCTGCAGGCGCTTGCCGTGGCCGCCGCAATCAGGCGCGCGCGATGAGCGACGCGATCTTCGTCAGCGGACTTGCACTGCATGCCTATCACGGCGTGATGCAGCACGAAGCCAGGGTCGGCCAGACATTCCGGCTCGATCTCGTTCTCGATATCGATCTCGCCGCCGCGTCGCGCAGCGACAAGCTCAAGGACACGGTGTCCTATGACATGGTGGTGAAAACCGCGAGCGAAGCATTTTGCAGGCGCCGCTACCGGCTGGTCGAAGCGGCGGCCGGCGCGGTGGCCGAAGCCTTGCTCGAGTGCTGCCGGAACGTTCGCGCGGTGCGCGTCACCGTGCACAAGCCGCACGCGCCGATCGCCGCGACATTCGACGACGTCGGGGTCACCGTCGAGCGCGGCCGCCCCCGCAAACATGGTTGAGCGTGCGGCGTTGTCCGTTGCCGAAGCGCTGATTGCGCTGGGCGGCAATGTCGGCAACGTGCGATCGACCTTCGACCGGGCGGTGGCCATGCTATGCGACGGCGACGAAGTGCGGCTTTTGGCGCGCTCGTCGAACTACCGCACGCCGCCTTGGGGCGTCACCGATCAGCCGCTCTTCATCAACGCCGTGATCGCCGTTGCCACCTCGCTGCCGCCGCGCGATCTTTTCACCCGCGCGCTCAAAGTGGAGCGCGCGTTCGGCCGCGACCGCAGTCATGAGCGCCGCTGGGGACCGCGCACGCTCGATATCGACATCCTCGCCTATGATGATCTCATTCTCGATGACGCCGACCTGACGCTGCCGCACCCGCGTTTGTTCGAACGCGCCTTCGTGCTGCTGCCGCTTGCCGAAATCGCCCCCGAGCGCCTGGTCGGCGGCATACGCGTGCGCGACGCGCTTGCTCGGGTCGACACCGCCGGCATCGAGAAACTGCCGTGCCCATAGGGTCGGCACGGCAATTGCACGGGATCGCGTATTGGCCCGTTGCGCCATACATGGCATTTTGCGCCCATGACAGTTTCTAACAGCACGGCTTCCGAAGCCCTGTCGCTTGCCGGCGATTTTCCGGCGGCAAGGTATGGCGATTGGCGCAGGCTGGTCGACACTGTGCTCAAGGGCATGCCATTTGCACGGCTCGAAAGCCGCACCTATGACGGGCTGACCATCGAGCCGCTCTATGAGCGCGCTACCGTGGCCCGCGCCATTCCCCGTCGCGCGCCGGGCGCCGCCTGGACATTGATGCAGCGGGTCGATCACCCCGACCCGGCCGTCGCCAATGCGCAAGCCCTCGACGATCTGGAAAATGGCGCAACGGGATTGATCCTGGTTTTCGCCGGCTCAATCAGCGCCAACGGCTTCGGCATCGAACCCTCGGCGGCTACGCTTGCGCGCGTCCTAAACGGCGTCGCGCTCGACCTTGTCGCCATCGACCTCAACCTCAGTGAGTCCTCGCGCCATATCGTCCACGACTTCGCCGCGCTGGTCAAAGAGCGCGGGCAAAAGCCGGAGGCGATCGATTTGCGTTTCAGCATCAATCCGATCGGTGGCTTCGCCACGGCCGGCAAGAGCCCGCGAAGCTGGAGCGAGACGGCGCCTTACTTCGCCGCAATGGTCGGCGAACTCAGAAGCGACGGCTTTCGCGGACCCTTCGCCGTCGCCGACGGGCGCGTCATTCATAACGCATGCGGATCCGAGGCGCAGGAGCTTGCCTTCGCGCTGGCAAGCGCCGTTGGCTATCTGCGCGCCCTGGAAGTCGGCGGCATGGCGCTCGACGCGGCGCGTGACGCGATTTATTTCCGGCTCACGGCGGACGCCGATCAATTTCTGACCATGGCGAAATTCCGCGCGGCGCGAAAATTGTGGGCGCGCGTCGAAGCGGCCTGCGGGCTGACGCCGAAGCCCGTTCTGGTCACGGCCGAGAGCGCGTGGCGGATGATGACGCGGCGGGATCCATACGTGAACATGCTACGTACGACAATCGCGGTGGCCGCCGCCGGCTTCGGCGGCGCCGATGCCATCACGGTGCTGCCGCACACCGCCCCGCTCGGCCTGCCAGATGCGTTCGCGCGCCGCGTCGCGCGCAATACGCAGCTCGTGCTGCTGGAGGAATCAAACTTGGCGCGCGTCGCCGATCCGGCCGCCGGGTCCGGCGCGCTCGAGGCCATCACGCAACAGCTTTGCGCTGCCACCTGGTCAGCATTTCAGGAGATCGAAAAAGCGGGCGGCCCGTGGGCAGCGCTGGAGAGCGGCCTCGTTCAGCGCGACGTCGCCGCCGTGCGCGTCGAGCGGCAAAAGGCCGTGGCGCGCGGCAACGATATTTTGACCGGCAGCACTGCGTTTCCCGACATTGATGAGGCAAGCCCTTCGGTACTCGCCGTGGCGCCTCAAGCGAATACCGGTTCAGGCACGCCGGCGGTGAGCGCAGCGGCCTTGCCGCGGCTGCGGCTTGCCGAGCCGTTCGAGGCCTTGCGCGAGCGGTCAGACCAAATTCTCGCCAGGACCGGCGCGCGGCCGAAGATATTTTTGACGACGCTCGGGACGCCCGCCGAATTCAACGCGCGGGTGACATTTGCCAAGAATTTCTTCGAGATCGGCGGCATCGAGGCTATCAGCAGCCCGGGCCCCGACGTTGCGTCTGTCTGCAGGTCCGTCGGCACGGCTCTGGCCTGCCTTTGTTCATCCGACAAGGTTTATGACAAAGAGGCTGCGGCGGCGCTGGCGGCGCTGCATGCGGCCGGCGTCAAGCACGTTTATCTCGCCGGCTGGCCGGGCGAGCGGGAGGCGGCGCTGCGGGCGGCAGGCGCACAATCCTTCATTTACGAGGGCTGCGATGTGCTGGCGACACTGACCGCGGCTTACGATATTCTGATGCAGAACGGGTGAACGGGTGAACGGATGAGCCGCATCCCGGACTTTTCGCAAGTTGCCTATGCCGACACGCCCGCGCCGGTGCCGCCGCAGGCCGCACCGTGGCAGACGCCCGAAGGCATCGCCGTCAAAAGCGCCTATGACGCCGCCGCGCTCGACGGCCTCGACGGCCTCGATACCTATCCGGGCATCGCGCCGTTCCTGCGCGGCCCCTACCCGACCATGTATGTCACCCAGCCGTGGACGATCCGGCAATATGCCGGCTTCTCGACGGCGGAGGACTCCAACGCCTTCTACCGGCGCAATCTCGCCGCCGGCCAAAAAGGCCTGTCGATTGCCTTCGATCTCGCCACTCATCGCGGCTATGACAGCGATCACCCGCGCGTCTCCGGCGACGTCGGCATGGCCGGCGTCGCAATCGACTCGATCTACGACATGCGCACCCTGTTCTCCGGCATCCCGCTCGACCAGATGTCGGTGTCGATGACCATGAACGGCGCCGTGCTGCCGGTACTGGCGCTCTACATCGTCGCCGCCGAAGAGCAAGGCGTGCCGCCGGAGAAACTTTCCGGCACCATCCAGAACGACATCCTCAAAGAATTCATGGTGCGCAACACCTATATCTATCCGCCGCAACCGTCGCTGCGCATCATCTCCGACATTTTTTCCTACACCTCGGCGCATATGCCGAAGTTCAATTCGATCTCGATCTCCGGCTATCACATGCAGGAGGCCGGAGCGACCGCCGATCTCGAGCTCGCTTATACGCTCGCCGACGGCGTCGAATATGTGCGCGCCGGCATGGCGGCAAACCTCGCGGTCGACCGCTTCGCGCCGCGGCTGTCGTTCTTCTTCGGCATCGGCATGAATTTTTTCATGGAGGTGGCGAAGCTGCGCGCCGCGCGCGTATTGTGGGCGAAGCTGATGAAGCAATTCGATCCGCAGGACGAACGCTCGCTGTCGCTGCGCACCCATTGCCAGACTTCCGGCTGGTCGCTTTCCGCGCAGGACGTCTTCAACAATGTGGCGCGCACCGCCATCGAAGCCATGGCGGCGACGCAGGGCGGCACTCAATCGCTGCACACCAATGCGCTCGACGAGGCGCTGGCTTTGCCCACCGACTTTTCCGCCCGCATCGCGCGCAATACTCAGATCGTGCTGCAACGGGAAAGCGGCACCACGCGCGTCATCGATCCTTGGGGCGGGTCGTTCTACGTCGAGCGGCTGACCCACGATCTCGCCACCAAGACCTGGGGTCATATTACCGAGGTCGAGGAGCTCGGCGGCATGACGCGTGCCATCGAGGCCGGCTTGCCGAAGCTGCGCATCGAAGAGGCCGCGGCGCGAACGCAGGCGCGCATCGATTCCGGCGCGCAGGCGGTGATCGGAGTCAACAAATACCGCCCGCGCGACGAAGCGCCGATCGACGTTCTCAAAGTCGACAATGCGGCAGTGCGGCAATTGCAGATCGACAAGCTCACGCGGTTAAAGCGCGAGCGCGATCCGAAAGCGCTCGCCGAAGCGCTCGACACGCTTACCCGCAACGCCGCGGGCGGCAACGGCAACCTCTTGGCGCTCGCCATCGACGCGGCGCGGGCCAAGGCGACCGTCGGCGAGATTTCATTGGCGCTGGAGAAAGTCTTCGGCCGTCACCAGGCGGAGATCAAGGCGATTTCCGGCGTCTATAGGCGGGAGGTCGGCATGACGGACGCGGTCGAACGCGTACAAAAGCTCGTCGCCGAATTCGAGGACAATGAGGGCCGCCGCCCGCGCATCCTGGTCGCCAAGATCGGCCAGGACGGCCACGACCGCGGCCAGAAGGTGATCGCGACCGCTTTTGCCGATCTCGGCTTTGACGTCGATATCGGCGCGCTGTTTGCCAGCCCCGCCGAAGCGGCGCGCCAGGCGGTCGAGAACGACGTGCACATCGTCGGCGTCTCGTCGCTCGCCGCGGCGCATCTGACGCTGGTGCCGGAGCTCAAGGCCGAGCTCGAAAAGCTCGGCCGCGGCGATATCGCGATCGTGGTCGGCGGCGTGGTGCCGCCGCAGGATTATGCCGCGCTCAAAGCTGCCGGCGCCGAGGCGATCTTCCCGCCGGGCACGGTGATCGCCGAGGCTGCCGAGGCATTGCTCACCACGCTCAACCGCCGGCTCGGCCATTCGAAGGCCGCCGCCGAATAACCCTAATTCGCCTGCGCCTCCTGCGTGGTGGGCGACTGCGGCGCAACGGCGACCGGCGCCGCGCGCGGCGGCGGGGGCGGCATGCGCGGTCCGCGCGGCAGCGATTTCATAAAGGCGACGAAGGCGGGATTGGCGGCAAGCGCGTCGCGGCCGGCGGCAATGAGCATGTTGACCTGGTCCGGCGGCAGTTTCAGCCGCGTCTCGACGGCATTGAGCGCGGCAGAGCGGTCCGGGCCGAGCTCGTCGAAGGAAATGCGGCTGATGAAGAATTCGACGTCGCGGCAGTTCCAGCCGGGCGGCGCGCCGAGCCGCGTGCGCTCGGCTTCAGACAGGCCGCAGCGCCAGCGGATCAGTTGTTCGCGCCAGTCTTTCATGGTGGCGTCGAAGGCCGAATAGCTGCCGATCGCGCCGGAATCGGTGGCGGTATCCGACGTCGCCATGATCAGATCGACGCCGGACGGGCCGGCGATGGTCTGCGACCACTTGCCATCCGGATCACGGCCGGAATCCACCACCAGGAATAAAAAGCGCCGCAGCTTGACCGCTTCCGCCGGCGCCAGCGGACCGTCGGGCGTGTTCGAGGCAAGCCGCGCAATGGTGAAGCCGGCAAGCCCGTAATTGTCGACCAGACCGCCGTCGAGCAGCTTGACGTATTTGATTTCGCCGGAGCGATAGCGTTCGAGCGCGTCGGCGTAGGATTTGATCAGCGGCGGCGCGCTCGGATTGTTGTGCACCCGCTGCACCCAGCTTGGCAGCCCGACCGGACAGCCGCCGGGATAGTTCTGAATGACGATCGGCGCGAACACCACCGGCACCGCCGCCGAAGCGGCGACCGCCAGCGAGACCGGATAGCTCGACAGGTCGCTGCACAATGCGCTGAACGTCACCGGCGCGAAAATGAACGCGGTGCGGTTATAGATGTCGGAGGCGTTGATCCAGACCCGCGGCCGCGACCGGCTCAAAAGCTCCTTGAACGTCGCGTGATTATACAGCTGCGCATCGAGCCAGACCGGGAACGCGGTGGCGTCGTTGACGCCGCCCTGCAGGCCGCGGGCGATATTGCCCAGGCTGAGATTGGTCTGCAGCCCTTGCTCGGCATCGACATCGAGAAAGCGCTGCTTGAAATCGCCAAGCGCCGCGCGGCCGCGCAAGCCGTAATAGGCCGCAAGAATCGATCCTCCGGACACGCCGGAGAGAAAGTCAAGCCGGTCGAGAAGCGACACCGCGCCGTTGCGCGTGGGTACGCGGGTCTGATCGAAACCGGTGAGAACGCCGTAGGAGAAAGCCGCCGCGCGCGTGCCGCCGCCGGAAAACGACAGCGCCACGACCATGTCGTCGTAATTATCCGGAACGCTCGGCGTAAGGGCGGCCTCGACCTGCGCCGGGTTGGCGGTCAGCGGCTGATTGATCGGATCGTTGCGGATGGCCGAGGTACAGCCGGCCATCAGGGCGGCACAGGCAATGACGCGCCCCGCGCGGATCGCACGCTGGAACAAAGCCCCACACATTACCAAAAGGTTATTGGCGGCCCCTTCTGCCCCGTCAAGCAAGCCACAGCGGAAGCGAAAAGTAAGACTTCTTTAAGGTTAATTAAAAAGGTGGCCGGAGGTGGCAGGAGCGGGCTGCCAGCGGATCGCCAGCCGGCCGCCGCCGACGGGATTAAGGACAACTCCCGTGGACGGCCGCGGGCGCGAAACGCGGCGCCTGAGTCTCGTCAGCGATTCCAAGACGTTAGTGCGGGGGCGCAGCGCGGAAAGCGCGGAAAGCCCGGATTTTTCGGGCTATTTCACTCAGAATCGGCAGGAAACCCCCGTCATTGCGTGACACAGGCGTGACGCCTTGGGCATGAGGGAATACCCCTACCCTCGACATTGGCCCGGATCGGAGGCGCGAGCGGGCACGGATTTGCCAGGCCGAAGTTGGTTGCGAACAGCAAAAAGCGGTTCGCTGCCGCGCGGCCCTTTCGGATTCAGTCCGAATCTCCGATAGTTAGTCATCCCCTCCCGATTCTTCCCCGTAATCCCCACATTTAGTGGTTGATTCAGAAATTCATACTAAAGCTTGACGCACGCGCCCGGCTTGGCCTAGCCTTCAAAAGTTCGGCGCGTGGGTAACGAAGTCCGCCGAGCTCTCCAAAAAGGGTCTTGGGAGTGCTCCGCGCCGCCACGGCGCGAGCGTGGACTTTTGCGCCCTTAAGGACGGCTCGGAGAGAACAAGGCCGGCTGGCAAAGCCGGACGGGTTGGGCGGGCAGACAGAAACAGGGGTGAGTTCGATGCGGCAGAGTTCGCTTTGCCGCGTCGCAGGGACACCGTCGGCGGCTTATATTGAGAGCGTAACCGCCGATACCAGAAACACGAGAACTAGGGGCAGAAAATGCGGATCGAGCGGCGCTACACCAAAGAGGGACAATCGCCCTATGCGGACATCGTCTTTCGTCTGACCACGAGCGAGATCCGCAATCCGGACGGTTCCGTCGTGTTCCACGCCGAGAACGTGGAAGTGCCGGAGCAATGGTCGCAAGTCGCCTCCGACGTGCTGGCGCAAAAATATTTCCGCAAAGCCGGCGTGCCCTCCCGCCTGAAAAAGGTCGAGGAGGAGACGGTCCCCTCGTGGCTGTGGCGCTCGGTGGCCGACGAAGCCGCGCTCAAGAAGCTGCCCGAGGCCGAGCGTTACAGCGGCGAAGTTTCCTGCAAGCAGGTGTTCGACCGGCTTGCCGGCACCTGGACCTATTGGGGCTGGAAGGGCGGCTATTTCTCGTCCGAAGCCGACGCCCAAGCCTTCTTCGACGAGCACCGCTACATGCTGGCGATGCAGATGGTGGCGCCGAACTCGCCGCAATGGTTCAACACCGGCCTGCACTGGGCCTACGGCATCGACGGCCCGAGCCAGGGTCATTTCTACGTCGACTACAAGACCGGCGAGCTCGTGCAGTCGGCGACCGCTTACGAGCATCCGCAGCCGCACGCCTGTTTCATCCAGTCGATCGCCGACGACCTCGTCAACGAGGGCGGCATCATGGATCTGTGGGTGCGCGAGGCGCGCCTGTTCAAATACGGCTCCGGCACCGGCTCGAATTTCTCCAAACTGCGCGGCGAAGGCGAGAAGCTAAGCGGCGGCGGCAAGTCGTCCGGACTGATGAGTTTTCTCAAGATCGGCGACCGCGCCGCGGGCGCCATCAAGTCGGGCGGCACCACGCGCCGCGCCGCCAAGATGGTCATCCTCGACGTCGACCATCCCGACATCGAAGCTTTCACCGACTGGAAGGTGATCGAGGAGCAGAAGGTGGCGAACCTCGTCACCGGCTCCAAGATCAATCAGAAGCATCTGCGCGCGATCCTCAAAGCGTGCGTGAATTGCGAGGGCTCGGGCGACGATTGCTTCACGCCGGAGAAGAACCCGGTGCTGCGCCGCGAGATCAAGGCAGCGCGAAGGAACCACGTACCGGACAATTACATCCGCCGCGTCATCCAGTTCGCCAAGCAGGGCTATAAAGACATCGACTTCCCGACCTACGACACCGATTGGGATTCGGAAGCCTACCTGACCGTGTCCGGCCAGAACTCCAACAACACCGTGCGCGTCACCGATGAATTCCTCAAAGCAGTCGACGCCGACCGCGACTGGGATCTGTTCTGGCGGACGAAGCCCGGCAAGATCGCCAAGACCGTCAAGGCGCGCGATCTGTGGGAGAAGATCGGCTATTCGGCCTGGGCCTCGGCCGATCCGGGGCTGCAATTCCACACCACGATCAACGACTGGCACACTTGCGCCAATTCCGGGCCGATCATCGCCTCGAACCCGTGCTCGGAATACATGTTCCTCGACGACACGGCGTGCAATCTCGCCTCGCTGAACCTGCTCGCCTTCCATGACGAGAAAACCCACGCCTACGACATCGCGGGCTATGAGCACGCGGTGCGGCTGTGGACGATCGTGCTCGAAATCTCGGTGCTGATGGCGCAATTCCCGTCGAAGGAAATCGCGCAGCGTTCCTACGACTTCCGCACGCTCGGTTTGGGTTACGCCAATGTCGGCGGCCTCTTGATGTCATCGGGCATCCCCTACGACTCCGAAGCCGGCCGCGCCATCTGCGCCGCGCTCTCCGCCATCATGACCGGGGTGTCCTACGCCACCTCAGCCGAAATGGCGGCCGAGCTCGGCGCCTTCCCGCGCTTTGCCGAGAACCGCGACGTGATGCTGCGGGTGATGCGCAACCACCGCCGCGCCGCTTATGGCGACCGCACCGGCTATGAGGCGATGGCGACGCCGCCGGTGCCGCTCGACGCCAAAGCCTGCCCGGACCGCGCGCTGATCGAGCACGCGCGAAAGGCCTGGGACCGCGCCATCGCGCTCGGCGAGACGCATGGCTACCGCAATGCGCAGGCCACCGTGGTGGCGCCGACCGGCACCATCGGCCTGGTGATGGACTGCGACACCACCGGCATCGAGCCCGATTTCGCGCTGGTGAAATTCAAGAAGCTCGCCGGCGGCGGTTATTTCAAGATCATCAACCGCGCGGTGCCGGAAGCGTTGCGCGTGCTTGGCTATCGCGAAAGCGAGATCGCCGAGATTATCGCTTATGCGGTCGGCCATGGTTCGCTTGGCCAGGCGCCGGCGATCAACCACACCACGCTGAAGGCGAAAGGCTTCACCCCAGAGGCGATCGAGAAAGTGGAAAAGGCGCTGCCGACCGCTTTCGACATCAAATTCGCCTTCAACAAATGGACGCTCGGCGTTGACTTTCTCAAAGACCAGCTCGGCGTCGCCGCCGAGGACTTGGCGGCGCCGAATTTCGACCTGCTCGCGCATCTCGGCTTTTCCAAGCGCGAAATCGAGGCGGCGAACATTCATGTCTGCGGCGCCATGACGGTCGAAGGCGCGCCGCATCTCAAACCCGAGCACTATGCCGTGTTCGACTGCGCCAATCCGTGCGGCCGCACCGGCAAGCGTTTCCTCTCGGTCGAGAGCCACATCCGCATGCTGGCGGCGGCGCAGCCGTTCATCTCCGGCGCCATCTCTAAAACCATCAACATGCCGAACGAGGCCACCGTCCAGGACTGCAAGGACGCTTATGTCCTGTCCTGGAAGCTCGGCTTGAAGGCCAACGCGCTCTACCGCGACGGCTCAAAACTGTCGCAGCCGCTGCAAAGCCAGCTCATCGCCGACGAGGAAGAGGACGAGGACGTCATCGAGGCCTTCCTCGACAAGCCGGCCGCGGCGCGCGCCTCGGGGCTAGCCGAGAAGATCGTCGAGAAGGTGGTCGAGCGCATCGTGGTGATGCGCGAGCGCGAGCGCATGCCCGATCGCCGCAAGGGCTATACGCAAAAGGCCGTGGTCGGCGGGCATAAAGTTTACTTGCGCACCGGCGAATATGACGACGGCCGGCTCGGCGAAATCTTCATCGACATGCACAAGGAGGGCGCGGCGCTCCGCTCGCTTCTCAACAACTTCGCCATCGCGGTGTCGCTCGGCCTGCAATACGGCGTGCCGCTCGACGAATATGTCGATGCCTTCACCTTC
>JASHOX010000012.1 GCA_030038415.1 Xanthobacteraceae bacterium
CAGCACGCGCTTGTCGTCATCGACGACATGACCAAGCATGCCGCCACGCACCGCGAAATCGCCCTACTGACGCGACAACCGCCGGGCCGCGAGGCTTATCCGGGCGATGTGTTCTATGTCCACGCGCGCCTGCTTGAACGCGCAGCGAAGCTTTCCCAGGCGAACGGCGGCGGTTCATTGACCGCACTGCCGATCGCGGAATTGGATGCCGGCAATCTAAGCGCCTATATTCCGACCAACCTGATTTCGATCACCGACGGTCAGATCGTTCTGGATTCGCGCTTGTTCCACGAAGGCCACAAGCCTGCCGTCGATATTGGGACGAGCGTTAGTCGCGTCGGCGGCAAAACCCAGGCCGCCGCCTTGCGACGAGCATCGGAGACCTTGCGGTTGGATTATGCGCAGTTCTTGGAACTGGAGATGTTCACCCGCTTTGGCGGCGTAACCGACTCCCAGGTCAAGAATAAGATCGCGCGCGGGCGACACATTCGGGCCGTTCTCGCACAGCCTCAATATGCGCCACTGCGGCTGGTCGATGAAGTTGCGCTGGTCACGGCGTTGCAGAGCGGTCTACTCGACTCGTTGCCTTTGACGCTTATCGACCGGCTCCGTGCCGAGCTTCCGGCATGGCTTGATGGCGCGGTCAAGGGCATCGTCGATTCGATCCAGCGCAGCCGCGAACTCGATGAAGCGAAAGCGGCGGAGTTAAGAGTCGCGCTGGCTGACTTCGTAAGTCAAATCGCGGCTCGCCCAAGCGCCGGCGACGGGGAGACGACCTGATGGCTGAGCGGCTCTCCGATGTTATCACTAAAATTCAGAACGTCCGTCAACTCGGAGCTGTGGTTACCGCGTTGCGCGGCATTGCGGCATCCCGGGCGCAGAGCGGCCGGTCGCTGCTTGCCGGAATTGAAGCCTTTACCGAGATCATTTCGCTTGCCATCGGCGAAGCTTTGAACCTATTGCCGGCCGATGGCGCGACGTCCATCGGGCAGGGGATTACCAAGCGGTGCCTGATCCTTTTTTGCGCCGAGCAAGGCTTTGCCGGGGCATTCAGCGAACGCGTGTTCGAGGCTGCAGGCGCCGATCTCAAAAACGCGACGATTCTCGTTATCGGTACGCGCGGCGTCGCTGTCGCCGCGGAACGCGGCGTAAGGCCCGACTGGTCCGCTGCAATGACGACCCGGATTGAGGGAATACCCCGATTCGCCAACGAGCTTGCCGAAGTGCTCTATCGGTTCGTGGCGCAAGGACTTGTGGCGAGGGCCGATATCTACTTCTCGCGCTCGGTTGCTGGCGAGGTTCGCGTTAACCGCCATTCCCTGCTGCCGATCGATTTTACGCGCTTCGCGCGCCCGGTGCAGAGGCAGGCTCCGCTAACCGCGCTCTCGCCGCAGTTGCTGCTTGAGCGCCTCGCCGCCGAATACGTTTATGCGCAGCTGTGCCAAGCCACCATGCATAGCTTCGTCGCCGAGAACGAAGCGCGGATGATCGCCATGGTGGCGGCCAGGAATAATACTGAAAGGACACTTACCACGCTCGTGCAGCACGAGCGTCGGCTTCGTCAGGAAGAAATAACGACCGAGATCGTGGAGCTTGCAGCCGGGGCCGAGGCTTCACTTGAAACTTAAGCTCCGTCGAACGCGGGACCGCCCCCGAATGTCAGCCCTGCCGACAAATCCTCCGAAGAAGCCTTCCGAATTCTCGCTCGCCAGCGTGCCGGCGTTCTGGCCGATGGCAATGGCGGCATCGTTGGCCGAGCAGGGCGCCGAGCTGTACGCCAGGAACCTCAAATTCGCCGAGGAAGAGATCAAGATTCACGACGAGTTGAGGCCGGCCCTAGCGACTCCGAACGCCGTGCGACTCGAACTGCGCACAATGAAGCTGCGCGACTACGGCAAGCCGGACGGAATTCCGACATTGGTGGATGCGCCGCATGCCGGCCACACCGCCACGATCGCCGATTATCACCAGGGCCAGAGCCTGATCGAGACTCTTTTGGCGAATGGCATCGGTCACGTGGCGCTGACCGATTGGAAGCCGGCGACGGACGACATGAAGGACTTGGAGATCGACAATTACCTTGCCGAGGTGATCGTGGCGATCGCCGATCTCGGCGGGCGCGTCAACCTGGTGGGACTGTGCCAGGGCGGCTGGGCCGCGGCGATGATCGCGGCGCGGTTCCCCGACAAAGTGAATTCGCTGGTTCTCGCCGGAGCGCCCATCGATACCGACGCCGGCAGTGGACCGATCAAGCGCATGGTCCACGCTTCGCCGATGTCATTCTTCGAGGAGCTGGTGGCGCTCGGCGGCGGGCTGATGAAGGGCAAGTTCATGCTGCAGGGCTGGAAGAATATGCATCCCGAGCAGCACTATATCCAGGATCAGATCGATCTCTATGAGCACATCGACGATCCGGCGTATCTGAAAAAGGAAGAAACCTTCGCCAGTTGGTACGAAAATCCGATCGATCTGCCCGGCCGCTGGTATCTCCAGGTCATTCGCCAATTGTTCAAGGAGAACCGCCTCGCCAAGGGAACATTTGTCGGCCTCGGCCGTCGCCTCGATCTGAAAAACATTACCTGCCCGGTCTATCTGCTGGCCGGCGAAACCGACGATATCACCACGGCAGAGCAGGTCTTCAATTCGGAAAACCTGCTTGGCACGCCCAAGGACAAGATCGAGAAGAAGCTCGTCCCCGGCGGCCATATCGGCCTATTCATGGGCTCGCGCACGCTGACGGGAGCTTGGCCGCAAATCGCCCGCTGGATCGCAGCTCGGTGACTTGGCGGTGGCGGCCTAGACCGCGATTGGTGATCATGCGCGTCCTATTTGCTCTTCACCTTCAACTTCAACAGCGCATCCGCATTGCCGTGGGTCAGCTTCTCCCGGTCGCCAGGCGCGGGCGCGACACGCTCGAGGAAAGCGGCGCCCTCGGCGTTGGTGGCAAACGGATAGTCGACCGAGAACATGATGCGGTCGATGCCGAAAGTCAGCAGCGCGCAGATGAAGGGCGGCGCGTCGAACACGCCAGAGGTGGTGAGCCAGACCTGATCGCGAATGGCGCGGCTGATCGGGC
>JASHOX010000078.1 GCA_030038415.1 Xanthobacteraceae bacterium
GAAATGCGTTCCGCCGGATCCGAGGGTCGAATTCTGGCCGGTGTCCAGCAAATTGGCGAGCTGCGCGGCAAAGGTGGTAATGGTGCTGCCGGTGAGACTGGTGGTGAGACCAACGGAGCAGGAATTGCTGCTGCCGGCACCGGACGTGCAGAGATCTTGTATGAACGGAAACAATCCCACCTCGAATTGATTGGAGATGCCGTCGTTGTTCTCGGTGGTGGATGCTTGCGACAACAGCGCGTTGACCGCATTGCCCACGACGTCGGTGCGCAATTGGATGCAAGAGGTCGTTCCATCGGTGGGACAGGAACTGACTTCCGAGTTGCTCCAATTGATATCGCTGCTGGTGATATTCGAGCAACTTGTCGACGACGTGCAGGTCGCTGGCGTCGTCCCCAGTCTCGTGATGGTAAATCCCTGACAATAGCCGCCGGGGCTCGGGTTATAGGTGCGGGTATAGGCGGATGGCGGCACGCCGGTTTTCTGCTCCGACTGGCTGCAGGCTCCTTGCGCCTTGAAATGACAGGCGAACGTGCAGCCGTTTGGATAAAGCGAGTAATTGTCGGGGTTGACGGCCTGCAATCTCTCTTGCTCGGCGGGCGTCGAGGGGAAGCTCATCGAGCCCGACACGTCGAGCATCAGGTAAAAATCGATGTAACCCGGCAGCGTGTAGCTCGCCGTCGACGTGCCCGACAGGGCGATGTTTTTGTAACCCATGATGCCCATGAAATAGGTGGGCACCTGGGCGGTGAAGGATACAGTGGCAATCACCGTCGTGCCGGTCCGCGTGACGGTCGCGGTCGGCGTGAGGTTGGTATAGCCTGTGGTCTCCGGCGCCGAGGTCAGATTGGCGTTGAAGAAATTGGTCGCAAAGGTCGAACCGCCGGACACGGTGCCATTGCTCGACATATTCTTAGCAGTGGTAATTACCGACGAGTTGACCGAGACCGTCGCGACAGTCGCCGCGTCGGCGGCGGCCTGCAGCTTGGTCTTGATCATCGACGCCGACGTGTAATCGATGACGCAGCCCACGGCGGCGACCATCGGCAGCGTCGCCAACGCCGTGATCACGGCGACATTGCCGCGTTTGTTGAGCCGAAAATTGGAAATGAGCGACCGCAGCCGCGCCAATCGGGCGCCCCGGGCCAGCTTTCGCATCGCCGCCATGACCATTGCGCACCTTTAAGCAATAGCGCGCTTCTAGGCCCAAATTGCTAGGAAATCGTTACGCAATACAAAGACTTGCGGTTAAAGCCCGCTGCTTGAAGCACCAAATCGGCGCGCCAAGAATTCACCGCCGTGGCGCAGCCCTTCGGGGTCGATGCCGTGGCCGACCCCTGCCGACAGATGCCACTCGACCGGCACGCCCAGCGCGGCCAGGCCTTGCGTCGCTTGGAACAAGGCCTGCGGCGGGATGAGGTCGTCGCGCTCGCCATGCACCAGCAGCACCGGCGGGCGGGATTTGATCTCGGCGGCGAATTTCTCGGCGTCGCCGTCCGCCCGCTCGACCAATATCCCCGAATAGCCGACGATCGCTGCAGGTGCCGTGGCGCGGCGCAGCCCGACATGCAGCGCCATCATGGTACCCTGGCTGAACCCGACCAGCGCCAGCGCCGCGGGCGGCAGCTTGTGGCGCGCCAGTTCGGCATCGAGAAAGCGCTCCAATAGCGGCGCTGCCTTATTGACCCCGATCCAGCGCTCGTCCGGATTGCGGAAGGTCAGTGCGAACCACTGCCGGCCGACCGGCGCTTGCGCACATGGTTCCGGCGCATGCGGCGACACGAACGCCGCGTGCGGCAGCAATTGCTGCCAGGCGCGGCCGATTTCGATGAGATCGTTGCCGTCGGCGCCGTAGCCGTGCAGGAAGACCACAAGCTGTCGCGCCGTACCGGAGCTTGGATTAAGCCGCGGACCGTCAAGTTCAGCGGCCATTCCTACCTCTCTTCGGCGCCGTTTTTTTAGATTTGGCTGTTTTTGATTTAGCCTCGGGCAGAATTTTGGTCACCACGGGCGCGCCTTCACGGCCTTTGACGGCGCGATAATAGGTCCACAGTACGCGCGCCGCTACGGCGCGCAGCGGCCGCCACGGCTCCGCGAGCGCTATCATCTCCTTCGCACTCGGCCGCGCGCGCAGGCCGAACGCAAGGCGCGCCGCCTCTTGCAGCGCGAGGTCGCCAGCGGGCCAAGCATCGGCGTGGCCAAGACAGGACAACAGGTAAATATCGGCGGTCCACGGCCCGATGCCGTGGACCGCGGTGAGCGCGGCATGGGCCGCATCGGCCTCGATGTCGGCTAGCGAAGCGAGCGCGAGATCGCCGCGGCTCACGGCGCGCGCGATCTCCTTGAGCGCTTTGATTTTCGGTGCCGACAGACCGAGTCGCGCCAGCCGCGCGGCACGCGCCCGCAGAATCGCCTTCGGCGTAAACGGATCGAATGCCGCAGCGAGCCGTCCCCAGATCGCGCCCGCGCTGGCAGTCGAGAGCTGCTGCGACACCACCGCCGCGGCGAGCCCGGCGAAGCCGTCGGGGCGCCGCCGCAGTGGCGGCCGCCCGGCTTCGGTCACGAGCGCGCCAAATCGCGGCTCGATTTCGCCGAGTACTTTGAGTGCCGCGTCGAGATCGGCCTCGGTGCGAATATGGGTCAGCATGTTAGAGTGTGCGGCCGGTTGCCTGGTGAGTGTCGAGAAGCGTATCGCCGATGTACAGCCGCGTCCTGCGTTTCGCACCGAGTCCGAACGGTTATCTGCATCTGGGCCATGCCTATTCCGCATTGCTCAACCACGACCTGGCGCGCGAATTTGGCGGGCGCTTGCTGCTGCGGATCGAGGACATCGACGTCGAGCGCTGCCGTCCGGAATACGAGGCCGCGATTTATGAAGATCTACGCTGGCTCGGCATTACGTGGGTTGAGCCGGTGCGGCGGCAAAGTGAGCATTTCGACGATTATGCCGCCGCCCTTACCGAACTCGAAGCGCAGGGACTGCTTTATCCGAGCTTCGAGAGTCGGAGCGAGCTAAGCGCCATAGTCGCGGAACTCGACCGCCATGGCCACTGGCCGCGCGATCCCGACGGCGTACCGATCTATCCCGGGCGGGCGCGCAAGCTCTCCGCTGCTGAGCGGACGCGGCGCCGCGCCGCTGGCGAACCGTTCGCGCTGCGACTCGCCATGGATGCGGCGGTCGCGCGCGCCGGCGCACTGCGCTGGACCGAGACCGGCGCCGGCCCGCACGGTCAGGCCGGCATCGTTACCGCCGCGCCGCAACTGTGGGGCGATGTCGTACTCGCCCGCAAGGAAACGCCGACCAGTTATCACCTCGCCGCCGTTCTCGACGACGCCCTCCAAGGCGTCACTGATGTGGTGCGCGGGCAGGATCTGTTCTGGACCACGAGCATCCACCGGCTCCTGCAGGTGCTGCTCGGGCTGCCGGAGCCGACCTATCATCACCACAAGCTCATCCTTGACGATGACGGCCACAAGTTGTCGAAATCGACCAAGTCAACGGGCTTGCGCGAATTACGCGCCACCGGCGCGACGCCACGCGATATCCGGCGCATGGTCGGGCTGGGACGCTGACTTGGTGGTTAGCTCCCCTTTTGAATTGAACATGTTTTGTTTGGGGCGCGGCCATGGCATGTTGCGTTCTGGGTATAGCTTTCTTCGAGCATGATCTTTCCGAAAACCGGCGACCACCTTTCGGTATCATGCGCTATGGGCCGCAATGGCGCGATTGAAGACCAAACAAAAGGCCGCCGCAAAACCGGCGCGACAGCCTAAACGGCAGCGGCCGCGGGCGCGCGGCGGCGAGCCTGTGCTAGCCGTCTTCGCCCACGACATCCGCACCGCGCTCACCGGCATCCTCGCGCTCGGCGAGTTATTGGCGAGCTCCAATCTCGGCGAGCGCGAACGGCGCTGGGCCGTGGGCATCAAAGACAGCGCCGAGCATCTCGCTTCGCTCACTACGCTGGTCATCGACGCTGCCAAAGCAGGCGCTGGGTCGCTCACCTTGCAACAGGAGATTTTCCGGCCGCGGCGTCTGATCGCGGCCGTGAGCGAGGCGCTCGCCGCGCGCGCCGAGGCCAAGAACCTGCGCGCGGAGGTGAAGGTAGCGGATGACGTGCCGGAAGTTCTGGTCGGCGATCCGGTGCGGTTGCGCGCGGCGCTGGAGAACCTCATCGACAATGCCGTGAAGTTCACCGCCCAAGGCGCGGTCCGGCTGGAAGTGCAGATGGGCCGCGCCGCGGGCAGCCGCGCCAAGCTGACCTTCATCGTCACCGACAGCGGCATCGGGCTTAAGCCCGCGGAGATCAAGCGGCTGTTTCGGCCGTTTGCGCAGGCCAGCGGCGACATCGCGCGCCGCTATGGCGGCGCCGGTCTTGGGCTTGCCGTCGTCAAGGTTTTGGCCAAGCTCATGGGCGGCGATCTCACCGTCACCAGCACGCCGGGGCGCGGTTCGAGCTTTTCCCTTTCGGCGGTGCTCCCAATTGCGCCCGCCCAGGCGGCAGCGGCGGAGCGCTCGCATCGAGGCACGATGCCGGCGCGTCCTCTCAAGATCCTTTGCGCCGAGGATAATCCTTACGGCCGCGTCATCCTCAACACCATCCTCACCGAGCTCGGCCACCGCGCCGATTTTGTCGGCTCCGGCGAGGAAGCCGTCGCTGCCGTGCCGCGCGGCTACGACGTCGTGCTGATGGACGTGACGCTGCCCGGCATCGATGGGATCGAGACGGCGCGGCGCATCCGGGCGCTGACCGGGGCCGCGGCCGCCACGCCTATCATCGGCATTTCCGGCCGTGACGCCGACGATGCCAAGGCCCGCGCGGCTGGTATGAATTCGTATTTGCGCAAGCCGCTCAGTCCGAGCGCGCTGAGCGATGCGCTTGCGATGGGCGTGCAGCGATGATTATTCCGCAGCGTCCGCCGATGTTTCCACGATGCGGCAGAGATCGCTCATGATGCGATTAAGTTCGAAATCCTTCGGCGTATAGACTTCGGCGACGCCGGCATCTTTCAGAGCGCTGGCATCCTGTGGCGGAATGATGCCGCCGACCACGACCGGCACCTCGTCGAGTCCCGCGTCCTTCATGCGGGCAATGACGTCGGCCACCAGCGGCATGTGCGAGCCGGACAGGATCGACAAGCCGACCACGTGCACGTTTTTTTCCGCCGCCGCCGCGGCGATCGCGTCGGCGGTCAGACGGATGCCCTCATAGACCACGTCCATGCCGGCGTCGCGGGCGCGCGCGGCGATCTGCTCGGCGCCGTTGGAATGGCCGTCGAGGCCGGGCTTGCCGACTAGAAATTTCAGGCGCCGGCCGAGCTTCTTCGATACCCGGTCGACCTGGGCGCGGATGTCGTCGAGCCCTTCGGCATCGTTGCGCATGGCGCTGCCGACGCCGGTCGGGGCGCGGTATTCGCCGAACGCGGTGCGCAGCGCAAAGCCCCATTCGCCGGTGGTGACGCCGGCTTTGGCGCAGTCGATCGAAGCCGGCATGATATTGGCGCCGCTCTTGGCCGCGCGGCGCAAGGCTTCGAGCGCCGCGGCCACGGCGTTGGCATCGCGCGCAGCACGCCACGCCGCAAGCCGCTCGATCTGACCAGATTCGGCTTCCGCCGACACGGTAACGACCGCGTGGGCGGCGTCGGTCAACGGCGAGGCTTCTGTTTCGGTGAAGCGGTTGACGCCGACCACGATCTGCTCGCCGCGCTCGATCGCTTCGATACGGCGGCTATTCGATTCGACAAGCTGCTGCTTGAGATAGCCGGATTCGACCGCCTTGACCGTGCCGCCCATCGCTTCGATATGTTTGAGCTCGTCCTTGGCCGCGGCCTTCAGTTCGGCGACTTTGGCCGCGATCGCCGGCGAGCCGGTGAAGATGTCGCCGTATTCCAGCAAGTCGGTCTCATAAGCGAGGATCTGCTGCATGCGCAGCGACCATTGCTGATCCCACGGCCGCGGCAGGCCGAGCGCCTCGTTCCAGGCCGGCAACTGCACCGCCCGCGCGCGGGCGTCCTTCGACAGCGTGACCGCGAGCATTTCAAGCAGAATGCGAGCGACGTTATTTTCGGGTTGTTGCTCAGTCAGTCCGAGCGAATTGACTTGCACGCCGTAGCGGAACAGGCGCTTCTTGGCGTCGGTCACGCCGTAGCGCTCGCGCGTGATCTCGTCCCACAGTTCGGTAAACGCGTGCAGCTTGCAGATTTCGGTGACAAAACGCAGCCCAGCATTGACGAAGAACGAGATGCGCCCGACGACGTCGCCGAATTCCTCCGGCGCGCATTGCCCCGAGGCCTTCACCGCATCGAGCACGCCGATCGCAGTGGCCAGCGCGAAAGCGAGCTCCTGCACCGGCGTCGCGCCGGCTTCCTGCAAATGATAGGAGCAGACATTCATCGGATTCCATTTCGGCATTTCCTTGGTCGTGAACAGGATCACGTCCTTGGTCAGCCGTATCGACGGCGTCGGCGGAAACACATAGGTGCCGCGCGACAGATATTCCTTGATGATGTCGTTCTGCGTGGTGCCCTGCAGCTTTGCGCGGGGCACACCTTGCTCGTCGGCGAGCGCGACATAAAGCGCCAAGAGCCACGCCGCGGTGGCGTTGATGGTCATCGAGGTGTTCATCTCGCCAAGCGGGATGGCCTCGAACAGCGCGCGCATGTCGCCGATATGCGAGATCGGCACGCCGACCTTGCCGACCTCGCCCTTGGCCAAAGGATGATCGCTGTCGTAGCCGGTCTGGGTCGGCAAGTCGAAAGCGACCGACAGGCCGGTCTGACCCTTGCTCAGATTCTTGCGGTAAAGCTCGTTCGATGCGGCAGCCGTCGAATGGCCCGCATAAGTGCGAAAAATCCAAGGCTTGTCGCGTAACGGTTCATCGCGGCGCGGCTGGTCGCCCATCGGTCTTCCACGCGTTCCACCGGCGCCGCTAATGTGCCGCGGATTTTGTTGCGACGCAACATGCGCGTTGCGCCACCAGGAGCAAAACGATCAGCGTACCGCGGCAAGGCCGACCTGGGTCGATCGCCGCCGCAACAAAGGGTAATGTCGCCAGCGCGGCGGCGACAAAAAGAAACGGCGGCAGATAATGCCAGCCGTAATAGTCCGCAAAATCGTGGCCGATGACGCGGACTTCTGCTTGCTTATGAGCCGGCCAGTCGTAGGCGGCGGCAGGCTCGCCGTCGAGCGCGAGCCGTCCGGCCGCGACGACATTGACGAAATCGTTGGCGATCGGCCGGCCCTGCGCATCGAACAGAAAGTCCCCCTTGACGAACGTGCCGTCGAGCACGATCAGAAAACACAGGCAAAGCGTGAACCTGACGCGCTGAATGGTGCGCGCCGGTAGAAATGGCGCAGCAGAGCTCGGCAGAATTTCTCCGGGCAGGGCGTTTTGGGGCGACGTCCATGGAGCGCTGCCAAAGAAAATGCATCGGCGCGAGAGCCTAACGCGCTCGCGCCCCTCCTTAGCGCCCAATTCCTTTGCGCCGTATTAGCGTTTGATCAGCCGGACAATGACCAGCAAGATCACGGCTCCGATAAAGGCGTTGATGATGTCGGCGACAATGCCGCCGACGATCACAAGGCCGATCCGCGGCAACAGCCAGCCGGCGATCAAGCCGCCGATGATACCGACGATGATATCACCGATCAGGCCGAAGCCGCCGCCCTTCACCACCATTCCGGCAAGCCAACCGGCAATCGCACCGACGATAAGCCAAATAATGATGCCCATGATCTCTCCCCGGATTGTCCGTTGCGGCGCTGGGAGGTTAGGGCTTTGCGGGCGGCTTGTCAGCGGCACGGCGCTGGAGCCTAAGTAATTGTTGCGCTGCAACATAGGCTGCGGCAGACTGTGCGCCGCTCGCGGCGCCGCGTCGCGAAGGCCGGTGCATACCGGGAGCCCATCATGGCCGTTGCACAAAAAAAGCCGTCCGCCGCGCCGCTTAAGGATCTTTACGAGATTGGCGAGGTTCCGCCGCTCGGCCACGTGCCGGCGAAAATGTACGCCTGGGCGATCCGCAAGGAACGGCACGGGCCGCCAGAGACGGCGATGCAGTGCGAAGTGCTGCCGACCTGGCCGATCGCCGAGGACGAAGTGCTGGTCTATGTCATGGCGGGGGGCGTCAACTACAACGGCATCTGGGCCGGGCTCGGCCAGCCGATCTCGCCGCTCGACGTGCACAAGAATCCGTTCCATATCGCCGGCTCCGATGCGTCCGGCATCGTCTGGGCGGTCGGCTCCAAGGTGCACCGCTGGAAGGTCGGCGACGAAGTCATCGTCCATTGCAATCAGGACGACGGCGACGACGAGGAATGCAATGGCGGCGACCCGCTGCTCTCGCCGTCGCAGCGCATCTGGGGCTACGAAACGCCGGACGGTTCCTTCGCGCAGTTCTGCCGCGTGCAGTCGCGGCAACTGATGCCGAAGCCCGCGCACCTGACCTGGGAAGAATCGGCCTGCTATACGCTCACTCTGGCGACCGCCTACCGCATGCTATTCGGCCACGCGCCGCACATCCTCAAGCCCGGCGACAATGTACTGGTGTGGGGCGCCTCTGGCGGGCTTGGCGTGTTCGGCGTGCAGCTTGTCGCCGCTTCCGGCGCCAATGCCATCGGCATTGTGTCCGACCCATCCAAAGTGCAATACGTCATGGACCTCGGCGCCAAGGGCGTCATCAACCGCAACGATTTCAAATGCTGGGGCCAGATGCCCAAGGTCGGCACGCCCGAATACGACGCCTGGGTCAAGGAAGCGCGCCGTTTCGGCAAGGCGATCTGGGACATCACCGGCAAGCGCGACGTCGACATCGTGTTCGAGCATCCCGGTGAGGCGACGTTCCCGGTGTCTTGCCTCGTCGTCAAGCGCGGCGGCATGGTCGTGTTTTGCGCCGGCACCACCGGCTACAACATCACCTTCGACGCGCGTTATGTCTGGATGCGGCAGAAGCGGGTGCAAGGCTCGCATTTCGCCCATCTCAAACAAGCCAGCGCCGCCAATCAGTTCGTTATCGACCGCCGCGTCGATCCGTGCATGAGCGACGTGTTTCCCTGGGACAAGATTCCCTATGCCCACGAATTGATGCGCACCAACCGGCACAAACCCGGCAATATGGCGGTGCTGGTCAACACCCCGCGCCCGGGTCTGCGCAATTTCGACGACGTGGTCGAAGCCGCGGTGGGTTGAGAAGCCGGCTATTGCCTCGTGCGCCACGGCGCGCGGCTGTCCTGGGATTGCAAATCCGGATTGGCGATACAGAAGCCGTGGTAATCCACGGCCTCCTCACATTGTTCATGGGTCGAATAATAGCAGTGGATGGCGCTGCCCTGCGTGCACCAAGGATACGACACCGCTTGCGCTGCCGCGCGTAACGGTATTCCGGTGCCGAGCGCGGCGGCCAGAATGCCGAGCGCCGCTATGATGGACCACGTCAGACCTTTGAACGGCATTTTTCGCCTCACTGCCTGTTAAATCGTCCGGCTCCGACGATATAGGTGCGCGGAACAGCCGTTATTCCCATCCTCGCGCGAACGTGCTCAGCGGTCTTGCGAATGCCCTGCGGCGCAGGACTTGGTCAGGTCCGCTGGCCTCGTTGCTCCGTTTCAGCTACAAGCGGCTGATCCGGGTACGGGGTAAGCCATGCTGGCGACGCAGCGGGCCGAAGGAAGTACCGCGCGAAAGCGTTTCCGCATCGTGCTGGTGAAGCCGTCGCATTATGACGACGACGGCTATGTCATCCGCTGGTACCGCTCGCCGATGCCGGCGAATTCGCTGGCCAGCGTCTACGGCCTGCTCGACGATTGCGCGCAACGCCAAATTCTCGGTCCCGACATCGACATCGACATCACCGCGATCGACGAAACCAACACGCGGGTGCGAATCGACCGCATCATCGCCGACATGCGTGCCAACAATAATTTCGGCTTTGTCGGCTTGGTCGGCGTGCAGTCGAACCAGTATCCGCGGTCGCTGCACCTCGCGCGGCCTTTGCGCGCCGCCGGCATTGCGGTGATCGTCGGCGGCTTCCATGTCTCCGGCATGTTGGCAATGTTCCCCAAGGTGATGGCAGATCTGCAGGAAGCGCTCGACATGGGCGTCACGTTGTTCGCCGGCGAAGCGGAAGGCCGCATGGACGAAGTGGTGCGCGACGCCGCGGCGAGCGCGCTTAAAGCCACCTACAATTACATCGACGACCTGCCGACGCTGGAAGATGCGGTCACGCCGTTTCTGCCCGGCAATTCGGTGCGCAAGACCATCGGCAACGTCACTACCTTCGACGCCGGGCGCGGCTGCCCGTTCCAATGCTCGTTCTGCACCATCATCAATGTGCAGGGGCGCAAGTCGCGCCGCCGCAGTCCCGACGACGTCGAGCGCATCCTGCGCAAGAACTACGAACAGGGCATCGACCGCTTCTTCATCACCGACGACAATTTCGCCCGCAACAAGGACTGGGAGCCGATCTTCGACCGCATCATCAAATTGCGCGAACAGGACGACATGGACGTGCGCTTCCTGATCCAGGTCGACACGCTGTGCCACAAGATTCCGAATTTCGTCGCCAAGGCCAAGCGCGCCGGCGTCACCCGCATTTTCATTGGGCTGGAGAACATCAACCCCGACAATTTGCTCGCCGCCAAAAAGCGGCAGAACAAAATCACCGAATACCGCAACATGCTCTTGGCCTGGAAGGCGGCCGGCATCTGGACCTATGCCGGCTACATTCTCGGCTTTCCCAACGACACGCCGGCATCGGCGCGGCGCGACATCGAGATCATCAAGAAGGAGATGCCGCTCGACGTACTCGAGTTCTTCTTCTTAACCCCGCTACCGGGTTCCGAGGATCACAAGACGCTGTTCAACAAGGGCGTGTCGCTCGACCCCGACCTCAACAAATACGATCTCGAACATGCGCTCACCCCACACGCCAACATGACCAAAGCGGAATGGGAAAAACTCTACCGCGACGCCTGGGCGATCTATTACACGCCGGAGCACATCGAGACGATTTTGCGCCGGGCGCAGGCTTACGGCATCAATATTCTGCGCCTGGCGCAGATCATCCTGTGGTTCGCGCAATCGCTCGCCATCGAGAAGGTGCACCCGCTGCAAGGCGGCTTCGTTCGCCTGAAGAGCCGCCATGAGCGGCGGCCCGAGCTGCCGGTCGAGCCGGTCTGGAGCTTCTATCCGCAGCTCTTCTGGGAACTTACCGTCAAACACGCGCGCGTCGCGGCGGCGGCCTGGAGCATTTTCCGCGTCTATCGCCGGGTCGTCAAAAGCGCGGGCGTTCCCTACAGCGACCAGGCCATGACGCCGGTGACCGAAGACGAGACCCAGACCTTCGAATTGTTCACGCACAATAAATCGGCGCGCGAAGCCGTCGACCATGCGCGCAAAGTCAAAATGCTGACCGGCGCCGCCGATCAGGTGCCGCTCATTCCCGTGTAAGCACGACTTACGTAAACGGCGCCAACGGGTGCCGCTTGCGGCCGCCGCCTTCGAGCGGCAGCGACGGGTTCTCGCGCTCGCGCGCGATCGCCGCATTGAGCTCGCCGCCATAGATGAAAATGAGTGCGGTGAAATACAGGAAAACCAGCGCCATCATCGCCGAGGCCAGGCCGGCGTAATAGTTCACATAAGTATAGGAGAAGTCGGACAGATAACGGCCGAAGGCGTAGCCGCAGGCGAGCCAGAGCGCGAGGGTGGCGACAATGCCGGGCCACACCGCGCTGAGCGGCCGGCGGCCGCACGGCAGCCACATATGCAGGATCAGCAGCGACGTCGTCAGCAGGATGCCGGCGATGACGAAGCGGCCGATGTCGAAGTGGCTTTCCAACTCGCCGAGCCACGGCGCATAGAACGCCGCCGTGCGAAACACCAGCGGGCCGAGCACGACCAGAAATGCCAGCGCCAAGAGCCCGATCGCGCTGACCAGCACATAGCCGATCGATTCCAGCCGCAACAGCCACCACGGCCGGGGGTCGATCAACCCGTAGGCGCGATTGAGCCCGATGCGCAAGCTCTCGACGCCGCTCGAGGCGAAATAGATGGCGAAGATCGCGCCGACGGTGAGAAAGCCGCCGCGCGCGGTGGTCAGCACCTCATGGATCTGGCCGGCGATCTGGCTGGAAACGATGCGCGGCCAGGCGGCGACAATCATGCGCGCCACTTCGTCGGCGAGATCTTCCGAGCCGACGAAGCCGGCGATGGCCGTCACCAGGATCAAGAAGGGGAACATCGACATCAGCACCGAAAGCGCGATGTGGCTGGCGATCGCCCAGCCGTCGTCGGCATTGAAGCGATAGAAGGCGTCGAGCGCGATGCGGTAACACAGGCGGATCGTATTCAACGGCAGGGAGCCTCCGCGGCTACTCTATCCGCCCGCGCGCAGGCGGGGGAGGGGGCGCAGGGACGGCGCGCACAATCGATGCCAGTGAGTCGGTGACAGCCGAATAACGCGTCCATCAGAAAACGGGTGGTCCGGCCGCTCGTCACCGTTCATTTCATGGGCTGACAGCGAGAAAGGGCCGATCATGGCCAAAGCCTATTACAGCACGGTCTTCGCGCAATCCGCCGACGACATTTGGAATGCAATTCGGGATTTCAACAACTATCCGGTCTGGGTCGACGGCGCCGGCGAAAGCCAAATCGAGAACGGCAAATCCGGCGATGCGGTCGGCGCGGTGCGCAACGTCCTTTACCGGGGTAGACGCATCCGGCAGCGGCTGGTTGCCTTGTCCGATCCAGAGCGCGCGCAGGTTTACGAATTTTGCGGTGCCGCGCCGATGCCGGTGCAGCGCTATCGCGCGACGCTGAAAATCACGCCGATCGTCGACGGCGGCCGCGGCTTCGTCGAATGGTGGGCGACCTTCGATTGCGCTCCGGAGCGTCATGACGAGTGCATGGTGTTTTTCCGCGACGCTTTTGCCGGCTGGCTTGCCTCGCTGCGGCGATATTTGGACGGCCGCAATTCGTCGTTCGACCGACCTGCCGCAAATGAAACGGCCGGGATCTCCGCGCACACGGAGTGACCCCGGCCGCTCGGCTTCGCGGGTGTCGCCCCCGCTGGGCCGAACCGAGCATACGGAATTTGTACGGCGCTTGTTTGACCTGGATCAACGATCGTTCGGGGCCGCATTCAGCAGCGGGCGCACCCCGACCGTTGGCTCGCGACAAAGCGGATAACTACGCCGCTTGCACGTCGGCGAGGAAACGGCGGACTTCGCCTTGCAAGTTTTCCGCCTCGACGGCGAGCGCATCGGCGAGCGCCTTGACGTCGGCGGCGGTGGCGCGCGCGCCGGTCGAGGCGCCGGCGACGCGGCCCATGGCGTCGGCGCCGGAACGCGCCTCGGTCGAGGCGCGGTTGACGCCTTCGGCGATCGAGGCCACGGCGTTGTTCTGCTCCTCCACCGTCGAGGCGACGGTGGTAGCGATTGCCGACATGTCGTCGATGATCGTCGAGACCTGCTCGATCGCCTGCGCGGCGTCGGCCGTCGCCGACTGAATTGAACCGATTTGCGCCGCGATATCCTCGGTGGCACGCGCGGTCTGCGCGGCCAGCGATTTTACCTCCGCGGCGACCACGGCGAAGCCGCGGCCGGCCTCGCCGGCGCGCGCCGCCTCGATGGTGGCATTGAGCGCCAGCAAATTGGTCTGGCCGGCGATCGACTGGATGAGGCCGATGACCTCGCCGATGCGATTGGCGGCATTGCCGAGCTGCGACATGGTGTTGACGGTGCGCCGCGATTCAGCGACCGCGCGACCGGCCACCTCGGTCGATTTGGTCGCTTGGGCGGCGATCTCGCCGATCGAGACCGCGAGTTCCTCGATCGAACCGGCGACGGTAGTGACATTGACCGACGCGGCGTCGACACGGCTGCGGCTGGCAAAGGCCTCCGATTGGACCGCATCGGCAGCCTCGTTTAGTCCGCTCGAGGCGTTTTCCAGCCGGCCGGCCGATTCGCGCAGGCGGTCGAGCGCCTGCTCGATCGAGGCGCGGAATTCCCGGATCAAGGTCGCGATCGCTTCGCCGCGCCGCTCGCGCGCAATATTGGTCTCGCTCTCCACCCCGGCGAGGCGCTCGCGCTCGATCATATTGTCGCGAAACACCACGACCGTGCGCGCCATCTCACCGATCTCGTCGTGGGAATGGGTCGCCGCCGGTCGCGCGGAGGTGTCGCCGTTGGCAAGGCGCTTCATCACCGCCGCCAGTTCTTCGAGCGGCTCGGTGATCGAACGTCCGATGCGCCAGCTGCAACCGAGTCCGATCAGCACCACAGCCAGGTCAATCCAGATGATGACATTGCGGGTCCGCGCGCGCGACGTCGCCAGCTCCGCGGCAGCGGTGCTGGCGTTGCCACGCGCGGCGGCGATGATCTTGTCGGCTTCCGGCAACACGCTCTCGGTGTCGTGGTTGATGAGCGAAACCAGCGGCGTAATGTCTTCGGTGCTGGCGACCCATTGCGCGAAGGTCGAGCTATAGGCCTGGATCTGCTTGGTAAGCTTATCCTTCATCGCCGGCGCACCGTCGACCGATTCGAACAACTCGTTGAAATGTTTGACCTCGTCGAGGAAATGCCGCTCGGCGCCTTGGTCGCGCGTGAGCCGATATTCGATCTCGTAGCGGCGCATGGTTAGAAGCGACAGGGTCAGATTGGCGCGGTCGACGTCGCCGACCCAGGACAAGTCGTTATGGATGATGTTCTCGACCGCATTGCTCGCGGCGATGAGATCGGCGGTGACGCCTTCGGTCTCGTCATAGCCGAGCGTTTTTTGCTCGTTGACCAGGCTGTTGAAGCTCGCTTTGAGGTCGCGCACGGTGATGCGCAAGGGCAGGACCGAGTCTTGGTCCGCCGCGGCGAGCGAGGCCTGGATGCGGTCGAGGCAGGTCATCGCCATCGTTTGGCCGCCGTCGAAATTCTTGACCTCGGCGTCTGACGGACGCGCCACGAAATCGGTCGTCGCGGCGCGCATGATAAGGAGGCCGGATTTGAGATCGCGGCTGGCGTCCGCCACCTCGGTATTGCGATGCACCGCCTCGAAGGCCTGACCAACCTCGGCGTCGCCGGTCAGATAGGCGATGCCGTTGGCGAGAAAGCCAATCACCGGAATGACGCCGAGCACGACGATGCGGGCGCGGACCGACAGCCGGGAGAAAATCTGGGTGATGAACATCCTGAAGACCCGATCGGAGGTCGTCTTGAGCAATCGGACGGTTTCTTCGGCCTGCGGTACGCTTGGCGCCCCAGACTGCATTGCGCCGCAAACCCGCAATCCACCGCCAGCACACCGTAAATTGGTTAAGATTGTGCAAGAATCGTACGCAAAACCCCGTTATGCCGCCACCGCTCTGGACCCGTCGGGGGAGCGTGGCCCGCAATTGCCGGTGCCCCGCTACCGCATTTGCTTTTGTGCACTGCACGCGTAAGCTTCGCCACTAAGCCGGGCCGGACCAAGTTCTGCAAAATCAGCTCATCGGAGCCAGTCATGCCGCTTGCCGACTCCCTCATGCCCGCGGTCCACGAGTTGGTTACCCCGCTTCGCGACGCGGTTTCAGCCGTCGAAGCGCTGTTCGAGGACGCCCGGCGCGCGGTTGCCAACCGGGTGACCATCGAGGGCCGCCCGGTTGCGCGCATACTCGACCGCGAGCAACGCGCCACGCACGGCCTTGCCTGGCTGGCGACCTATGCCGAGGCCATCCGGCAGCTTGAGGCCTATTCTCTGCGGCTGGCGGCGTCCGGCAGCTTCGGCGAGATCGAGGAAGCTCTGGTACGCATCGGTGTCGGCGAATACCTCGCCCAAGTGATCGGCGGCATCCCGATGAGCCAAGGCGAGATCATGCGCCTGTCCGATCTCGGGTTGTCGCCGGCGGCGGTGGCGGCGCGCATGACGCCCGCCGTCGAGCATCTCATCGCCACCGGCAATACCGCACAGCGCCGCGCCCGTCTGGTCGAGCTGATCCGGCAACGTCACGATGCGACGGTTGGTGCCTGCGGCCTCGACGAAACGCTCGATTCGATCCGCGAGGAGATGCGCAAGTTCGCCGACGACCGCGTCGTGCCGTACGCGCAACAATGGCACCTGAAGAACGACTACATCCCGCTCGACGTGATTTCGCAAATGTCGGAGCTCGGCGTGTTCTCGCTCACCATCCCCGAGGATTACGAGGGCATGGGGCTCGGCAAGGAATCGATGTGCGTCGTCTCAGAGGAACTGTCGCGCGGCTATATCGGCGTCGGCTCGCTCGGCACGCGATCCGAGATCGCCGCCGAATTGATCTTAAGCTCCGGCACCGAGGAGCAGAAACGCAAATGGCTACCGAAGATCGCGTCCGGCGCAGTGCTGCCGACCGCGGTGTTCACCGAGCCGAATACCGGCTCCGATCTCGCGTCGCTGAAGACGCGCGCGGTGCGCCAGGGCGATGTCTACAAGGTTTTCGGCAACAAGACCTGGATTACCCATCCGGTGCGCGCCGATCTGATGACGCTGCTGGTCCGTACCAATCCGGCCGAAACCGGCTATCGCGGCCTGTCCATGCTGCTCGCTGAAAAGCCGCGCGGCAGCGACGACAATCCGTTCCCGGCCGCCGGCATGTCCGGCACCGAGATCGAGGTGTTGGGCTATCGCGGCATGAAGGAATACGAGATCGCCTTCGACGGCTTTGTCGTTAAGGCCGAGAACCTCCTTGGCGGCGTCGAAGGTCTCGGCTTCAAGCAATTGATGGCGACGTTCGAAGCCGCCCGCATCCAGACCGCGGCGCGCGCCATCGGTGTGGCGCAGGCGGCGATGGAGCAGGCGCTGACCTACAGCACCGCGCGCGTGCAATTCGGCGAGCCGATCGCCAATTTTCCGCGCGTGTCCGACAAGCTCGCCATGATGGCGGTCGAGATCATGATCGCGCGGCAGCTCACATATTATGCCGCGCGGCAAAAGGATTCCGGCCGACGCTGCGATCTCGAAGCCGGCATGGCGAAGCTCCTCGCGGCACGTGTCGCCTGGGCGGCGGCCGACAACGCCGTGCAGGTCCATGGCGGCAACGGCTTTGCCGTCGAATTTCCGGTCTCGCGCATTCTCTGCGACGCCCGCATCCTCAATATTTTCGAGGGCGCTGCCGAAATCCAAGCGCAGGTCATTGCCCGGCGCTTGCTGGATGGGTCGAACTGATCCGGTCAAGCCATCTGTTCGGCAATGAGCGGTTGTTGCCCTGTCCGGAACGAAGGCGCTTATTCCGCGATTGACACAGGTCAAAGCGGGGCGGCTAAGCTGCGATCATTGTTTCGGCGCATTCAAAGAGAACCATGAGTTGACCGATGACCAAAGTGAACGTTCCCCATAACGCCTATGTCTTCGTCGGCGACGGCCGCAAGGCGCTGCTGCTGCGCAACGAAGGTGACGCCAAATACGTGGACCTCAAGACCGAGCGCGTTTTCACCGACAAAAACCCGCCGACCCACGAGCAGGGCACCGACCGGCCTGGCCGCGAACATTCCTCGGTCGGCTACGGACGATCGAGCGTGACCCAGACCGACTGGCACGATCTCGAAGAGCATAAATTCGCCCATGAGGTCGCCGCGGTGCTGGAAAAGGTCGTGCGCGAGCGCAAGGCCGAGGCGCTCGTCGTGATCGCGCCGCCGCGCACGCTGGCCGATCTGCGCAAGGCGTTCCACGATGACGTGAAGAAGAAGATCGTGGCCGAGATCGGCAAGGATCTCACCAAGCATCCGGTCTACGATATCGAGAAGCACCTGACGGCATAGTCGTCATTGCGAGGAGCGACAGCGACGAAGCAATCCAGCGGAACATCCATCATCGGATTGCCTCGCGGAGCCTGTCATCGGACCACGCGACTTCGCGCGGGTCCGTTTGCTCGCAATGACGCGGCCAGTTCATCGCACCCCTTCCTCCACCTTCTTCTTTTCCGCCGCCGGCGGTTCCTTGAGCAAAAGCCCAACATTGCCGGAGAGAATGCGCTCGCCGTCGGGGCCGAGCGAACGGATGGCGCCTACGAAATCGCGCACCACTTCGCGCTTGCGGATTTCCTGCGGGTAGTCGGTGGCAAACACCATGCGTGAAGCCGGAATTTCGGCAAGCCCGGCCTTGATCGCGCCGATGCCGCCGGCAAAGCCCGCGGTGTCGAACACGAGATTGTTGCGGATGTAATAGTCGAAATCCTTTTTGCCCTTGGCGCCGTGACGCGCATTGCCGGCGGTGCCCCAAAACTCCTTGTCCTGGAAACAGCGGATGCGCGCCAGCATGCCGGCGATGCCGCCGGAGAGATGCGCCATGTGCACGGTAAGCTCCGGATGGCGATCGAACACGCCGGAATTGACGAGCCGGATCGTCGCCATGATCAGGGAGAATTCGCGCCCCACCGCGCGCGCGGTGTCGTAGCTGTCGAACTGTTGGGCGTGATTGAGTTTCAGCGCTGGATGCACGAACACGAACATGCCGAGCTTGCAAACTTCGGCCCAGAACGGCCCAAGCCCCGGGTCGTCGATCCACTTGCCGTCGAACTCCGAGGTGATGGTGACGCCCTGAAAGCCGAGCTCGTGCCGGCAGCGCGCGAGTTCCTTGAGCGCCGCTGCGCCGCCGAGCGGATGCGCATGCGCGGCACCGACGAAACGGCCGGGATAGTCGCGCTCGGCTTTCTTCGCCTTGTCATTGACCAGCCGCGAGGTGTCGAGATCCGCGCACATGCCGGCGGCGCTGGTCAGCCAGGCGGCATCGATGCCGGCCAGATCCATCATCCGCACGTGCTCATCGAGATCGTAGAGCAGTGAATGCACCGTGTAGCTCGGCGCACCGAGCGCGTCGTAGTTGAGGACGAGACGATCGCCCGGATCGGCCTTGATCAATTCGCGCGGCGTGAAATGGTGCTGGAAATCGACGATCATCGGGGCGGTTCCTCCGGTCTTGCGGCATTCTTGTAGCCCGGATCGCGCGAAGTGCAATCCGGGAGCGGCGGATAAGCCTGACCGCTGATCCCGGGTTTCGCTGCCGCTCGACCCGGGCTACAAGGATGGCCATGGCTAACTTCATGTCGCATGTCGCGGTCCCGATCGCCATTGGCGCGGTCGCGATCGTTCTTTTGCTCGGCCTCGTCAACATGATGATGGGCGGTTCCGGCAACACCTCGCAGAAGCTGATGCGGCTGCGCGTCCTGCTGCAGGCCATCGCCATCGGCGTCATCATGCTGACACTGTGGTTCATGGGGAAGTGATCGCACCATGGTCGTCCTCAATAAAATCTATACCCGCACCGGCGACGACGGCAGCACGGCCCTCGGCACCGGCGAGCGGCGCAAGAAATACGATCTGCGCGTCGCCGCCTACGGCACTATCGATGAGGCCAACGCCGCGATCGGCGTGGCGCGGCTGCACACCGTCCACGACGGCGAACTCGATGCGGCGCTGGCGCGCATCCAGAACGATCTGTTCGACGTCGGCGCCGATCTGTGCACGCCGGGAAAAGGCAAAGGGCCGGAAGGCGCGCGGCTCACGGTGACCGACAAGCAGGTCGAGTGGCTCGAAACCGAGATCGACCGCTTCAATGCGGCACTTCAGCCCTTGCGCTCCTTCGTGCTGCCGGGCGGCAGCCCGGCCTCGGCGCACCTGCATCTCGCCCGCACCATCTGCCGGCGCGCCGAGCGGCTGATTGCCGAATTGAAGGACCAGGACGACAGTAAGGAAAGACCCGGCGAGAGCGTCTCGTCCGAGGTGCTCAAATACGTCAATCGCCTTTCTGATTTCCTTTTCGTCGCAAGCCGTTACGCCAACAGCCGGGGCGCGGGCGACGTGCTCTGGAAGCCGGGCGAGAATCGATAGCGGCGTTGACCACCCGCGCGCCGGCCGTTAGGTTTCCCGCACCGCAGCAACGATCGATCAAAATAACGGCCGGAAGCGGCGCCAAAAAAGCACCCGAACAAGCAGCCATTGCAGCCGAAATAGCATCATGAAGATTCTCGTGCCCGTGAAGCGGGCGATCGACAAGGACGTGAAAATCCGGGTCAAGGCCGACGGAACCGGCGTCGAGCTCGGCAACGTCAAGATGTCGATGAATCCGTTCGACGAGATCGCCGTCGAGGAAGCGATCCGGTTCAAGGAAGCCGGCAAGGCGACCGAGATCGTGGCCGTCTCGATCGGGCCGCAGCAAGCCGCCGAGACGATCCGCACCGCGCTCGCCATGGGCGCCGACCGCGGCATCCTGGTCAAGGCCGACGGCGTGGTCGAGCCTTTGGCGGTCGCGAAAATCCTCAAGGCCGTTGCCGCGGCGGAACAACCCGGCCTGATCATCCTCGGCAAGCAGGCGATCGACGACGACAGCAATCAGACCGGCCAAATGCTGGCGGCGCTGCTCGGCTGGCCGCAGGGCACCTTCGCCTCCAAGGTGGCGCTCGACGGCGACGCAGCGTTGGTGACGCGCGAAGTCGACGGCGGGCTGCAGACGGTTAAGCTCAAGCTGCCGGCCATCGTCACCACCGATCTGCGCTTGAACGAGCCGCGCTACGCTTCGCTGCCGAACATCATGAAAGCGAAGAAAAAACCGATCGACGAAAAGACCGCCGCCGATTACGGCGTCGACATCAAGCCGCG
>JASHOX010000013.1 GCA_030038415.1 Xanthobacteraceae bacterium
CGAAAGCAACAGTTCGCGTAAGACCATCGTCTTATGCGCGGATGCTAGCATGGGCCGCTTCTCATCGTCATGGCCGGAACATAGGCGAGCGAAGCGACGCCGTTCTTCGAACGGCTATGTCCGGCCATGACGGTTTCAGGGAAATGCGAATTGGAAAACATGACGCCCATCTTCCTCTACATCGACGCCGATGCCTGCCCGGTGAAGCAGGAGATTTACCGCGTCGCCGAGCGGCATGCGGGGAAGCCCGGGAACCGCCGCCGCAGCCGCAAGGGTCGTCTCCGGCTCGGAAGACGCGGTCTGGGCCAAGCTGACGCTGAAGTGGAATCCGTTGGGCCATTAAGCGCGCAGGGGCGGATCGCCGAAGGCGTCGTCCGCCGCCCGCCGGGGATCGAGCTTGATGTCACAATCACGGAGACATGATGTGACATTAGTCGCCGTTCCATTGACATCGATCCAGGCCACCCTTATCTGCCCGACCGTCCCGCCTGGTCAGGGACGTCAACCGGTGACGCCGGCTGACGGGGCGGGGGCGGTTCCCGGAGCCAGCGTTCGTCGTCTTGGGTCCGGGCGGCTTGGGCATCGACCGTCCGGCGCGTGATCGGACTGCCAGGTGCTGGCTGCACTGGTGGCAGTGGAGCGGATTTGACATTCGCTTCCTACCCGGCCGCGAACTCGCGTAGCGAATGTCAAATCCAAAGCGCCACTCAAATTAATATCTGCTAGTGGTCCTTTGATCCTAACATTCGCATGATGCTATGCCGAACCGGGATGCGAATGTTAGAATCGGATCACTAGGGAGGGTCCTGCCGTTTGCATCCGGTGAATCCAGGAAGCGCGGCCCGAGCCGAGTCGGAGGCTAAAACCTTCGGCGCATGGCCGCGGTGGAGCGCCGCAAGGCGAGGGCGCCGCCGTTTTAATCCCGCGCCAATGCGGGACAGAAGCGATGGTGCTCGCCGCGTCCGCAGGCAGGCTTTGTCCTTCTGCTGCGGCGGGGGCGGTATCCAGTGGACGCGCCGAACGGCGCTCCCCTCCTTTTTTGGGAGGAAAATGGAAGGGCTTTCTTACAGCGTGAAGCAAAGCTCGGGCGCAAAGGCGCGCCGCGAGAACGAGGAAGCATTTTGCTTCACCCTCCCCTGGAGGGAGAGGGTCGGCGAATATCGCGAAAGCGATATGCGCCGGGGTGGCGTGAGCGGCGTTGAAGTTGTGTGCAGCGTTTAGGCCGTTTCACCCCCTCCCGATCAAGTTCGTTTCCTTCGAACGAACTTGATCGACCTCCCCCCTCCAAGGGGGAGGTGAAGAACGAAGACCTCGCTGTTTGAAATTGTGGACCGGAAGGAATGTGCCCGGGAAAGCGCGAACGGGCGGCCATCGCTGCCCCGATCGTTTGCGCTAGATCAATGTGAGCGCCGCTGCATTGGCGTTTCCTGCCGCGCAATCAGAAGTGTCCCGCGAAGGAGCGTAGCAATGGCCACCGCGATCGCGCCCGTGTCGTCCATGCATCACCGCCGCGCCAAGCCGGGCGCCAAGGGCGGCGGCCGCTTCTTTCACATCGAGGTACGGCCCTCCAAGGAATTCGTCGCCTTTCGCGTGCAGGCTTTGGGCGGCGGGCTGGAGCGCGTCGCCGGCCGCCGCGCCAACGGCTCCTGGGACACCGCCACCTGGCTGATCGGCAAGGAGCACGCGCATGTCGACCGCGGCCGGCTCGTTCCCGACAGTCTCGCCGGCGAGAAGCTTCTGAACAGTCTCGGTTCGGCGCCGGTGCTGGTCGGCGGCGACCGCTTCAAGGCCAAGCCGCGGCGGCGGATTCCGAAAGCTGCGAAGCCGACGCCGGTGATGCGGCGCGCGCAGCTTGCCAACATCAAGAAGGCGCAAGCCGCGTTGCGCGCCCGCCGCGCCGCGCGCGCCGGAACCAAGCTTGCCGCCAAAGCTTAGGCGTAAATGGTGTAAACCGCTGCTGCAGTTGGCTCGAGGAGACCGCGCCATGATCCGCAAACTACCGTCCGGCAAATACCGGCTCTATTCGCGCAAGATCAATCCGAAGACCGGCCGGCGCCGCAATCTCGGCACCTTCGACAGCCGCGCCGCCGCCGAGAAGCACGAACGCGCCGTGCAATATTTCAAGCGGCATTAATGGCGCTCATTCCCGCGGAAGCGGGAATCCAGACTGGGTCCCCGCTTTCGCGGGGACGAGCGGAAACTCGCTTCAGATGGTCCCGGACGAGGGCGGGATGAAACAATGCCGCCGCATTTCATTCACCAATCCGCCCGATGGCGCCAATAGGCTCTTGATTTGAACCAAAGATCGGCAAAAGACTTCTAACAACTGGGCGACCGACCTGTCAGGGCATCACATGCGTTCCGTCACCATCCTTTCCGCCTCGCTTCTGGCCGCGGCGCTGTCGCTGCCGTTCGCCGCCGCGGCCAGCGCCAATATCGCCATCTCGATCGACAAATCGAACCAGCGCATGACGGTGGCGGTCGACGGCCAGCAGCGCTACGTCTGGCCGGTGTCGACCGGGCGGCCGGGCTACGACACCCCGAGCGGCAACTTCAAGGTCAACCGCATGGACGCCGACCATTTCTCGCAGGAATGGGATAATGCGCCGATGCCGCACACCATGTTCTTCGACCTGCACGGCCACGCCATTCACGGCTTTGCCGACGTCAAGCATCTCGGGCTCGCGGTGTCGCACGGCTGCGTGCGGCTCTCCCCCGAGCATGCCGCGACGCTGTTCGACCTGGTGAAGGCCGAAGGCATGGCCAACACCTCCGTCACCATCGACGGCCGCACCCCGGGCGGCAACAATGCGCCGGTGGTCGCGTCGCGCCTGCCGGAGAACGAGACGGTCTATAATGCGCAAGGCTACAATGCGCAGCCCAACAATACCCAGCCGATGCAGCTCGCGCCGCCATACGGCCAACAGCCGCAGCCCTATTATGACGGCCAACAGCAGGCCTACAGCCAGCCGGCTTATGGCCAACGCTATTATGCCCAGCCGCAACCGTATGACGGGCAAGGCTATTACGCTCAGCCGCGCACCTATTACACGCCGCCGGGCTACCCGCCGCAGCCGCCGCCGGTCTATCGGCAGTGGTGAGGCTTTTGGTGAAGCATGACCTTTTCGGAAAACCGGTATCCACTTTTCCGGATCATGCTTTGATCACGCGCTGTTGAGCGGACGCCGCGCTGTGGTCACGGCGCCGCCGCCAAGAATGGAATAGTCTGAAGCGTCCGCTGTTCATCGCAGCGGACGCAATCATTTAAGCCGGAGGATTTCGCACCATGTCACTTGTTCGTCGCCTTGCCGTCATTTCACTCGTCCGTCGCTTTGCCGGGATGGCGGCCGCGGGCGCCGCCATGGCCTCGCTCAGCGCGCCGGCCGGCGCGGCGCTGATCATGCACAAGGATCTGACCCTGAGCATCGCCAAGACGCTTGCCGAGGAGGCCGTCGCGGCTTGCGCGGCCAAGGGCTGGGCCGAGTCCGCCGTCGTCGTCGACCGCGACGGCGCCACCATCGTCGAGATGCGCGGCGACAACGCCTCGCCGCACACCGTCGAGAACGCGCGGCGCAAGGCCTATACCGCGATGACCTTCAAGCAGCCGACCGCTGAATACGCCAAGAAGCTGCAGGATCCCAATTCCGTCGCCCATCAGCAGGTGACGCTGCCCAACGTGATCGCCATCCCCGGCGGCCAGCCGATCAAGGTCGGCAACGAGGTCGTCGGCGGCGTCGGCGCCTCCGGCTCGCCCGGCTTCGACGACGATTGCGTCAATGCCGGCATGGAGAAGGTGAAGGACCAGCTGCAGTGACGACTACGACGCCGGCTTCACAAACTTAAGCACGAAATTGTCGACCGGCATGTTCGGTTTGTAGCTCGGGAAGTCGTGGGTGTCGGCGCCGTTGCGCCAAAAATTGCCTTCGGCGACGAATTTGAATCCGGCCGCCTCGATCTCCTGGCGTTCGGTCGCCTCCTCGATCCGATGCAGCGTCTTGACGACGGAGACGCCTTGGCCCGGCAGCGCCGAATGATCGGCGATCACGAGTAAGCCGCCGGGCTTCAGCGCGGCGAACATCTTCTTGTCCATCGCGGCGCGGTCGACCGGCAGGTAGGCGGTGTCGTGGTAGTAGAACAGGAAGGTGATCATATCGAGATCGTGCACGTCCGGCGGGATCGGATCGTCGAACGGCCGGATGTCGGCGATCACGTCTTTCATCGCCGGCGTTTGCAGCCGCGCTGCCAACGCCGCCTTGGGCTTGTCGGGCAGATCGGGCGGGTTCTGCGCATAGACGACACCATTCGGCGCCACCGCGCGCGCCATCAGCTCGGTCGAGTAGCCGCCGCCGGCGGCCATATCGAGCACCTTCATGCCCGGCCGCGGCGCGGCGAATTTAAGGAACGGCACCGGATCGCGGCGCTTGTCGGCGTTGCGGTCGGCATCGCTGCGATCCGGCGCCGCCATCAGCGCGGCGTAGTCGGGCACAGTTTGCGCCTGGGCGCTGTGCAAAAACAGGCCCGCAGCGACGGCCGCGATAACGAATGCAACGGCCGCAGATCGACAGAGCGAAAAATGTTTCATCGATGGCTCCCGGCGAGAACGGACGAGATCGTAGCGCCAAAGCATCACGGCGGCGTTGACAAAGCTGTGAAACAGTCCGGCAAATATTGTGGAAAGCCGGTGGAATAATCCGGGATAATGCGGTGAATCCTGGTCCAGCAGATTCGCCAGCCGCGGGTAGTGTCTTGAGACACTACCCAGCCGCGCCAACCAACGCACCCGTGAATTTCGGGCATGACGCCACAAACCCTCGACGGTGCAATGCCTTTATCCGATCCAGGCTCAATGCGAGACACGGCAATTGCGACTTTGGAGACCGACGAACAATCGGCGCGGCGGGTGGCCGACCTGTTTGCGGAAGCGTTTGCCGATGATGTCGCCGTCAGCCTGACGGAAACCACACCCGGGACATGGCGCGTAACGCTCTACTTTCAGCGCGCGGTCGACGAGGCCAGCCTGCGCGATCTGGCGGCGATCGCCGGCGGCGCCACGGCAGCGGCGGCGTTACGCTTCGAGACGATCGCCGCGAAAGATTGGGTCGCCGAGAGCCTGGTCGGGTTAAAGCCGGTCGCGGCCGGCCGCTTCACCGTCCATGGCGCGCACGACCGCAGTGTGGTCCCGGCGAACCGCATCGGCATCGAGATCGAAGCCGCGCTTGCCTTCGGCACCGGCCATCACGGCACCACGCGCGGCTGCCTCTTGGCGCTCGACCGCCTGTGCAAGACGCTGCACCGTGGCGAGGCCACGCCGCGCATTCTCGATCTCGGCACCGGCACCGGTATCCTCGCCATCGCCGCCGCGCGGGCGCTGCACCGGCGCGTATTGGCCACAGATATCGACACCGCGGCCGTCCGTGCGGCGCGCGACAATGCGCGGCTCAACCGCGCCGGCGCTTTGGTCGAGGTGGCGAAGGCCAACGGTCCTAATGCGCCGGCAATCCGCGCTTATACGCCGTTCGATCTGGTCTTCGCCAATATTCTGCTCGAGCCGCTGCGGCGCTTGGCTTCGCCGCTGACCAATCTGGTAGCGCCGGGCGGCACTCTCGTGCTGTCGGGCCTTCTGACCCCGCAAGCCAATGCCGCGCTCGCCGCTTACCATGCGTTCCGGCTCGAACGGCGGATCGTGCTCGACGGCTGGACGACGCTGGTGCTGCGCCGTGCGGGCCACCGCCGTTCCGTCGTTGCCCGCGCGCGCCGCGGCTCCTAGATTGACGCCATGTTCGAGGCGCGTTTCCAGTCGTTCGAGGATCGCGGCGCCCGCGGCGACAGCGCGCCACGGCTCGCGGCGTTGCGGGCCGAGCTGAAACGGCGCGGCCTCGACGGCATT
>JASHOX010000079.1 GCA_030038415.1 Xanthobacteraceae bacterium
GTCGGCGCCGAGCTCTTTGCCGATCTTCAGGCGATTATCGCGCGTGCCGGTGAGGATCACCGGCTGGGCGCCGAGCGCCTTGGCCACCGCCACGCCGAGAAGCCCGATCGGCCCGGGGCCGGTGACGACCACGCTTTCTCCGGCAACGAGCCCGCCGAGCTCGGTCAGCCCGTACATCGCGGTGCCGGCGGTGACGACCAGCGTCGCCTCCTCGTCCGACATGGCGTCGGGGATGGCGACCAGCGTGTTGATGTTGTTGACCTGATATTCGCAGAAGCCGCCGTCGGTGGTGAAGCCGTTGGCGCGATGGCCCTTGTCGACGTCGCCGTAATTGAGGCCGTAGTTGTGGCACGACGTGTACATGCCCTCACGGCAGCGCTTGCACTGGCCGCAGCCGGCGTGAATCTCGACCGTGACGCGCTGGCCGATGCGATACTCGTCAACGCCGGGGCCGAGCGCCGCCACCGTGCCCATATATTCGTGGCCGGGCGTGAAATTCTTGTTGAACGGCATGCCGCCCTGGATCGAGGCCGGCGGGCCGTGATCGATGATCTCGAGGTCGGTGGCGCAGATCGCGACCGCGTCGATGCGCACCAGCACCTCGGCGCGCTTGGGCACCGGCACCGGCTTCTCGGTGAGCTTCAATTCGCCGGGATTGCCGAGCACCCAGGCCTTCATCTTGTCGGGGATCGGAAAGTCCTTGCCGGTCTTCACGCCTGGTCCTGAATACATGTCGATATCCTTGTCGGCCGTTTCCTGATGCTTGCCGCGCTTATAATGAATTCCGGAGATGGGCGAAAGCGTGGTCAGGCCGATTCGCCGGCAGCATTCTTATCGAGATCGACGTAAACGTCGCCGCCTTGCAGCACCACTTTATAGGTGCGCAGCGGCACCGCGCAGGGCGGCGCCTTGACCTCGCCGGTCTTCACGTCGAAGGCGCCGAAATGCACGCAGCACTCGATGACGTCGCCTTCCAGCATACCCTCGGCGAGGCTCGCGGCGGCATGGGTGCATTCGTCGTCGGTGACGTAGAACGTGCCGCCGATATTGTACACCGCGAGCCGGTTGTCGCCGACCTCGAACGCCTTCACCGTCTCCGGCGCGATGTCGGCTTGCGCGCAGACCCGAACGACGTTGTCCGCCATATGACTAGCCATGCTTCCAGACATGGCCCTCCCCTTTCGGCGCCTGTTATATAGTCGTTTGCGTTAATCGGGAAAGCATGAGGGCGGAAGCGCAATGCAGGTTCTGGTGATCGGCGCCGGCGTGGTCGGGCTTGCGATCGCGCGCACCGCGGCGCTTGGCGGCCACGACGTCACCGTGGCCGAGGCGACCGGCGGCATCGCCAATGGCGTATCGTCGCGCAACAGCGAGGTGATCCATGCCGGCCTGTATTATCCGACCGGCACGCTGCGCGCGGTCCACAGCGTGCGCGGCCGACGCATGCTCTACGACTTCTGCGCCAGCCACGGCGTGCCGCACAAGAAATGCGGCAAGCTTGTCGTTGCCACCAACGCGGCGGAACTGGCCAAGGTCGAAACCATCCTGGCGCAAGCGGAAAAGAACGGCGTCGAAGGCGTCGAGATGATCGGCGGCAACGCCGCGCGCGCCATGGAAGAGGAATTGTTCTGCATCGGCGCGCTGTGGTCGCCGGAAACCGGCATCGTCGACAGCCACGCTTATATGCGCTCGCTGTGGGGCGAGCTGGAAGACCACGGCGGCATGATCGCGTTCGAAACGCCGGTCGAGCGGATGAGCTTCAAAGCGGGGCAATGGCACGTGCAATTCGGCGGCCGCGAGCCTGGCGCCGCCGCATTCGACGCCGTGGTCAACGCCGCCGGTCTCGGCGCGCAAAGCCTGGCGCGGCGCATCGACGGCTATCCGGCCGAAAAAGTGCCGCGGCTCGTGCTCGGCAAGGGCAATTATTTCGGTTTCGCCGGCCGGCCAGTGTTTTCGCGACTGATCTACCCGACGCCGATCGACGGCGGGCTCGGCGTGCATGTGACGCTCGACCTTGCCGGGCGCATGCGGTTCGGCCCCGACGTCGAGTGGATCACGGAAGAAAACTACGCCGTCGATCCGGGCCGCGCCGAGAGCTTTTACGCTCGCATCCGCACCTATTGGCCGGGCCTGCCCGACGGCTCGCTGGTGCCGGATTACGCCGGCATCCGGCCGAAGCTCTCCGGCCCCGGCGAAGGCCAGGCCGATTTCATGATCGCGGGTCCCGCCGACCACGGCCTGCCGCGGCTGGTCAATCTGTTCGGCATCGAATCGCCGGGGCTGACCTCGTCGCTGTCGCTCGCGGACGCGGTCGTGCAACTCCTAGCGTAAGAGCTTTCGTTTGCGGGCCGAGAAATGTCGGGTTTCGGAGCTAAACGCGGCATCGCGAGAAGCGACATAGCGCTCGCGTCGTGCGATGTCCGCTGATGACCGTTGCCCACATTTTTGGCGCACCTGCTGAGATTGAGCTACGGTAGCCGAGTATGGGCATGATAGGAGCCACCCAACATCGCTGTGGCCCCTGGAACACGGTGGATGGAGTTTCGCGTTCAATCATGCCCAGGTCCCTCGACACACCCCCGAGGCAGTATAAAATTCCATATTGAGGACTCTTTGGGGGCATTCGTGCGCAAGTCGCGCATAACATCCTTGGTCGCAATCGTCTTCTGGTGCGGCGTGAGCACGGTCGCGCTCGCCGCAAAGAAGCCTGCGGCCCCGCAAGACCCACCTGCTCCACCGACCGCATATAGTTGGACGGGCCTTTATGTCGGCGGCACGGTTGGCGGCGCGTGGACGACAAACAGTGTGACCCAATCGACCGCGGGCGGGACTCTTTACGTCCCATCCTATTATCCCGGATTGGCCGCGCTTGGATCGCCCAACTTGTCAGGCACGAGCGCGATCGTCGGTGCCAAGATCGGCTATAATTGGCAGTTCAATCCGGTTGTCGTTCTGGGAATTGAAGCGGATATTTCCTCGTTCCACTTCAATCAATCGGCCTCCGCGACCGGCAATCCATTCCTGGTTCCACCGACTCCCGGCTTCACATCGGGCCTTGCGACCTTCAATACCAACGCGTCCACGACGTGGCTTTCCACGGTGCGCGCGAGAGCGGGGTATGCGATCGATCGCGTATTGTTTTATGGAACAGGCGGCGCTGCGTTCACCAATTTAAGCTTTTCAAACAACTATTCCGCGCATTCGCCGGCAGGTATCGTTCCCAACGACGTTGAAGCGGTCTCTTCCACTCAAACCAAGACTGGCTGGGCGGCCGGTGGCGGCATAGATTACAACATTGCCGGAAATTGGATTGTGAGCCTGGAATATCTTTATGTCGCCTTTGATTTCGGCACCGTTTCCGCTCCCGTCGTAGCGGGCAACGGCAATACCGCGACCTTCAGTTATTCCAACAAATTGCAAAGCAACATCGTTCGTGCGGGCCTCAGCTACAAGTTCTGAGGACGGCACCGTTCTTTCGTGTCGGAATTTATTTTTAAGTGTCTGCCAGCGGCGCTTAACGGACGCGGAGACCGCGTCCGGCGGCGTCTGTTTGTGAGAGCGAACGACCGAAGGGCAGGATATTCCCCGATCGAAAAGCGTATCTGATGAGGCGACCATTATGAGAAGATCATGCGCCAAAAACAATCCAAGTCGATGTTAATTCGCGGTGCGCTCCGCGCTCGTTATCTTTGGCCGGGCCTGCTCGCCCTCGCCTGTCTGCTGCTGGTTTGCCTGCCTGCCTCCGCGCAATCGGGCGGCAAATATCTCGACGCCAATGACTGCAGCGACACACTTGCGACTAATCCCCAATCGGATTTCGACAACGGCTCCTGCCAATTGTGGAAACTCGTTCCCGACGCCGAGGGCTGGTCGCGGCTGCAGATCAAGCGCAACGGCAAGTTCCTTGACGCCAGCAATTGCTCGGACAACGTCAAGCTGAACGGAAATTCGACCTATGACAACGGCTCCTGCCAATTGTGGAAACTCGTTCCCGACGCCGAGGGCTGGTCGCGGCTGCAGATCAAGCGCAACGGCAAGTTCCTTGGCGTCGGCGTCGGCAGCAGAGCTGACAGGTTGCGCCTAAACGAAGAAACGGCCTGTGACAATGGCACCCGTCAATTGTGGCGGCTCGTTCCGGCCGGGGACGGCTGGTCGCGCCTGCAAATCAAATACGCTGGCGGGGCTGCATTCGCGGCAACCAGTCCCACGATTTTGATCCACACCGGATCGCATTTCATTTGGTACACGAAAAAATGCATCTGGGATGCGCACCAGGCAGACATTGCGGCGCTGTTCGACTACATGGATCGACAGTTCTCGCAGATTATTTCGGATTTGGGCGTCAAGCCGCCGCGGGAACAGTATTATCTGTGGGTCGATCCGATAACGGGCGGCGCTTGCGCCTGCTTTAGTGAAGATATCCGCAAGGCGACGGGGAAAGAGGCGCCGGGCATCGCCATTGCGTATGACGCTTTCTTCAACGGCGACAAGGAAACAAAAGCGTTTTGGGCTTACGCGCTGGGGCCGCACGAGACGACAAACATGCTGGCCGGACAGGGGGTGAGCTTTGGCTGGCCTTGGGATTGGTGGGCCGACGACAAAAGTCCGTTTCCTGCGATGACCGCAGTGCGCGTCGAGGCGGAATTGGGAAGGAGCGACGTCTCAGCGTGGCATGATGCGCAAATCGTGCGGGTGTCGGATGCACTCGGCGCGAAGCTTTATGCAATGTTCAAGGCCATCCAGGCTCGTTATGGCTGGTCAATATTCCAAAACATGTTTGCGCTGGTGAAAGCCGATGGAGTCCAGTGGCCCAACATTGATTCCGGGCACAATCCCTCTCTCATCCTCACCGCCTATGTCACCGCCTACATGGTCTTGGGATCGGGCGATACATTGCAAAATATGGACACGAACTTCTTCAGCAACACGATACCAAGCTATGAGAGAAAACTTACCCAAAGTGTTCTCGATGCGCGGAACAATTGGAAAGAACACGGCGGCGACGCGAAGGCTTTCCAGGCTGGCCTTTGCTTGGTGGCCCACGGCGCCACGGCTTCCCACCTGCCTTGCAATAAATGACTCGAGCGAACATCGCTTAGCGACTCTTACGGGCCTGTCACGGACACGATCGCTTGGCATGCCCCGAAGGCATCGAGAATCGACGCCGCACCTCTCACTTCGTTGCGGCGACGACCAAGTAAATCACGAGATCTATTGCGCGGGCTCTGCAGGCTTATCGCGCAGGCTCATGATGAATGCGGCGACATCGCGCAGCTGCTCGCTTGTTAGCACCGGATTCGCCATGCCGGGATGCTGGGGGACGGCAGGCAGCGACGAAAGGTGGCGCT
>JASHOX010000014.1 GCA_030038415.1 Xanthobacteraceae bacterium
ACGCAACAACCCTTTGGTGCTGCCGCAGCTTTCAATCGAGATGCGGCACCTTTCCCTGTTGGCGGTTTTCGCTTGCCTGTTGCGGATTTTGCCATGAGGCCCTCGTACATTTGGCGCACAATCAAGGAGGAATACGCGAATCAGAAACTTTCCTCTGCCTAATCACATTGCCCGATTCGCGCTATAATTGTAAAGCCTTACGATTTCATCACAAGCTCTGGTAGATAGTCCGAGGGGCCGGTTTTATAGCTTGGGTCGATCACAGAGACGAATTGCCGAGATGGATTGGCGCGAAGTGCCTAGTCGAAAGTGTCGAGGAGACGAAGAAGGGATTGCGCTTCAAGGCGCCAAAGACGGAAAAGACCCGCGCGATCACTCTCCCCGCCTTCGCCATTGAAGAGCTCCGTCGTCTCAAAAAGGAGCAGGCGGAAGACTTGGCACTCCTTGGGCTCCGTCAGGACGGCCAAACATTAGTTTGCGGCCAAGCTGACGGTCGACCGCTCCATCCGCGCAGTTTGACCCACGAATTTACTCGGCTTGTCCGACGCGTTGCGGGCCTTCCCGGTGTGCGTTTCCACGACCTCCGGCACAGTCATGCCACGCAGATGTTGCTCGCTGGCGTGCATCCTAAGATCGCCCAGGAACGTTTGGGACACTCGACGATCACGACCACGCTCGACCTCTACTCGCACGTAACCGACACCATGCAGAGCGATGCCGCGGCGCGTCTGGACGCTGCATTCCGGCTCGCGGTAAAAGCGCCGGCCGAGTCAAAATGAAAATTTGGGTAGCAATTTGGGTAGCAAAGCGGTTTCTGGCGACTTTTGTGACAATAAATATCTATGTATATCAATGTGTTGGAAGGGTGGCCGAGTGGTTTAAGGCACCGGTCTTGAAAACCGGCGGGGCTCGCAAGGGCTCCCGTGAGTTCGAATCTCACCCCTTCCGCCATTCCACCGTTTGCGATCTACAGGTGAATGATGGAATTGCCGCCCCAGTTGCGCCGCGCGGTCGACCATATGCTGAGCGGCACAACGCTTGCCGAACTCGCCACGGCAGCAGCGGCGCTGTCACAGCGCTATCGTGAAGAGCGGCGCGACGGCAAGTTGCACATCAGCAGCGATAAAGACGCGCTCGCCTACCTCGCGGTACGCCTGCCCGCGACGTTTGCGGCGATCCGCGCGAGCTTTGCCGCGATCGCCGCGGCCCGCCCCGATTTTGCGCCGAAGACCGCGCTCGATGTCGGCTCCGGCCCGGGGACCGCGCTGTGGGCCGCCGTCGACTGCTGGCCCGACCTCGCCGAAGCTTTGCTGATCGAGGCAAGTCCGATTTTCCGCGCCTGGGGCGAGCGGCTCGCCGCGGAGGTTTATCCGCCGCAGATCACTTGGCGCATCGTCGATATTGCCGAGGAAAATATCGATTGCGCGCCAGGCGATCTCGTCACATTGGCTTATGTCCTGAACGAAATCGATCCTGACATTCGCCGCCCGGTTTTGCAGCAGCTGTGGCGGGTGACCGCCGACGTCCTTGTCATCATCGAACCGGGAACACCGGCGGGCTGGCAGCGGATCCTGACCGCGCGTCGACAGCTGATCGAGAGCGGCGCTCACGTGATCGCGCCGTGTCCGCATGCCTATGCCTGCCCGCTGCAGCCGCCGGACTGGTGTCATTTCGTCGGGCGTGTCGCCCGCTCACGCCTTCATCGCCTGGCCAAGGACGCGACGGTGCCTTGGGAGGACGAGAAGTTCAGCTATATCGCGGTCTCGCGAAAGCCGGCGGCGGCCGCCGCAGCGCGCGTCATTGCGCGACCCCGAAAAGCCAGCGGCCGCGTCACGCTGAAACTGTGTCGGCACGATGGGTCGGCCGGCGAGCAGCTCTTCTCGCGCCGCGACGGCGCATTGTTCAAGCGCGCGTCGCGCAGCCATTGGGGTTCTTCGCTTTGACTTTAAGCCGTCACTTCTTGGCCAGCGCGTCGAAGGCCTGAGCGAAGCCGTTGAACGAGATCGGTACCGCTACGTCGTGGCCGCCAGCATCGGCGAAGGAAAGCTTGCCGGTGCCGGTTGCTTCGCGCAGCTTTTTCATAATGTCTTCTTTGAGATCGAACTCGGCGAAGCAGCCGTTCGGATTGCAGTTGGCAAACGGCGCAATCACGCCCGGATCGGCGTCGCCGGTCTGAATATGCACTTGGGTGCTGAAGGAAGCATTCACCGGCACTTGGACGATGAGCTTGACCGGCTGGCCCTTTTCCGGCCGGCCCACGGCGACACGCGAAAACGGCAGGTTTTTACCCTGGAGCTGCGTCACCTGCGCCATATCACAGGCCGGCTCCGAGGGCGGGGAACTATTCTCCACACATTGCACGACCCAATCGCCGTAGGTCGCCGTCGTCCTCTGCGGCACGTCACTTGACATCGGCGGATGTGTCGCAGCCGGTGCCGGGCGAGCCGGCGGCGCTGGACGGGACGGTTGTTGTGCTTGCGCGGTCGTGGCCGCCACGATTAGCAAGGCGGCGATACCGCAGAATGCCCCTTTGCGATTGATGGTCATGCTATTATGCAATACTTTCCGACCTGAGTTAAGCGGCCCTGAGCGATACTGGCTGGCTTCGCGCCGCTTGTGAAGCGGCTAACCGCCTCACCGCCCTTACCACGAATAGCGCAATGTGCCGGTACCGGCATAGGTTTGCGCGTTCGGCGCAAATTCGCCGTCAAATTTGGCGATCGCGGTCCAGTTGGCGTTGATGTGCAATTCCGCCGCGGCGGTGGTGAGCGCGGAGTTCTGCGGCAGCGCTGCGCCGTTGACGGTGAAGCTCGAGCCCGGCAGCGACTGGAATACTGCGCCAAATGACGGATTGCCGACCCAATCGTGCGCCCAGGCCAGCCGGCCGCGAAGAATGACCGGCATGTCGTACCACATGGTCAGATTGTCGAAACGCGCGCCGAGCTCGCTGCGGGTGTCGGTGGCGCTCATCGCGTTGTAGGTCAGACCAAAGCCGCCGCCGGAAAGGTCGGTCTCGCTGTAGCCCGGCGTGTGGAAGGCCTGTACTTGCAAGGCCGCATAAGGCGTCACGCCGACGATGTAGCCGGGGACCGGCACGCCGTAGCGGTAGCCGACTTCCCCGCGCGCCGCATAACTCTGGCCTTGGAATGACGCGGTCAGATCATCGCCGACCGCGATGCGGTTGGTGGTGAACCAGTGATTGGCGAAAGCGAGCGCGCCAGTAAGATAAGCTGGCCCGTAATGCGTGATGCCATAGACGCCGGCCTGGAAGGCATCGCTACGCCCGCCACCCAATCCGCCGGACAGATTCCAATTGGTACCGCCGCCGGCGAGCGCGAAACCATAACTGGTCGCCGGCGTCAGATGATAGGTCATGCCCGCGGCAAAACCGTAATCGCTCGCCGTGACATTGGCCGAGCCGATCGTGCTGTTGCCATTCGTGAAGTTATAGCCGCCGAACGCCGAGCCCCAGGCGGTCCAGCGCTGATCGAACGAGGCGGTCAGCTGCGGCTGGCCGGCGCGCAGCACCGAGTCGTAAGCTTGCGCGATCTCGGGCGGCAGGCTCGGCTGATCGTCCGGCGCGAATTGCTGCGGGCCATTGCCACCCACGCCGCCACCGCCCGCCGTCGGATCGAGCAACAAATTGAGAAAGTCGGTCATCAGCTGGAAGGCGCCCTGCCCGGCGTCGGCCGCCGGCTGACCCTCGAGCTGCGCCAGCGCATTCTCGAGCTGCTGCGGCGTGTAATTAAACAGATTGGTGAAGCCGGTTGGCGGATTGACGCCACTTTGGATCGCTGTGTCGATGGCGTTGGCGACATTGAGCACGTTCTGCGGCGGGTTTGGCGGCAACAGCGGGGTGAGCGCGCCGTTCTCCACCGTCACGAACACATCGTCGGCGTCATAACTGAGTACACCTTCGTAGCGGCCGAAGAAGAACTTCGGATCCGAGAAGGTGCCGATCACGCCGTTCGTTGCCGTCATGATCGTATAGGTATTGCCGATGATGGCGTTGCTGCTGGCCGGATTGCCCGCCGCCAAGGCTCCGCTCTGGATCGTCGCCGTGCCGGGGGTGCCGCTGATCAGCACGCCGCTCGCATTGGCGCCATTGAGCGTGACCAGATAGATCGCGGCGGATTGTAGTGTCAGGCTGCCGCTCACCGTCATGAATGTGCCGGGCGCGCCCGGCGCGAACGTGCCACCGCCATGGATGGTCAAAGCGGTGTTGACCGGATCTAACGTGCCAGTGCCGCCGAGCGTCGCGCCGCTGAACACGTCGACATTGTTCGCACCGTCGGTGTTGTTGAGCAGCAGCGTACCGGAATTGACATTGACCTGATTGATGCCGGTGAAATTGTAGGTGCTCTCCGTATAAGTCACCCCGGAACCGAGCGAGAAATTCAACGTGTCGGTCGAACCCGCGCCGACGATGTTGCCGAGCACGGTGCCGCCGCCAATGGTCATCTGATCGGCGTGCGACGACAGCAGCACATTGCCGCTGATGGTGCCGGCGTTCTGATCGATGAAGACCGCGCTACTGTCGGCCGACGCGTCGATCGCGGTCCCGCCGGTGCCGGTAATAACGCCGGTATTGACGATCGCCGTGCCGGCCGCAAACACGACATCGCCAGTAAGCTTGATGCCGGTCTTACCAGAGATCACACCGGCATTGGTGATGCCGCCGCCGGCACTGGTCGACCCGAAATTGGCGATGCTGTTGAGCGCGATGCCGACTTTGCTGGTCGACGTGATCGTGCCGCCGGCGCTGTTGAATATGGCGCCGGACACGCTCGCGGCGGTGCTGATGAGAATGGCATCGCTGTGCGCCGAAATCGTTTGCGAATTCGTGATGCCGCCAAGCAGCGTCACGGCGCTGCCAATGACGATACCGTTGCTGCCGGTGATCGTGCCGGAGTTCGCGACCGCCGCACCACCGCTGAAAGTCACTCCGGAGCCGATCAGGATGCCGGTCTTGCCTGTGAGTGTTCCAGTGTTGCTGACATTGCCTGAGAATGTGGAAATAGAGGCAAGAGAAATGCCGGCGCCGCCCGCCGACACGGTACCGCTATTGGTAAGACCGCCGGCAAACTTAGTGACACCCGACACCAGAATGCCGGCTTTGGTGCCGCCGGCGGACACCGTCCCGGCGCTGGAAAGGCCGCCGGTAAAGGTCGGGCCGGAAATTTTGATGGCGGTGGAGGCGGAAGTGATCGAGCTGGCGCCGTCGATCAGGATACCGTGGCTCGAACCGAGGATGATGCCACTGTCGATAATCGCGCCGGTGATGGTTGAGTGGACGATGTTGATCGCGGTCTGCGCCGTGATCGTGCCGCTGTTGGACACGTTGCCGACAAAAGTCGAGATCGGAGCGGTAACACCGCCCCCGGTCCGGTACCCGATCTCGATGCCGACAAAGCCAACGGAGATCGTGCCGCTGTTGGTGATGCCGCCCGGGCTGCCGGTGGTGCCAAAGGTCACGATACTGTCGGCAAAGATACCGTAATTGCCGGAGATCGTGCCGGCATTGCTGACGCCGCCGAGGAAGGTGGGAAGCGAGATGGAAATGCCCTCGTTGCCCTGCAGCAAGCCGCCCGCAGCATTGACGATGCCGCCGGAGAAGGTCTCGCTCACCGGGCCGCCAAAGACAGCGATGGCGGCGGAGCCCACGGAAATCGTGCCGGAGTTACTGATGCCGCCGGAAAAAGTCTTCCCAGACGTAGATGGCCTTGCTGCCCGACGAGACCGTGCCGCTGTTGGCGATGCCTCCGGAAAAGCTGACCACCTTAAACGTATAAATGGCGGCGAAGCTCGCCGAGATCGCCCCGGAATTGCTGATGCCACCCGAGAATCTCGGGGTTTGATTAAGTATAATGCCATCGAGATTAGTCGAGATCGTGCCGAAATTAGTGACGCCGCCCGAGAATGTCGACACCAGGTAGACGTAAATGCCGCTGAAACCCGACAAGATCGTGCCAGCATTGTCGATGCCGCCCGTGAATGTCGAGACAGTATTACTGATAAAAATGCCGGCACCGTTTGCTGCCGAGAGCGTGCCGGCGCTGGAAATGCCGCCCGTAAAGGTCGGGCCGCCGATTGTGATCGCGGTCCGTAATTTAAGGCCGCCGACGCTCCCCGGAGCCCGCATGCGACTGTCCCTGGCCGGCCCGCCGAGGCGGAATCCGGCCATTTCTGCCCCTATTTCCAGCTTATGCGAGCGGCGAGCGACGCCGCAAATGTATTGGTAAGAATGACGGTGGTTATAACGCTGTCATAAGGTAGAATTTGTCCGACCGTTGCAAAATAATCACCGGTTGTGACATGGGAATTGCGAAGGCGTTTTGGCACTTGTAGTTGTATTACGAGAAGCTGCAGGCGTCGATTGGGTGGCATGCCCACTGCCCGCGCCTTCGCCCGCCGCACAGCCCCATGGTAATCGACACAATCATGGCGCAAGCACAGCCAAACCAGACATTTATGCCGCTCGGGGAGGCGTTGATGTACGCCGAGCGCTGCCGCACCGAAGGCAAGCTGATGGAGGCGGAGGCGGTCTGCCGCCAGATTCTCCAGGCGCAGCCCAACGTGCCGGAAGCCGAGCATCTCCTTGGCGTCATTGCCCATCAGAACGGCAAACTTGGTGAAGCCATCG
>JASHOX010000080.1 GCA_030038415.1 Xanthobacteraceae bacterium
TTATCCAACCCCTACCCCACGCTTAGTTCTTGGATACGCAGTACTCGCGTGGCTGGCGATGCTTTACGCTCGCAGGTCGTCCTCCCGAGACTTGGACCGCTAGGCCCGATGTCGCGTTGAGACCGCGGCACCGGGTCGCGCCGCATTTTGTAATCGATCTTGCTGCCGTTGTCATCATGTTACCACCGCGCGGGGCAAAATAATTTGCAAGGCGCGTCGGCGCCGCGCCCCGCCGGGCGGGCTCTTGTATTTCCGCCGCCGTTGCGGCTTCACTGCGCCATCAGCCCGTTCCCATCACGATGAGATTTCATGCGCCTTTCCCGCTACTTCCTGCCGATTTTGCGTGACACGCCGAAAGAGGCGGAGATCGTCTCGCACCGGCTGATGCTGCGCGCCGGCATGATCCGCCAGGAGGCGGCCGGGATCTATGCTTTTCTCCCGTTGGGCTTTCGGGTGCTGCAAAAGGTCTGCGCCATCGTGCGCGAGGAGCAGGACCGTTCCGGCGCCATCGAACTTTTGATGCCGACCATCCAGTCCGCCGATCTGTGGCGCGAGAGCGGGCGCTACGAGGCCTATGGCAAGGAGATGCTGCGCATCAAGGACCGCCACGAGCGTGACATGCTCTACGGCCCGACCAACGAGGAAATGATCACAGCGATCTTCCGCGCCTATGTGCGCTCGTACAAGGACCTGCCGCTCAATCTCTACCACATTCAATGGAAGTTCCGTGACGAGGTGCGGCCACGCTTCGGGCTGATGCGCGGGCGCGAGTTCCTCATGAAGGACGCCTATTCCTTCGACCTCGATTTTGCCGGCGCCAAGCACGCCTATAACCGGATGTTCGTCGCCTATTTGCGTACTTTCGCCCGCATGGGGCTGCGCTCGATCCCGATGGTGGCGGAAAGCGGTCCGATCGGCGGCAATCTGTCCCACGAATTCATCATCCTCGCCGATACCGGTGAGAGCGAAGTGTTCTGCGACAAGGAATATCTCGAATTCGAAGTTCCCGGCCCGGATGTCGATTTCGAACATATCGGGCGGCTGCAGGCCATTGTGGATAAGTGGACGTCGCTCTATGCGGCCACCTCGGAGAAGCATGACGTGGCCGCCTTCGAGGCGATAGCGCCCGACAAACGCGTTTCGGCGCGCGGCATCGAAGTCGGCCATATTTTCTATTTCGGCACCAAATATTCCGAGCCGATGAAGGCGGTCGTGACCGGCCACGACGGCGTCGAGCGGCCGGTGCACATGGGGTCCTACGGCATCGGGCCGAGCCGGCTGGTGGCGGCCATCATCGAGGCCTCCCATGACGACGCGGGCATCGTCTGGCCGGAGCCGGTCGCACCCTTCAAGGTCATGATCCTCAACCTGAAACAGGGCGGTGCCGATACCGACAAGGCCTGCGAGGAGCTTTACAGCGCGCTCAATGGCAAAGGCATCGACACGCTCTATCACGACCTTGACGAGCGGCCCGGCGCCAAATTCGCCACCGCCGATCTGATCGGCGTTCCTTGGCAGATCCTGGTCGGGCCGCGCAGTCTCGCCGAGGGCAAGGTCGAGCTGAAACGACGCGTTGACGGGGCGCGGGAACTCATGACGGTGGCCGACGCCATCGCGCGCTTGAGCGCATGAATGAAAATGAATCTGTGCGCGGCGACGGTTTGACGCGAATTCGTGCGGCTTGAAACCGCCAGAATCGTGTGAAACTCGGGGTGATCACGGGGACCTGACAGAGATGGCCGATTCGACCGGCACCCATCCCTTTTCGGCCTATGAGTGGATGTTATCGCTGCGCTATTTGCGCGCGCGGCGCAAAGAAGGATTTATCTCGGTCATCGCCGGGTTTTCGTTCCTCGGCATCATGCTCGGCGTTGCCACCTTGATCATCGTCATGGCGGTGATGAACGGGTTCCGCCAGGAACTCCTGACCAAGATATTGGGGCTCAACGGCCATCTTCTGATCCAGCCGCTGGAATCGCCGCTCACCGACTACGCGGCCGTCGCCGACCGCGTGTCGAAGGTTCCCGGCATCTATCTCGCCGCGCCGCTGGTCGAAGGCCAGGCGCTGGCGTCGTCGCCGTTCAATGCCTCCGGCGTCGTCGTCCGCGGCATGCGTGGCGCCGATCTGATGAAGCTCACGCAGGTGTCCAAGAACATCAAGCAGGGCACGCTGGCCGGCTTCGATGACGGGCAGGGCATCGCCATCGGCGCCCGGCTCGCCGAGCAGCTTTCGGTGCGCGCCGGCGACAATCTCACGCTGGTGGCGCCGCGCGGCGCGGTGACGCCGATGGGCACGACGCCGCGCATCAAGGCCTATAAGATCGCCGCCGTCTTCGAGATCGGCATGTCGGAATACGATTCCGCCTTTGTCTTCATGCCGCTGACCGAAGCGCAGGCCTATTTCAATCGCGCCGGCGACGTCACCGCGATCGAGGTCTATACCGACGATCCGGACCATATCGACGGCTTCCGCAAGGCCGTTACCGACGCCGCCGGGCGGCCGATCTACATGGTCGATTGGCGCCAGCGCAACGCCACCTTCTTCAATGCGCTGCAGGTCGAGCGCAATGTGATGTTCCTGATCCTCACGCTGATCGTGCTGGTGGCGGCGCTCAATATCGTCTCCGGCCTGATCATGCTGGTCAAAGACAAAGGCAGCGACATCGCCATCCTGCGCACCATGGGCGCCACCCAAGGCGCCATCATGCGGGTCTTTCTCATCACCGGAGCCTCGATCGGGGTGGTCGGCACCGGCGTCGGCTTCGTCATCGGCGTGATCGTCTGCGCCTATATCGAGGATATCCGCCGCTTTTTGTCCTGGCTGACCAATACCGAATTGTTCTCGCCGGAGCTGTATTTCCTGTCGCAACTGCCGGCGCACATGAACGTCAAGGAAACCACCGCGGTCGTGGTCATGGCGCTCGGCCTGTCGCTGTTGGCGACGCTTTATCCGTCATGGCGCGCGGCGCGGCTCGATCCGGTCGAAGCGCTGCGCTATGAATGATCGGGCGCGATGGATGACACCACCACGATAGCCGGGGCCGCCACGTCGATACCCGACAATGACGAGCAGCCGCTCGTGTTCCTGCACGGCAT